>CAZQMI010000086.1:0-10872 GCA_964594475.1 uncultured Thermoplasmatales archaeon
AATCCAAAGTTTTCATCAGCATTGATCAATGGCGGAGCAAAGTGTTTCACAATCTGATCTGCAGATAGACCCACTTTTCTGCCCATATCAGCTAGTTGCCGGCATTGTGTAGGAGTGCTTGATTCCGTGTGTAGCACTACAGGTACACCTATGTTCTTTGCTTGTTTCATCCCATATTGAAGGATTTCATTACTTTCCTCCATGATGAGATCATCAACCGGGAAATGAGGTCGACCAATCTCTCCTATACCTACACAAGATTTGTAGTCCTGACAAAAACGAGCTGCTGTATCCATGCCCTGTTTCATCAGATCCATTGCTTCTTTTGTACCAAATACCTCTTTTAACCGAAGGTAATCAACTGGGTATGGGCCTACTGTTGTAAATACCCGGACATCAATTTTTTCTCTGATCTCATTTGCCATATCAATAGTATGCTGAAAGACGGACTGATACGATTTCTCCATGATGACCTTATGTACCATAGGATACTGACAGAGAATGAAATGAGTGCCACCAGCTCTTTTGAATTCTTTGACTGCCTCAAGAAAACATCCATCACGTCTCAGATGCATATGGTTATCAAAAATGATCATAATCTGCATTCACCTTAGATGAAATGAAAACAGAAGAACGGGTTTAAGTGCTTTGCTTCAAATCATTTAAAACCGATATTTGTTTTTCTTACTGAAATAATAGGAAAACGTTTTTTCCTCTTTGGGTTCTTTTCCCGTGATCATTTCAATGATACCCTGTGCGAGAATCCAACCGAAATACCCCATGAAAAACGTGAAAAAACCAGTGATGCTATATCCAAGAATAGCCTGCACATAGGCTTGCCCACCAGTTGCAAATAAAACTACAATACCTACACTAATAAATAAGAAGATCAACAAAAAAATCCAACGCAAGGCATAAATGGTGACCTTGATTGTTTTAAATGGTATATCCTCAAGCGGTATACGACTGTCTAATTTGTCTCTGAACGAATACGATGAACGATTGAATTTTTTTCCAGGCAATCTTTCTCCTCCGAAAAACCTTTTCAAACAGGCGAGTGCAATCCCAGTAATTCATAATGCATGTTAATTATAAAAGTGTAATTCGCAGCTAATAGTGCAGGTAAAAACGAAAAAACAAACAACGATCATTACCCAAGGATCAGTCTTTACGTGTCTGCAACGATACTGATCACATCGCCATCTTTCAACTCATGGTCTGCACCGATCACCCGGTTTGTTTTGGCATCAATTGCCCGAATGAAATGATCACCAATATCACTATGGACCTTATAGGCAAGATCCTTAGCCGTACTTCCTCGAGGGACAAAATAGGCATCAGGAAGAATTCGACCTTGCTTATCAGTGAGATGATGTTCATCTTCTACGGGATAAACTACAATAAGATCAAGCATGCGAACTGCTTCCTCAATGCATTGCTGTATACCAGTGCTTCCATATTTATCAAGCACATTGGTTTTAATGTAATCTAATCCCTTCTGTTGTTTATCATTTAACGATGCATCAGGTTTTATAACAAAAGTGTTACTACCTGGGCGGTAGTCTATCAGATCATGATTAGATGCATTACTTAGTGCTAGTTCTGCTTCTGCGCTTGTGGGAACCGCACGATAGCCTCGTGATTCAATATCGCTTTTCTTTTCCACTAACTCAACTGGTGCAATATCAATTTTGTTATAGGCGATAAGCATGGGTTTACTAATCTTTCGGATATGATCTGATAATTTGAGCAGATCATCTTCAGACCACGTAGATGGTTTATCGGTGTTTAAAGATACCTTTCGGATAGCATCATAGATATGTTCCTCCCGTATTCCAAGCCCAGTCAGTTTTGATGCTAGCAATATATCCACCCGTTTTCCTTCTAGTTCACATTTCCGTGCGATATCCTCCCAGCTTTTCTTAATGATCCCTTTCAACCAGTAGGTGATTTCCTTTTCCAAAAAATCAATATCATTCAATGGATCATGATCACCGGGATTCAAAGGATTTCCTTCAGCATCAGTGCTCCCCGATGCATCCACGATATGAATCAAGGCATGTGCTTGCCTCAGCTCATCAAGGAACTTATTTCCCAGTCCTTTTCCTTTGAACGCATCAGGAACAAGCCCGGCCACATCAAGAGCTTCAATGGGGACAAATCTAGTTCCATCTTTACATTCCGAGTTATGAGGTGTACAGGTCACCTTAAAATGTTTACAGGGACAGGGTTTACGAACATACATCACCCCCTGATTTGCATCAATGGTGGTGAACGGATAATTAGCAATTTCTGCATGAGCATCAGTAGCTGCATTAAAAAAGGTTGATTTTCCCACATTTGGTTTTCCCACAATACCAATCATCATACTCATCTGTTTTTCACCTCACACTTCATCTAATGCTTCAATGACTTCAATATCATCTTCAAACCGCCGTACCTTTTCCGCGGCTTCAAAATCATAGGGAGTGATAAAACTTGCACCATGACGAGCATACATTGTTCCTTGAATGGTTGCTGATTTCGCCAGATGAACGGTTTCACCTTTCAGATCACCCTGAATCATAGTATCTTCATCAACCCGCACATTCTGTGATGATTCAATATTTCCCTTAATATCCACCTTTTTCCCACAGATAATCTCATCAGCGGCATCAAGACTGCCATGAACCACGGTCTGATCATCAATAATGATTTTGCCTTTGCTTTCAAAATTTCCAAGCAACCTGCTTTCCTTTCCTACGCGCATATCACCATCAATCTTTGATTTCTGCAGTCCGATCATGGAGTTATTTGGCACAAATAAAAATACTTCGGAAATCGGAATAGTATCTCCTTTGTTTTCCTCCATTTCATCAAGAATACGTTCAATTTCCTCACTATGACCCATTTTCAACAATTGAGTCAGATAAATAAAAATATAGATAACCACAGGAATAGGACTACGGATATTGATCCATCCTTTGGCTTCAAATCCTTCCTTGACATTCACACTATCAGCAACATCAAGATCACCGTTCAAGGACAATTTTCCTTCAACTGAAACCTTTTCCCCAAGATACACATTTTCATCACAGGTAATGTTTCCTCGGATGCGGCTGAAAATATCAACTCTTATATCATTTGTTGCCTCAAGATCTCCATCCAGAACAACATGTTCACCAACAAAGATTCTTCCCTCGGTTCGTATCCCAAACTGCACCAGGCAACGGTCTCCAATGATGACATCACCCTTGGTAACAATAGTTTTTTCCTCAAATATCGAGCCATCCGGTATGACCAGTGCACGTCTATCAAAAGTCATACTACATCCGTATCATCTCAGCGGTTATAAAAGCAACGACATTAATAAGTATAAAATAAAAAAAATAAAAATTATAGTTACTCAATCAGCCAAGCTTCATCAATACGAGTAAACTCATTGATCTCGTTTTCATCAAACCAGAGATCAATTTCAAAAGCAGCAGTATCCGGTCCATCTGATCCATGTACGATATTTCGACCGATAATCTGACCATAATCACCCCTAATCGTTCCCGGTGATGCTTCAATTGGATTGGTTTTTCCCATCATGTTGCGGACCATACTAATAGCATTATCACCAACAAGAACCATAGCCACCACTGGTGATGAAATAATATACTCCACCGTTGGTTCAAAAAAAGGTTTTCCCTTATGAACTCCATAATGTCTTTCAGCAAGATCTCGGTCAACATCTACCATTTTCATCGCGATAATCTTTAATCCTTTTTTTTCAAAACGCGAGATAATCTCTCCAATTAACCCTCGTTGCACGCCATCAGGTTTAATCATTACAAAGGTTCGTTCTTTTGCCATAGCAATCACACCGATTCCTTTCTTTCAGAACCAGGGATGAAAAAGGTGTTTATAGCATTAACGCTTCAGTGAGCAATTCTCTACCAATCAAATAAAAGGTGAAACTAGCCAGATTAAATAAAACATGAGCGATGATGGCAGCAGTAAGATTCTTTGTTTTAACTACCAGATACGCAAGAAGAATGCCGATTAAAGCGGTCATGAAGGCTGGATACACGTTTGCATAGGAAAGATGAGCAATACCAAAAAACAGGGATGAAACAGCAATTCCAGCCCAATTTCCCCAGAGCGAACCTATTTTTTCCAGTAAAAACCCTCTAAAGAAGAACTCTTCAGCAATGGGTTGAAGCGTAATTAAGAACAGGATTGAAGGAATAGAAAAAAACATTTCCAAATCCTGGATGTTACTTGAGTTTTCCACATCAACACCGGCAACGGTGAGCAATGATCCCACCGCTATGACAATAACAAATGCAGCGATTGCCGTAAGCACGCCCCATAAGAACGCCATATCCAGTCGATCAGTGCGAAGATGAATTCTCTTTTTAATCTCTTTCCATGAAATTTTATTGACCAATGAATACCAGACATAGGGCGAAAGGATAAGCAGAACAATAACAAAGATACCCTGAAGAATTAATGTAAATATTTCGAAAAAAAGAGAAAACGAATCAGGCAAATTCTCTAATTGAGCAGTGGTATCAGTTGTAACCAAAATCCCAAAATAGGAAATGATGGGAACTACGATAAACATTAGAAAACTAGCTAAAATCATTAACAAAGCAAACCAATGCGCGGGTTTCTTCACATTGAAGTCCATGAAACGGTGGAAACGGGTTCTGTTTGATAAAAGTTTTTAAATATGAATGATTGATACGCAAAAGGGACATATGGGCCCGTAGGGTAGCTTGGTCGATCCTTTTAGCTTTGGGAGCTAGAGACTCCGATTCAAATTCGGGCGGGCCCACTTTTTATCATATCATTAATGAATTCCTTTGACCATATAATAACAATCTTAATGAATGAAAAGCCATTCATAGCCAAAGCATGAAGATTCATTGCATCAGAGGATTTCAATATGATTCAAACATTTATGTTATCACCGGAGACCATCCTACGGTCATTGATACTGGTACCGGAATGTATCAAGACACCATCAATAAAACACTGAAAGAAATCCTTGATCCCAAAACGATTAAACAAATTATTCTCACCCATGAACATTTCGATCATAGCGGAGGAGTAAAAAACATCCATAATCTCAGCAATGAAACCGCTTCAATCATTGCTCATCCGCAGGCAACACAAAAAATAGAGCAAGGCAAAAGCATGTTTGCTAAAATGCTTGGTGGCACCATGCCAAAAATGCCTGTAGACACCCAAGTCGATGAAGGAGCAACACTACAAATTGGTGATGATGAATTCACCGTTTTACATACTCCAGGTCATACTCCTGGATGTATCTGTCTTTACAGCAAACAACACAAAACCCTGTTTTCGGGAGACACCGTCTTTGCTCACGGATCCTTTGGTCGAACCGATTTCCCCGGTGGCAGTCATAGCGATCTCAAAAAATCAATTAAACGATTAACAAATCTTGACATCGAATATCTCTACCCTGGCCATGAAGAATGGATTGAAGGAGATGCCAACGCCCATATCAAACAATCACTGCAGAACATCTCTTATTTTGGTTGAAACAATATTATGAACAAAATCAGAGACATCCTCAATGAAATCAAATGGAGAAAAAAATACAAACTCGATCAGGTTGAACTCTATTATATTCATCGCGGAGCTAAAAATGATTACAAAATCATCACCGGAGAAGACATCTTATCCATTGATAAAACCTTCATTGAAACCACTGATGCCATGATTCCCCATCACCGCATTTTTAAAATCACTTATCAGAAAAAAACCATCTTTGACCGAGACAAAGATACCTAACCAGTTTTATTACTAATACCGAATGGAAAAACCATCAAATGATTCATCATCAATAGGATCAACAGATACATTTTCCACACTACTTGCGGGAGATCCCTGGTGACACCATATAATAAGATCATCAACAGCAGATGCTTCTCCATGAAACACTGCTTCCACTTTTCCATCAGCCGTATTACGCACCCAACCAATAACGTTACGTTTTTCAGCTTCCTGTTGAGTGTTTGCCCTAAAGAACACACCTTGTACTTTTCCACTAATTAATACATGAACTGTTTTTTGCATCTTTCAAACCTCCTTATGGACAAAATCGATTCATGGTCCTAGGAAACGGTATGGCATCTTTAATAGTATCAAGACCACAAATCCATGCCACCAAACGTTCCACCCCTACACCATAACCAGAATGAGGAACAGAACCATACCGACGAAGATCAAAATACCATTCATACTGATCAATGCTTTCCCCTTGCCCCTCAAGACGCTTCTTCATATATTCAATATCAGTACTACGTTGCGATCCACCAATGATTTCACCATAACCACTGGGAGCAATCATATCAAAACAGAGTGCAGTATCAGGACGTTGGGGATCAACGGGTTTATAAAACGCCATAATCTCGATTGGATAGTTTGTCACTACCACCGGTGTCTTAAAATGATTCATCAACCTGTTTTCCTCAACAGTCCGCAAATCCTTACCCCATTCAATATCCATGTTTTCCTTTTCTTTTAAAATTTTTAGTGCTTCATCATAAGTAATAGTTGGAAAATCAGTATCAGCAATTGATTTCAACAACGCCACATCCTGATCAAGCACATGAAGATCACGAGCATTTTTCTTCACCACTTCACTGAGAATGAAACAAATCTCATCCTTTGCAATGCTGGTAAGTTCATCAAGTTCAATCCAGGCCGCTTCCATCTCTGCCATCCAGAACTCAGATAGATGCCTGGAAGTCTTTGATCGCTCTGCTCTAAAGGTTGGTCCGACATTATACACTTTTTCAAGAGAAAAAACAGCTGCTTCAGCATACAGCTGCCAGGACTGGGAAAGAAACGTTTTGGTATCGTAATATTTTACTTCAAAAAGCGTTGAACCACCTTCACATTGATTGGGTTGCAGCACCGGTGCATCAAACTCAATAAAACCCTTTTCTCTGAAAAACCGATGAATGGCTCCAACCACCGTGGAACGGATCTTTAACACCGCATTCATTTTCTGCGAACGGATCCAGAGATGCCGCTGATCAAGAAGAAATTCCTGACTTTGATCCTCGGTGATGGGATACGGTTCAGCGAATTGAAGCACCGAAAATGATGAAACCCGAAGTTCATATCCACCTGGTGCCCGTTTATCCTCAACAACCATTCCTTGCACTTCAACAGATGATTCAACAAGTGCTTTTTTTGCGTCCTCAAACTCATCATCAGCAAGATTTCCCCGTTTCACCGTTGCTTGAAGAGTTCCTGTGGCATCACGAAGCACGATAAACGCAATATTTCCACTACTACGGGTTCGATAGATCCATCCCCGAACAAATACGGTTTCATCTGTATGATTTCCATTAAGAATCTCATTAATTGCAATCCAAGATTTTTCTGTCATAAATGCTCAATTCCACCTGACATAACTTTTCACAGAGCAGTTATGAAATAAAGCAATACTATAAAAAACATCGACCTTGAAACAATGTCTAGTTCCTTTTAATGAAACAGCAATCGTTCTGCTTGTCTAGAAACCGTTTTTCGATACGTATTATCAGTAGCAACCATCAGCTCCCACTCTGGAATCGCTCGCAGACGAATGGCATCAGCAATCGGGGTGAACTCATGCAGTAATTTAGTCTCATCATCAAAGACAATGGGAAAATCAGTTTCCTGAATCCGAGGTTCAGCTTGATGAATATCCCGTTTTGGTACATCGATGATCACATGACCCTCAGGAATTTGAAGGGTTTTTTCAATCATTTCCTCAAATTCCCTACGAAACGATATATCCTCTAGTTGCTTAATCCGATCTCGTTGACGATCCGTGACCTGATGAGGAGACAATCGATATGCCTGTTTGAACAGCTGCCGATACTTCAATCTGGTCACAATCTCATGTTGAAACGAACCCTGGTTTTTCAACCAGTTCACTAGTTCAGCATCCGTCATCTTGAAAAAATCAAAAGGATGAGCAAGAGTGGTCTTCTCAATGGCCTTAGATAGCATCAACTCAGCGATGCGAACCGTCTTATGAAAATACACAGAGGAATACATCAACGCCCGTGCCATAAGCACATTTTCAACCACTCCGATTCCTTTCTGATTCATAGCTAATGTGTTGCCATTGATCAGAAGCGTCTGCAGAAACCGTTGCAGATCAATTAATCCGTAAGAAACACCAGTGTAATAAGCATCACGAAGCAAATAATCAAGTTGATCGACATCGATAACGCTATTTAACAACTGTCCAAGATAGGGATGATCACTAACACTTCCTTTTATGATATCAGCAATGCACTGCGTATCAATCCCTTGTTGTTTTAGAATAAATGGAACTGTTTTCTCAAGATGGACACTGTCTTGTTCATCAGGATGGAAAATAGTATATTCACCCTTGATTAGCTGCTCTGTAAGATCAACATGGTCAACATCAAGTGATTCCCTCAGAATCGACTCCAAGGTATGAGAAAACGGGCCATGACCAATATCATGAAGAAGTGCTGCACACCGAACCAAGATTCGTTCCTCATCATCCAGCGGAAGCAAACTAACAATTTCTGATGCAATATGATAGGTTCCAAAGGAATGTTCTAGCCGAGTATGATGAGCACCAGGAAACACCAAGTGCGCCAGACCAAGTTGTTTCACATTATAGAGACGCTGCAGTTCAGCAGCATCAAGTAAATCCAAAAAAAACCCTTCAAATTTAATGTTTCCATGAATGGAATCCCTAATAATTTTGAACGAATCATTCATATGTTCATACCATCCTTCATCCACCTTAATTTCATGAACTCACCCTCATTGGTTGACAGCGGGAGGAGAAATAAAGAAGAAAAAGAGAAGGAAGCAATCTATTATACTTCCTGAAGCAAGAATGCTCCCAGACATTTCAGTTTATCCTCATAACTCTCTGGATACAGAAAGCGCATGGTCTGGGTGATACTACTCAGAATAGAGTTTCCATCTTGCGGGGTGAAACAGAACCCAAAGATTTCATTATCATTGATCACATGAACTGAAGGAAGCACAGCTACTGTTTGATTTAAAATCCTTCCATAATGACCATGATCACGACCATAAGAAAACACGAGATTTGCCGCGGTCTTCTGAGTAACAGCTACCCGAGGGTTTTTAATGAACTTATCAATGACCTTTTCCTTTGTAATCTTATTGTCCAGTTTGATATCATACCAGATACTATGCATGTACTGGGTGTTTAGTTTCAACGCACTGGAGAACACGTTTAGATCAATATCCAGGGTTTTATACAGATGATAAACATCTTTTGCATGGTGCGTTCCCATCTGAGGGTCCTTATGTGTTCCTACTTCAGGAGAGGGGATAAAACTTTTCACCTGACTGATATCATTTGCCCGCCTTATACATAAGAACTTTCCTTCTTTCAAATGATTCTTTTCGTTTTGAATGGCCAGAGTCTTAATGAGCACTGCAATATTATGAGTATTACAGCTCACGATATGAATGAACTGATCATCCTTTTTAATCGCCTTATCATTAATTCCTACGGCATACATTTTCCCAAAACCAAATTCAGAACCTTGGGCAAGAAATCCTTTCACCTTTTTTTTGTATTTATTATAATATTTTTCCTTGTTCAACAGACCCGTTCCCTTCGGTGTGCAATCGATAACTACTGATGCTCTTTTGATTGCTTCTTCAGCTTGATACGTTGGTTCTGTTCCCAGTTCCTGAAAATCCTTAATCTTATCTTCAGCCACCGCAAGATTGGCACCGCGATTAATCAAGCCCTTTATCTTTGGTCGATCAAGCACCTTGGCCGTATGTTTGTAAAAAGTTATTTCATCAATACCAAGATCATCTTTAGCGTCACATAATAACCCGATCAAAGGTTCTCCAATGGTTCCTGTTCCTACAACATGGACAATTTTTCCATCCGTCATATATCGCTCCTCCCCATTCAGAGCTAAAACAGTAATCGACATCCCACATTTAATAGTTACCATTTGAAAGAAATCTTTCGACAATTGTTAATCACAAAACTAAGATAAAAACATTTGATATCTGCGGGTTGATAACATCTAAAATAAAAAAATAAAAAGGTGTTGTTTTCTTATGATGAAACAGGTTTTTTCTGTCTTTTATTACTATCAGAATATCTCCAACCATAGCCGGGATATCTCATTTTTTTGAAGCTTTTCAAAAAATAATCGAATTCCCCAGGCTTATTGAATCTGATCTTTCTTACTTTTTCACCTGTTTTCTCATCAAACAATTCAACAACTATTCGATTTCTTTTTCTTTTATTTCCCATTGTTTCACATTTCACAAGATATGCAATCATAACCACACTGGCGTATATCCCCATAAAAACAGTGATTATTTCAAACACATACACCAAAAGAAATGATTGCCACTTATATATATGTAGGGTCTTAGTATTTAAGAGCTTCGTCTAAAAGCGAACTTTGATAGGTTTTTCATGGAAAAAAAACTATTTTTTGTTGTATAATCCCGTTATACCCTCTCTCTATTAATAAGGGGAATGTTTTAAAAAGGTCTATTTGTTTCACCCTCCCCATGGCATTACCTTTAGATGTGTTAGAAAAATCGGTTAACCAACACCTCTCGTTACTCTTGAAAGATGGAAGACTAGTTGAGGGAAAACTATCCGGATTCGATGAATATATGAACATGGTCCTTGAAGATGTTGAGGAAATCGCCAATGACACAAAAAGGCGATTAGGAACCATTATTTTACGCGGAAATAACGTCGTCAGTATATCTTTAAAGTAAATCGATATTAAAATGGCGAAAAGCATAAATACAAGTTAAATGTATTTGGATGCTGGAAGGAATCGGGCTGGTAGTTTTTTGTTAGAGTGCATCCCA
>CAZQMI010000087.1:0-10510 GCA_964594475.1 uncultured Thermoplasmatales archaeon
TTGGATTTTTCTACCCGAGTATAGTTGAAAATGTTGAGTTTCATTCCAAGTTATGTTCCAGTCCCAGTTCGTGATAAAACTGTCTCCGAATTGATCAGTTGATGTTGCATCCAAAAAGGGAACATTTGACCAATCGTTTTGTCCGGTCTGAATGGTTTCAAAATAAATGACAAAGTTAGCAGTGGGAGGATAAAATATCTGTTGAAAATCATTATTTAAAGTAGTATGCACTTTGATGATGATTGGATGTTGGTTTGGTATTTGTATATTCCATGAGTTATTTGTCAATATTTTCGTGGTGTAATCATCAATTACCAGTTCTTCTGTTACATTCCAGTTATTTCCATTTATTTTTACGTATTCTATATTTGTTTGAAATCCAGCGTTGTTTTTTGTTTCGATTTCGGCAATATTGATGATATAATTATTTTCAGCATCATATTGTGGTTCAACGTTTATAATTTCAATATCTTCAAGTGATGTTTTTATTGAATTTGACTGATATATGAACTCTTCAGAGAGATGATTAATCAATCCATTTGTATCCTTGATTTCTAGTAACACCCAGATGATATCTACTGCTTCAAAAGTTGTGAATTGAATTTTTTCTCCTTCAAAATTTGTATCTTCTGATTTATAATATATAAAACCTTTTTCTTCATCACCTGCATAATAAAGATTTTCAGAAGAAGAAGAAGAAGTGTTGAATTGGGGTTCATTATATACCACTGAATCATCTGCGCTATTATTATTACAGAGGATGATATCTTTTCCCTTGCTCATGTTAAATTGTTCATCATTGTCTTCATCAGCAAAAATAATATATTTTGAGGGATCGCCAGTTTCATTTATTGTTTTATATACTTTTGAATCATTATGTTGCGGTTTTTTTGTATAATCCCTTGTTATATTAAATAGATATTCATCTGTATTTACCGTTTCATCTTGTTTAATGATGATCCAATTGTATTGATCAATGTAGGATTTTCCTCTAATGTAACTTTGTGATGCATCAAAAGAAATAACATTTTTATCGATATCTTCATTGATTTCAATGATTGGTGTTGGCGAGTAAAACGTTTTTTCAAAAATATTACCATATTCTTCTGTTCGAATGGTAACTGTTATTGCATCACCTATTTCTGATGTTTCCCAAAAAATTTGTTGATATGCAGGATCATAGTTCAAAATATCAAATTGATACATTTCTGTTTGTTTCTTTTTTATTGATTTTGACTCTTTATCTGTGAAATTCTGAGAATAACCAGTATTTTCTCCATCATTTTTTTTTAGATAACCATTAAGTCGTATTTCTGAAATTGCTGATTGATCTAATATATTTCCAGACCAATTTGCTGATACCCAAACACTAACATTTACTGGTTTGAATAAATTGTTATAAGTTACCTGCATCTTTGTAATATCTAAAGATTCCGTTTCTTTTTCTTTAAGAAAGAGTTGTAGTTCCTGAGTTGCTTCTTGTTGTTGAGCTGCAAAGGCAAAAAAACCCGCACTGAGCGCAACAACAATTAAAATTAACATGAGAGCGCCGATGATTACTGATACACCATTGCTATCATTTATTTTTTTCATTGACTAATCATCTTCTCATTAGGTTTTTTCATATTATAAACAAATTCTACATAATATCTATTCATCTCATAGATTTTATAGATAAGACTTTAGAGTCTTTTGAATCCTGAACCGTTCGTATTTTTTTGTTGTGGCATATTAAACGTGGATATATTATTATTTGTGCATTTTGATTTAATTGATTTTGTCTTTGTATTAAAGGAAAAAAATGAAAGTTTTTTCGAAACTGTTGACTCTTTGAAAACAAACAAGAAAAGGACGATAAGTAAAATAGAAATAATAATTAAAATAATGAGAATAATTAACCATAACGGCAATGGCAACCTTATTTGTGAGCTAGTTGCATCTGAGTATAATCCATCTTTTTTGTATCCTAACACTTCACCACTGTCAGTATTATACGTGAATTCGTAACCACCATCACCATCATAATCAAAGCCTATCCGCCCATCCTTACGATTTGATTCGGTATCATAAAAATTTACTTTTCCTTCTGGTTTGAATTTTTCATAGATTCCATCATCGTCATAATCATAAAGCTGTCCATAACCGTCAATCGTTATGATATTAATGCAAATTTCAAATAGGGTTGATGAAGAACGTTTTCCATGTTCATCGATAGTGGTAAATCTCAAACTGTAGATTTTTGTAGATGAAAACGAATGACTCAAGGTTATGGTTGATCCCGAGGATTGATATCCGGTGGTTGTTGTATCTCCAAAGGTTCCCCAATTTACTTCTATTTTAATATCATCTCCATCACTATCTGATGCGGATACATTGAATTCATATTCGATTCCTTTTTTCCCGTGTTCTGGGCCCTTAACGATTGGTTTCGAAGGTGGTTTGTTGTTTGACGTAATGGTTGCTCTTGTCGTATCTGTATCAAGGTTTCCCTCATCATCAGTGACTGTCAGAGTTACCGTGTAAGTATTAGTACTGGCGTAGGTATGAGTTGGTGTTACCCCGGTTCCATTGTTTCCATCACCGAAATCCCAGAAATATGATTCTATGGACCCATCATCTGTGCTTCCTGAACCATCAAAAGTGATATCATTATTGATTACTTCGCTATAGGGACCTCCTGCATTTGCAGTTGGATTCTCTGAAGAAGTAATTGTTCTAAAAGTCCATATGCTTCCATTCTGAGTATTATTTTCTTCATCAGTTGAGATTATTTTCCAGTAATATGTTGTATTGAATGATAAATCACTGATATTGTACTGGGTATTTTGAATATCTGTTTGAAGAAGAGAAGGAGGTGAACTGTTGTCAAAATATAAGTCATAAGTAACCATGTCGCCATCTCTGTCTCCTCCATTCCATTCTAAAATGAGTTCGATATCAATTTCTGTTTCTCCATCTGCAGGAATAGGATCGCTTGGCTCGTTTGGTTTCATATTTGTTTCTGAAACAGTGAACTTCCATAGTGGGCCTTCTGTACTCTGATTATTTGAATCCCAGGCGATGATTTTCCAGTAATAGGTAGTATTGTATGTTAAATTACCGGGATCATAAACTGCCATTGTTTTACTTATCGGACCGTTCATAGATTGATTGTTTTCTCCAAAATAGATATCATAACGAAGTTCATCTTCATCTGGATCAGAACAGGTCCAGGTCAAATCATTATTTTTTGGTTGATTTTTGGAATTATTAGCCGGATATGGATCTTTGGGTTGATTTGGTGCTGAATTAGTTATTGTGGTATTTGTTGAGTTAAAATATAGATTTACATGGTAAATTTCTTTTGATGTAATAGTTACCATTTTCTTGTCAATGATCGTACCATTTGTTTCCAAGATATTTGGTTCTTGGTATGTTCCTTGGTATTTAATAAGAAATGAAATTGTTTCTCCTTCATTGATGGAAGTAAAACCTGCTCCGTAATTTAATTCATTATTTTCATCATAATCCTTTGTTGTTATTATTTTTTCTTGACCATCGCTTACAATAATTTGTAAAAGGATTCCATGTTCTGCCGGTTCTGTTGTATCATTATTGGTTGTATATAGAGTTCCTTGGATGATTTTAATATTTATATTTTCTTGTGCAGGATGATGTGGTAACGAAAGAGTAAATAGTAAAAACACTGCAATAACAAATATTTTATTTTTCATTCCTTTGTTTTTCATAATTTTTTTTCACCATTTGATTTCTTTTTATTATTCTTTCAAGTAAAAACCAGTTCCCACTTTCATTTTAATCCAGTATTTTTCCCAGGGTTTGATGTGTGTAAGTGTGTTGAATTGCTGACCTAGGATAAAATACTGTTCCGATTGTAATTCAAAGATGATTTTGTATTCATTATCGATGGATCGAAATACAGATTTAACACTGGTATTTCCTATGACATTCTCCAGATCCAATAGATTCCAACCAGTATGCAACCATTGAGAAAAATAGACGTTATTTTTTATTATACAAGAAACTGGGTTTGATACACCTGTTTTTCCATCAGAATCCGTTGCATATGCTTGTATTTGGATCTGAGAATTATTTTTTGTGGCAGTAGCATTAAATTCCATGTCAAAATATGTTGTTGTTTCATTGTATGTCACAGATTTAAGAAATTGATGGTAACCTGGAATTGTTATTTCAACTACAACAAATAAATCTTCAACATTTGTTTTATCATCAAAGCTATTGATTTGAATATGTATTATTTCACTTGTAATGATTTCATTTTCAGCTGGATTGATAATACTCACAATTGGTGGGTCAGAATCTGGTTCCTCTGGAGGGGTGTTATCAATAACGATTTGTACAATTTTTTGTTCATCGATCAGCTGGTCAAGTAAGGATTGTAGTTGTGTTGAATCCTGCCCATATTTTTGATAGTAGTTAATGATTTTATCTTTAATTTGTCCTTTACCGTTCCCCAATGCATCAGCTGAACCACCAACAAAATATGCACTTCCATCTGGGATGTCGCAATCTATCGGAATGGTGATGTCACCATCAAATTCTTCGGAGTTCTGCTTATATGTAAATGAGGTGGTATCAAGTTCACAAACCATTAGAGTTGGTAAAATATCAATAATCCATGCCTCACTAATGGCATGATTTGGAATTCCTACGGCATGATTTTCATAACAGGGCGGTGAAAATGAAGATTCATCAATGGTATGATATGTTGCGTGGAATGTATCGCCATTCGTGTATACTCCATTGTGTGGTTTGATGATTTGATAATCCGGTTGAGTATCATCAACATAGAATCGTTTGATCAGTTGATTTGTGTTTCCTATGCAATCAAATGCTTTTACTTCAAGAGTGTATTTGCATTCATTAGTAAGATTAATGACATATGGTCTTTCCAATGGTGAAGTGATATCGGTCCATTCTTCATTATTAATGCGATATTGTAGTGTCCATTGAGGACAACTTCCATCATTATATCCATCAATGCTAATGTTAGTGTTTGTCGTTATCCAGTAATGTGGCTGATCATTATTTGTTCGTATGTTTGGTTGTCCTACTGTGAGATATATTGATGGTTTTTGATTATCGATTTTAAACTCTTGAATGTTCCATAATTCTATGTTTCCTAGAAAATCAACTGCCCGGTATTTCAATGTGTGAGAACATTGTTCATTAAAGCGAAAACTCACTGTTTCTAAATCATGTGTTGTTTCTTTCTGAATCAGTTGGTTGTTCTGATATATTTCATACTCAATATAATCAATTCCAACAGCACATGGATCTAGTTGATCCTGAGCATTAATGTTAATATTTGTCTCTGTCGTGGCACAATAGATTTTTTTATCTTCATTATAGTAATCACAACTTGGCTCTTCAACGTGTAACGAGGAGAGTGGTGGATGGTTATCAACTCGTACATAATATTTATGAATTGTTTCTTGATTGCCTATGTTGTCTGTAGATTGATAGTAAATATAATGTTCACAACTCTCATTTATTTGGATTTGTATATGAATAGCTCCGATGTCATCGTTGTAATCTTTATCACTATTATCAAAAATAATGTTTCGATACGTTTCAACCCAGTTGGATCCTTCTTTTTTCATGATCCAGTATTCAGTTTTATTGATTCCAGTTCCTTGATTATTACAGCCTCGATCAATAGATTCTACATGTAATGTTGTTTCGTTTGTTATCCATCGAAAGGCATTCTGATGTTCTGGACCAGTATACCAATATTCGGATTGTGGGCCTTCTGCATCTATGTATACATCTTTTATCATGACCTGTGCTTGATCAGGATTTCTATTTCCGAGTTTATCCATTGACCAAACATGTATTTGATACCAGCAGTTATCTTGGAATTTCATTGATATTTCAATGATTCCCTCTGTACTATTTTCATCATGTTCATCATTGTCAATGATAATATTTGAGCTATATAATTCCCATTCTCCATAGGATTCTCCATGATATATTTCAATGGAGAGTTTTTCTAAATCAATATACTTTTCACAGGATTGGGTACAAGAAGTAATAATTGTTATGGGTGTTTCCGCTGAGAGAGCAGGATAGCAGATTCCATCAATTTCATAAAAGAATGGGATTTTTGGCTCACCCATAACTATATCGAGAGAAGGTGGTGTATTGATAACTTGAAGTATTGTTGTTTTGCTAGGTTCAGTGTTAAACGTATCAGTTGAATAATACGTTATAGTGTTATTACAGGTATCTTCCAAATAAATGGTGGTTTCGATAAATCCAACTCTGGGATCTTCATCTGCATTATCACCATCATTGATACTCTGTTTTTGTATTAATAATCCTTGTTTTCGTATTTCATAGGTAAGAGTTTTTACACCGGTCCAATAGGTTTCATTGTCATATGCTCTGAGAGTGAGTGGTGTATGACTGGTAATAAAAATATCATTTTCATCGTTATATTGTGGATCTCCAATACTAAGATTTGTTACTGGTGGATTATTTTCTACAACCAAGGTTTCTTCTTCATCATTTCCTTCTTCATAACAATTTTCTTCACATACAACATAGACATTATTGATAATTTTTGATCCAGGGGTGACTGAGTTATTTAGAGAGACATTTACCCATACTAATTTTGATGTATTTGCCTGTAAATAATCAAATCCCCAAAAGACATAGATATGACCATTTATGTCGCTTGTAGATCCATCATGTGATGCTGCTTGAAATTCTACTGAGTCAGAAAGTTTATCACGGATAATAATATTATGAACATCATGAGGGTGCTGATTTGTCACATTTATTGAATAATTGATGAAAATAGGTTCTGTAATTGTTGGTTTTCTTACCCATCCTTCTTCGGTTCGATCATCTTTTTGTATCTGAAGTGGACTGAATTCATAGCTTCCAATTGCGGTTCGTTCGTATGTTGAGTTAAAAGCTAGTTTACTGCTGTTCACCTTTGCGGTGTTATTGATCATACATGGGTGAGTTATGGTATCTATTACTGTCACGGTGATGTTCATTGATTTTTTTTCATCTGGCTGAAGTTGAGGATAAATAATGTAGGTAAAATGCTCATTTTCATCATAGTATAATCCCGTCTCATCTGTTGAAAAATATTCAACTTCATCAGGGAGTTGATCGATGATGTGAACCTTTGATTGTATATCATTTGAGTCTGGATTTTTTACGGATATGGTATAATTAATCTTTTCACCAGGGTTTACTATTTGATTATAAGTTATATTATCTGTCTTTTCTATTTCAATAGGAAGAACACTAAATTGATTTTGATTTGAATCCGAAGAAAATGTGGATGAAGATAATGATGATTGATCTATGATTTTTTCGAGTATATCAAAATAATTTTTACTAAATATATTGTCTAAATATGAGAAAAAATGTAAAATTGATTGAACAAAATTATTTCTAAAGTTAGCTTCATGAGATGATTGAGTGAGGTTATCATGCTCATCAATAGTAGTTTGAGAAGATATTGTTAATGTGATAGTGGTCAAAGTAACTAAGGCAATTATGATTATAATAGAGATGATTTTTATTTTCATATGCTTTTTCCCCTAGAGCCCAATGATTTCTTCTTATTTTTTATAAAAAAATTGACAATAATGTATAAATATGATTTTCATTGTTTTTATATATCGTATTTAGTACTATGTATTTTATATTCTCAAAATCACGAAAAAAAATAATTATGTTACTAAGAGTATAAACAAATCATTCTAAATAATATCCCAGATATTATTATATAATCGATTTTTTCCTCTTTAGAATTGATTCTAACTATATAGATTACTTATGTTATCATAGAATATGTTGATTATTATTAAATGAGATTTCTCCATATTTAAAAAAGAGAATAAAATAGGGTATTATAACATGGGAATTCCAATAACAATTCCAGGTTTAAATGAATTCATAAAGAAAGTACCAAAAGGGAATCTGGTCATTGTTGAGGGCAACATTGATCCAATCACAACATTGTTTGTTCAGCAGTTAGCAACTGTTGCGGTTCATTATGAGATGAAAGTGAATTATATTACCTCTAGAACAACAGAGGAGGTAAGAGATCAAATTCAATTTTTTCAAAAAAATGGAGTTGAATTTCCTATTATTGAGGAACGATCCCATCGTCATTGGCAGGATTATATTGTAGAAAATGGAGTGACTATCATTGATTCTTTTTCCTATTTAAATATTGAACGGTCTCTTACAGATGTGAGACATGTACTTGAAGAGTTTTTAAAGCTCTGTAAACAACGTAAAGCAATTGTGTTATTAACCATTGAAAGAGGGATGTTGAAAAATCAGGTTGAAGTAACTTGTGATCACTTAGCCGATGGTATTCTGAAGTTTCTTACTATGGATACAACGAAAGGCATTCGCCGCTATATTCGTATTCCAAAATGGATGCATGGGAAATCGTTTGATGAAAATATTTATTATCATTTCGATGGGAAATCGATTCTTGTTGATTTACGAGCTCGTGTTCGTTGATATATCAGGTTTTATGTAGTCTTTGTTGGAGGTTTATAATGTCTGAAAATGGTTTCGATTTATTTGGAATGACCGGAAATCCTTTTAAGAATGTTAGAAGTGAAGATGTAAACGATATCAGTTTAATTCATTCATCTCAACAGGTTGATGAGTTAATAGGTGAAATCAAGGATCAAGTGTTTGCATTACAAAAAAAGGAAGCGATTATTTTAACTGGATCAACTGGGATTGGGAAAACACATCGTTTAATTGTTGCTGCTTATGAAGCAAATGTTAATGGTCTTTTTTGTGCATTTCAGCAAATCTCAGAAGAAGATCCTTCTTCTTGTTATAATCTTGCTAGGGCCATTATGAGTACAGATAAATATGGTTTGTTGAATTCTCCAAAATGGTATAATCAATTCATTAAAATCGCTAAAAAAGTACGAAAGAATAAATGTGATCCGAAAACATTTGCTCAAGCATTAGCAAATGCTCTTAATGTAAATAAACCAAGTTTTCTTCTTATAGATAATTTGCACAAACTGGCAAGTGAGGATAATATTGAATATGTGAAAACATTGGAAGAACTTGTTCCATTAATTTGTCCTGGTGTGTTGATTATGATTACCTGTACAGATGATTTCTTTCAACGTTTTTCAAAAATGCAGCCTGTTGTTTCGAAATTATTCTATCCAATTAAAATACCTTTATTAAATATTGAGAATGCAAAAAAAATTGTTGGCAAAAGGGTTGAAAGTACTCGTTTAGTGAATAATATGGATCCGATTTATCCTTTTGATAATAGTTCTATTTCTCATCTATATCAGGCTTGTAATGGTAATCCAAGTAGACTTATTGAGTATACTGACAAATGCATCTCCTATGCTATTAATAATGATGCTCTTGCTATTGACGAATCTGTTGCTGTTGACTGTATTGGAACATTTCAGGATAATGATATAAATTCTTCGTATGAGTCTCAAGATGATTCAATAAAACAGACTGAGATTTCAGAGAATGGTGTTTATGATTCACACATTCAGTCATCTCCAGAACTTCCCATTCCTAATGAGGTAGGTGAATTAGTTTCCTATGAAAGTCCAGGGCTTATAAAAATTCCTTCTGCTTCAAATTCGATTTCTCAAAGACATGATAACCCTGATTCTGAAGATGGTTATTCTCCCTGGCAAAAAATTAGTGATGATGAAGAATCTCTTCATTCAATTAAAAGAAACTCATCGATTCCTACTCCAATCTTTCATAATGATTCAAATTCAGAGGAATTGATTTCAACGGGTAAAAATAATTCAGAAAACACTCAAAGAAGTGTTGCATCAGATGAACATGAAACGCTGTTTTTTGATGAAAACGATCAGAATTCTAAAAAAAATCCACAGTCTGACAGATCTGAATTAAAAACAAATGTTAGTGAAGATTTTAATTCCTCTGAAAATGACTCAGTTGATAATTTCAAAGATGTTGGAAATGAAGAAATCAATAGCAAAGAATCAGAAATACCATCGTATAACAAAACTACTGCATCTAAAAAGAATCGTAAAAAAGAAAAACATACTCATAAGAAAGATAAAAAAACGAACCAAAAGAGTAAATCAACAGTTAAGAATAAAATGGATACCAGTTCTAATTCAGAGTTAGATTCACTTCATGATGAAACAAATCTTGTTGAAGAACTAGGAAATGGTTCAAAGAATCAAACCTCTCAACAGACAGAATGTGAAAAAGAGAAGAAATCAAACATTAACGTTGGTATCAACAATGCTCTCAATCAAAAAGAAAAAAATGATTCATCAACTCCATCTGAATTTTTGGAAAAACATTCAGATTCATTATATGAACAAGATATGAATAACGGTAGAAACGTCACGATCCTTTGCCCTGAATGTAATGAAAAATTTTCATATTTTCTTAAGGATGATACACTTTCTTTGACATGTCCTAATTGTGGTTTCGAAGGAGAACTATAAATATTCTTGATACACTTTCTTTT
>CAZQMI010000088.1:0-3931 GCA_964594475.1 uncultured Thermoplasmatales archaeon
TAAATATGGCATCTTTGTTACCCAAAGGCTTATATTATCTTTTTCTATTATTATAAATAGGTTACGATTGTGTAAAGGGGGTAAAAATATGAAACGTTATATTATAATATGGACAATAGGCTTATTGTTAACAAGTGTTCTCATCCCAATGAGTTCAAGCACACAAAACGAGAAACCAACAAGTATGATGAATGAAAACAGTACCGATTCATTGATGCGTCCGTCGATAGCGTTATCTTCTTCTGATTTTCCGGTGATGACTGAAAAACCGGTAATGACTGAGGAGTTTTTCAAGATGGATGAATATGATCCTGATCCACAGCCTACTCGAAGCTTGCAAAGTGTTCCATCCCAGTTTAGTTGGTTGGATTATAATGGTGATTGGACGACTCCCGCACGAGATCAAGGCAATTGTGGCAGTTGTTATATTTTTGGACCAATTGGTGCATTTGAGGGTGCTATTAATTTAGCATCAGGGTATCCTGATACTGATATTGATTTGTCTGAGCAGTATTGTCTCTCCTGTATCAATAATGGCTGTTATGGCTGCAATGGAGGATTGGGTAATCTTATCTTTGAAGCAATTTATGATACTGCTCCGGGTCAAAGTGGAAATGGAATAAACGGTGTTCCTATTGAATCGTGTATGCCCTATCAGGCAAATGATAATATCCCATGTTCTGATAAATGTGATGATTGGGATTATTTTACGGAACCTCCTGCCGCTGATAATAAGCTCTGGCAGATTGATGAGTGGAGTTGGACGAGTTCATTTAGTGAAGATAACCCTAGTGATTGGCATACTATGAAAACCTGGTTACTTGATTATGGTCCGTTATGTATCGATATTTATGTGGGGGGATTCAGTAGCTTCGGAAGTTCCCATCATAGTTCCACAGATGTCTATGAACAGGATGATAATGGAATAACCAATCATGAGATAACACTGGTCGGTTGGGTTGATGATGATAGTATATTGAATGGTGGATACTGGATTATCAAAAACAGCTGGGGTGCTGGCTGGGGTTATAATGGTTTTGCAAATATTGCCTATGGATGTAATAGTCTTGCTGAGGATATCTGTTGTTGGGTGAAAGCGAAGCAATGGCCTGCAAGTGAGGCAGGACCTGGTCCTGTTGATGTTGATTTAGCAGTGTTTGCTGATTTTGATTTTGAAACTAATGAGGGAACACGGTTTCCACATCTGGGCGAAGAAATCGAGTTTGTGGATACATCTGATGGTGATGTTGCAGAGCGGTCTTGGGATTTTGATGGAGATGGTATCATTGATTCTACGAAGAAGAATCCTTCATGGACGTATGAGGCAGAAGGTGAATATGAGGTCACCCTTGAAATCGTTGGTGAATGGGGATTGAACAGTACCCGAACCAAAACCGTTGAGGTCCGTGAAGTATGGCCACCACTGGCGGTGGTGAACCCGGAGGAATACGTGGGTAATGATCTTATGGTGAGTTTTGATGCCCGTTTTTCCGAGGATCGTGACGGTGGTCAAATCGTTTCCTATACTTGGGATTTTGATGATGGGGAAACGGGGTCAGGAGGATATATTACCCATGAATTTGCACAACCTGATACGATCTATGAAGTAAGCTTAACGGTTACTGATGATGATGGAGCCAGTGAAACAGCGACTTCTATCGTGAAAATCGATCAAACTGTTCCTCCAGAAACGACTATTAACCATGGTTTTGGTTGTGAGGATGATTTGGAGTGGTATGGTTCCACTCAGCGTATATTCTTTGAGGCAACGGATTGGTCTTCGGTGATTGATACCTTTTACCGTATCGATGGCGGCGAATGGAAGAAGTATGTTGCATCTGAGCAGCAGTTCATCCCGGTCGGCGGTGAGGGAATGCATACGGTGGAGGCCTACTCTGTTGATTACTATGGCAATGAGGAATCCCCGGTCTCAGAAAGCTTTGGCATTGATTCTATTTCGCCCACGGTGAGTATTACCGTTGAGGGTGAGAGTTCCGCTGGATGGTATGATGGATCAGTAATGATTTCGTTGAGCGGTGAGGATGATCGATCTGGCTTTGATATGTGCCTGTATAAGCTGGATAGTGGACCCTGGGTTGAGTATTCTGATAGTTTCTCTGTATCTGAAGGTCAACATGTTATCAATGTTGTGGGTGTGGATGAGGCAGGTAACACCGTCGAGGAACAACAATTAGTCAATGTTGATGGTGGGCCACCGGTGAGTCACGTGATTTTCAATGGACCAGGATCAAATAACCTGTTTTTTGGTTCAGTTGAACTGCGTCTAGCTGCATCTGATCCAGGTGCTGGAGTTGAAAAAATCATGTATCGGCTTGATAGTGGAAATCTGAAAGAATATAAGGGTTCGTTTGTGGTTGATGAGCTTGGTGATCATGTAGTGGAGTGTTATGCAGTTGATCTTCTTGGTAATCAGGAATCATCAAAACAGGTAAATTTTAAGGTGTCACCGGTGAACTTTATTGTGGATGTTGATCAACCAAGGGATGCCTTGTATCTATTTGGTATTGAACTGTTTCCAATGAATAATCCAACGATTATAGGACCAGTTGATGTCATGGTGGATCTTCAGTCTTTTACCAGTGATCCGGCTATGGTTGAGTATGTTGAGTTTTTTATTGATGGATCATCAGAGATGATTGACTCAGAGCATCCCTATGGATGGCGGTTGGACCAACAGCTGTTCGGGAGTCATACGCTCACTGTTAATGTATATAGTACCAATGGAGAAATTGTATCTGAAGAGAAAGAATTGACCTGTTTCATCATTTAAAAAACTCACGTACTAACTCAATTCTTCCTTTCTTTTTTTCTTTTTTGAATATTATTCAATATAAAGTGTTCATAAATGCAAAAAGTATTTATTTATCAACTTTATTTGATATTATGGGGGTTCATATGAATCATAAAGAAAGGACTATTTTTATTGCGGTGTTGTTATGTATCGTATTAGCTACTCCGATTTCAGCAATGCATCAACATTTTTTAAAGGCAGATGATCAGATTAGTATGTTACCGGTTATGACTGAAATACCGCCGAAAACGGAGGAAATGCTTGCCTTACTTGATCCAGATCCTCAGCCTGCGATGAGCTTTGATGATCTTCCCTCTCAGTTCAGTTGGACCAATTACGGGGGGAATTGGGTGACTCCAGTAAAGGATCAAGCATATCCTGTGTACTGTGGGAGCTGCTATATTTTTGCGGTGTGGGGAGCGTTTGAAGCAGCAATTGATATTGCGTCAGGTGATCCTAACACGGATATTGATCTTTCTGAACAATATGGTCTTTCCTGTATTAATTCCGGTTGTAATGGCTGTGGTGGTGGATGGGGATCAACCATGCTTCAAAACATTGTAAGCACCAGTACTGGTCAAAGTGGAAATGGGATAAACGGCGTTCCCATTGAATCGTGTATGCCCTATCATGCTGATGATAGTATTCCTTGTTCTGATAAATGTAGTGACTGGAACGTTCATTCAGAACCGTTGGTTCAGCCTGATGATAAACTCTTTCAGGTTGAGACCTGGGGTGCGTTTTCGATTTCTGAGGATAATCCAAATGATTGGGATGTATTAAAGACCTATCTGCTTGATAAAGGACCGGTTGCAGTAACGATCGCTTGGACCAATGGATTACAGAATTTTGTTGACACTCATCATGATTCGACAGATGTTTATGAGCATGATGATTCGGGGAGTACGAATCATTTGATTCTGTTGGTTGGCTGGGTTGATGATCCATCGATCATGGGTGGTGGATATTGGATCTTAAAGAATAGTCATGGTACTCAGCAGGGCTATGGTGGTTATTGTAATATCGCCTATGGCTGCAATCAGTTAGGTTGTTCAGAGTGTGATTGGGTGATTGCTGAGGAATGGCCGGAGAATCAAGGAGGTCCTGGTCCAGTTGATG
>CAZQMI010000088.1:3941-10482 GCA_964594475.1 uncultured Thermoplasmatales archaeon
CAAAGACCTTTATATTTACGTCATTGGCGCAGGTGATGTTGATCTAGCGGTGTTTGCTGACTTTGATTATGTAACAGATGAGGGAACCAGTTATCCTCATGTTGGTGATGAACTAGATTTTTCGGATACCTCTGAAGGAGACGTTGCGCAGCGGTCCTGGGATTTTGATGGGGATGGAATCATTGACTCAACGAAGAAGAATCCAAGCTGGGTCTATTCTGCTGAAGGAGAATATGAGGTATCACTTACCGTGGTCAGTGAATGGGGTCTTGAAAACACCCGTACAAAACTGGTTGAAGTCCGAGAGATCTGGCCTCCGGATGCTATTATTCATCCGGATGTCTATGTTGATAATGATTGTGAGGTCTGTTTTGATGCCCGTTTTTCCGAGGATCGTGACGGCGGTCAAATCGTTTCCTATGCATGGGATTTTGATGATGGGGAAACAGGGATAGGAGGATATATTACTCATACCTTTCCTGAACCGGATTCGATCTATGAAGTAAGCTTAACGGTTACTGATGATGATGGAGCCAGTGAAACCGAGACTTGTTTGGTTATGATTGATCAGACTGTTCCACCGGTGACTACTATCAATCATGGGTTTGGACATGATCAGATGGAGTGGTATGGTGAGATACAGCGGGTTTCCTTTGAGGCTACGGATTGGTCTTCGGTGATTGATACCTTTTACCGTATCGATGGTGGTGAATGGAAACGTTATGTGGCATCTGAGAATCAGTTTGTGCCCATAAGTGGAGAAGGCATGCATACGGTGGAGGCCTACTCCGTTGATTACTATGGCAATGAGGAAATACCGGTGTCTGAAACCTTTGGTATCGATTTAACGCCTCCTGAGATTTCGGTGAATGTTGAGGGAAATATGAACAATGGATGGTATGATGATCAGGTGATGATTACCGTGTCTGGTGAGGATGGGTTATCTGGTTTTGATACCGCGATGTATAAGGTTGATGCTGGTGGATGGAAGGATTATACCGGTGGGTTTTCGGTCGGTGAAGGACAGCATATCATTTCCGTTGTAGGAGTAGATAATGCTGGTAATACCATTGAGAAACAACGATTAGTACATGTTGATGGTGGTCTTCCAACAAGTCACGTAGTATTTGATGGACAGGGGTTAGATAATATGTTTTATGACTCTGTTGAGCTGCGGTTGGTTGCTTCTGATACGGGCTCAGGTGTTGACCGGATTATGTATCGGCTTGATGGTGGCAGTTTTGTTGAGTATACTGGTTCATTTGTTGTTGAGGAGTGTGGTGAGCATGTGCTTGAGTGTTACGCAGTTGACCTGTTAGGTAATCAAGAATCACCGAACCAAGTAAGCTTTGTGGTATCGCCGGTGAACTTTGTCATGGATGTGGAGCAACCAGTGAATGCGTTGTATCTGTTTGGTGTAAAGTTGTTTTCTATGGATCATCCATTGATTATTGGTCCTATTGATGTAGTGGTTGACATTGAATCGTTTACGGATGATGCAGTGATGCTTGATCATGTTGAGATTCTTGTTGATGATCAATTGATCTTTGAGGATGATGTCCTGCCATTTTGCTGTCCTTTGGATCAGCAATTGATTGGAAGACATACAGTAACGGTTTCGGTGATCAGCACTTCTGGTGATGTGATTTCTGAAGAAATGCAGATGAACTGTTTTATCTTCTAAAAAGAACACACACATTCTCCCTCTTTTTTTCCTTTATTGATACACAATTTTTTTATACTATTGAATACTAATCATGAAATGGAATGAACCATGATTGGTAGGAACAATATTTTTATATTCTTTATTGCAGTGATTTTTCTGTCTTTGTGTTTTGCTGGATGTATTGAAGATAACCATAAGGAAAATGTATATATTTTGGGAACTGAGAAGGGATATGCTACTCTTTCTGCTGCCCTGGCTGATGCAGTGGAGGGTGATACCATAGTGATTCAACCTGGGATTTATTATGAGCATGTTTCCATCAGTAAATCACTTACCATTCAAGGTAAGAGCCGTGATGAGGTCATCTTTGATGGTAATGGTGAGGATGATGTGTTTTTCGTCACCGCTGATAATGTTACTATCGCTCATCTCACGGTGAGAAACGCGGGAAATACCTCTATGACCAATAATGAGGATGCAGGAATCGATCTTCGATCCGAACAGAACACCATAATTGATGTGAACTGTAGTGATAACATCAATTACGGGTTGTTTCTGTATCAGGCTCATAATAATTCCATTCGAGATTGCCTGTTTAGGGATAATGGAAAGGGTGGATTATTTGCGTTGTATTGCAATCATAATCAGTATCTGAACAACACGGTGGTCAACAATTCAGAGGGATTGTATCTTCGATATATTTACGATTCAATGGTTGCTAATAATTCAGTGTCTCATCATGACCAGACAACGATTGATAAAGGGATTTATTTGTATGCATCAAGACGAAATATTATTCGTGATAATGCTTTTACTCAAAATGAAAAAGGTCTCCATGTGAAGGGATCAAAAGACAATGATATTCGTAATAATTTATTTCTTGGTAATATTGAGGGTCTTTATTTTTGCTGTGGAGGAATGGATAATATCGTGTATCAAAATGTTTTTATGAATAATCAGCGTCATGCTGAAGGTAATCAAGTGAATCAGTTTGATAATGGAACCATTGGTAATTACTGGGATGATTACACTGGTGAGGATACGAATGGAGATGGAATCGGCGAACAAGAATATATTGTGACTGAGTCATATAGTTTCACCAATGTTGATCGTTTTCCCTTGGTTCATATGAATTAAACGTTTTTTTTCCCACGTATTTTTTCTTTTATCCTCTGGTTGATCAAGGGGAAATTAAAGATGATCACCAGTGTTTTTTTCTAATTTTACAGTTGAGGGTAATACAGTTTATATTTATAATATTTCATAAATATTAGTTTTTATGTAAAAATTGATGTTTTTTAGTGAGTAACATTTAAATACCATTTTTATCATTTACTTTAATAGAATTATTGGTAAAAAAGGGGGAATATATTATCGAAAACAGATTCGTTTCTATTTCTGTGGTAGCGCTATTGCTGCTTAGTATGGTGTTACCATTGGCTTATGCAAGCCAAGACGCTGTCGCAACTGATGAAGGCTATATCATTGATCAAGTGCAGGATGAGATTGGAGGTTATTATGTTGAGATCAACGCTGAGTATGCCGCGGCTCAATCATTTATACCCACAATGACCCCACTAGCTAAGGTGCGATTAATGATGCTTTCAAACAATCCCAGTAACCCCGGTCAAGACTATCCACTCAAGGTTAGTATCAGATCTGTGGTTGATGGAGAGGATTTAACTAGTGTGCAAGTTACCAAGGAAAAATTT
Organism: uncultured Thermoplasmatales archaeon; assembly: GCA_964594475.1. Classification (GTDB taxonomy): domain Archaea; phylum Thermoplasmatota; class E2; order DHVEG-1; family DHVEG-1; genus EX4572-165. Next base: position 7,320 of record CAZQMI010000088.1, read on the forward strand.
GAAAGTGATTACACCTGGGTCAATATCGATTTTGAAGATATCACCGTTCAACCCGGTATGCCATATTACATCGTCGCAGAAACCACTGCTCCGGGTGCATCCTATTGGTGGGCCATGTACTCAAGTGAGGACATTGATAAATATGAAGCAGGAGAAGCCTGGTTACGATTTGTTGATGGTGGTGTGGTCCGCTGGTCGAATTTCACCGAAAAATCTGATTTCTGCTTTAAGACCTATAGTTATACTGGAAAGATATGTGATCTGGAATGCAGAGGTACCATTGGATTACCGGATCAAGTACCTGGGAGCACGGCAACGGTTTCCTTTACCATTGAAAATATCGGTGATCCGGAATCCTTGTTGAACTGGGAGATTGCATCATGTCCTGAATGGGGGAATTGGTCGTTTTCACCGAATCATGGATTTGATCTAACTCCAGAGGATGGTCAGCTGGAAATCATGGTAGAAATTGGGATTCCAGCTGAAAAGAATGCTGATTTCACTGGTGAAATCGTGATTGCAAACACTTTTGATCCATCTGATTCAGATAGCGTCCCGGTGATGGTCTCTACACCTAAAGGAAAACATTCCTTCGGGTCCTTGTTTGATCTGTTGCCGATGCCGCTTCAACAGCTCTTCTATCTGTTGTTTTAACTTCAGATGTCGGTTCAGTGGTTTTTTGTAAAAAAGATCACTGTTTTCCTTTTTTTTAAATCTCTTCATGAATACTTGATGGGCAACAATATTTTTATATAATTAGCAGACATAATGAGATGATGCATGGATGCCATCAGGTGATACTATGAAAAAAAAATTAAAAGGTTTTCAATTAATCTGGGTAGGAATCATCTTTTTTTCCCTTCTACCATTGGGATTGAACGCGATAGCAGCTCCACTTGAATCAGATTCGATGATCGATGCAAGTAACGATATCTGTTCTCCTGATGATCATCCGGTTGGTAAGAATAGAACCGGGAATCATTCGATTGATGCTATCGATATCGTAAAGATCGCACGACGAGTATCAACTGATACCAATTTGGTTGAACTAGTAATGATTGTGAATGGTGAGATCAAGGAATCTGATGATGTTCATTATATCATCTATTATAATAATAGTTATAGTAAATATAAGATGGATTATTCCAATGGGGAAAACGTTGGATTTGCCTATAATATCGGTGAACAAGATCAAGTTGATCAGGTTTTTGATCCTGTGGTCATTAGTGATTCTATCATGGTCACCTATCCCCTTTTAAATGATAGTTATCGTAATGAAGATCTGGAAGCGGTTGCCTATGAAATAAAGGATGATGGAGTCTGGGCTGATTATGTTCCCAATCAGCTGAGCAGTTTTGATCCCAAACCCTTTGATGGAAATCCACCATTTGATTCTAATGGAACAGATGATCAACCGAATCAGACACCAGGGTTTACCATTCTTGTTGTCTTTAGTGCTATCATCTTATTTGCTGTGATCAGAAAAAAAAGATAGTTATGTTGTTGGTGAGGTGCAATGGATAAGATTTTCTTTGTGATAATGGCTGGACTATTGCTTAGTGTTCTTGGATTATGTGGCTGTGTCAATGATTCCAATTCTGAAGTGTTTTCTGATATTAGTTTTAAGGATCTTTCATTGACCACTCGTTGTGGATATGATGACGATACCTTCTATCGAAACGCGGTTCTTGAAGCATCGGTGAATGTGAGTAACACTGGTGTTTCATCTAAAACAGTACCGGTTGAGTTCCGAATTGATGATCAATTAATTGATAAAAAACAAGTGAAGGTAAACGCAAGTGAAACAAAACAGGTTCGATTTACCACCTTGAAAGATTCCTTTGAGCAGTTTCCTCTTGAAGATGTTGGTCTTGATGATGCTGGAGTCTATGAGGTAACGGTGGGGCTTGTTTCTACAAATCTCACGGTGAATGAACCCGTGTTCACGATCAGTGATGTTGATGTGGAATGGAAGGGAAGCGATGAAGGATATAAACCATGGATTACGCTGAGAGTGAGCAATCCTCTTGAGAACCGGTTTTTCATGGGTGGATCATTTGCCGTGGTCACTGGAACCGGTATCTATCAAGGATCTGTTGATTCCTTTGAATTCATTAAAGGTGAGACCAGTGAATCTGGGTATTATCCATTCCCCGGAAATGCTGAAGCAGATGTAACCATCGCCTGTTATGAGATCAATAGTGATCGATCGGATGGATCGGATGTGACGCTTTCCTCTCTTCGGGTGTATGTAGGATTTCCCTGGTTGGATTACACTGGCGGTATCATTGGTGAACAGCGTTTTTGATTCGGATGATTGATTTTTTCCTTGTTGTTTTTATCCCTAACGGTATCGAATATGAACTGGTGAATGAAAGTGTATGTGCATGGAGTCTCTTATATTATTTAAATACATTAATATTATAATCTAATTCTAATTATAGTGAGTTTTGGGGTTTTCACAATGGTTTTGTGTTATTTGAAAAGGATGTGTCATTAACAGGTTAGATGAGTGAAAACTTCGTTTTTTTCTGAAGAAATAATTAGAAACATTTATATATCATTTACACCATTATAACTTAATATATATCCGGTGCCATAATAAATCACAATGGTTTTTATGGTGTAAGGGATATTCAATAGAACAAGTGTAATTAATTTAAAGGAGGCATAAAGGACAAAACAGTATAAAACATAAAGCAAGAAAATAGTGTAGAAAAAGGAGAAAGAATAAAAATTTTTATTAAAAGGAGGACAAAAGCAAATGAAATTAGAAAAAAGTTTTAAGAGGCTGTTGATTTTCGCCGTTGCAGCATTCATGTGTTTGAGTGCTGTCAGCATAGTTAGCGCGGATTTCTTTGATTTCGAGTCCGACGATGGTGGTTGGACTCCTACTGCTAGCTGGGATCCAGTTGGCGACTGGGAATGGACGGATAGCTACGATGTGAGCAACTATGTTGGAGACGATACCCCACCACCCGCTGCCTATTCTGGTGATGGATTATGGGGTACGATCATTTATGATGATTACACCAACTCAGGTGGAGAAACTTACTTGAGTCAAACCTTTGATTTTTCCAGTGTTGCTCCTGCTGATGCGATCTTATCATTTTATAGTTGGGAAGATGCATTTGGATCATGGGATTATTGTTATGTTAACGTG
>CAZQMI010000089.1:0-10479 GCA_964594475.1 uncultured Thermoplasmatales archaeon
TGATAGGGGACAATCTCATGAAAAAAGTCTCCCTTTTTTCCTCCTTCCAACATACAGTATAAACTATTATGTTTACCATGGTATTTAAACATTTTGAAATTAATTAAAACATCCGTGTTAAAATCATTATACTAAAAAAGAATAATTCACATATCTTCATTTAATACCACATATTCTAACGATGAGAACCGTTATCAACGTAAAAACAGCAAAAGCATTATAGGCATTGATCGTTTTCAGATATTCACAGGATATAATGTGAGGAGATGCATAATAATGACTCGTTCATCACGAATACATTGTAGAGTTGAAATCATCCCAGAAGAAATAGATGCTTCTCTTACCTTTTCCATTCACCTCGATTCAGAGGCGCCAAATCTCACAGAAGATGACCGAGGTATCCTTTGGACTCCAACTCCTGAAGAAAGATTGTTTTTAAAAAAGGTGTTTTCCCTGTTACATACCAATTCTTCCACTTCTTCATCACTCGATCCTATAAATTTTCCTTCATCACAATCAAAAGATCATACTATCGCTGAACCTGAACAGATAAACCGATCTCACCAAGCAATCGATACCGCAATCGATACTCATATCAAGTCTATTCAAAAAGATCATGATAATAAAGAAATCATTGAAAAAATCGTAGACAAACAATCGAAATCAAAATGAAAAATATTTAATTACGATCTTGTTTTTGTTTCACCTCAAAGACATTACCTGAAAAATCCCTGACAAACAATAACTGTTTTCCGTTTTTCTGAATCCATGAAATAGAAATATCGTTTTGTTTGCAGCATACCGCAAACTCTTCCCGATCATCCACCTCAATACAAAGATGTGCACATCCACGTTGATGTTTTTTATCGACCAGAAAAAGTTCGAATCGAAAATAATCATTTTCATAGACAACAACTTCAACCTCATCATTTCCTCCAAAGATATTCCGGTGCAATTCATCAGATAACGTAAACGTTTTTACCAACTGACAACCACATACATTCTCATAAAAACAGGAAAAAGATTTGCGCTCATGACACTGCAACCCAATATGATGCAAGATAGGTTGATTCATAGAGAGATCCTCAAAAAAAAGAAAAGATGATTAGATTAAATCTAATTCCTTTCCAAGTTTTTCATATATACGAAGGATGGTATCCAGATCATCTCTTGTCATTCCCGCATTCATTTGATTACGGATTCGAGCTTTATCCCGAGCAACCATAGGAAATACGATGGCAAGAGCAAAAATACCTTCATCATACATTCGATTCGCTAGAGTTTGTGCTTTTTTACTATCGCCGACTATCGCTGGAATAATAGGTGTTTGTGAATACCCCGTATCAAAACCAAGGTTTTCGATTTCCTTTTTGAAATACTTTGCATGATCCCATAATTTCTTTACCCGCTCTGGTTCCTGTTCCACGATGTCAAGAGCTGCTAAATCAACTGCTGCAACATGAGGAGGAAATGCAGCACTTAACAACCAACTGCGTGCTGTGTTCCAGGCGAATTTAACAGTGTATTCGCTTCCCGCAAACATACCACCGAATCCACCAAACGCTTTGGAAAATGTTCCCATTTGAAAATCAATTTCTTTTTCTAAATCAAATTCCTTTCCAATCCCATAACCATCACCAAGTACCCCTTCACCATGAGCGTCATCAACATAGGTCAATGCACCGTATTCATCAGCAAGCTTGTAGATCTCGTCCATCTTTGCAATGTCTCCATCCATACTGAACACTCCATCGGTGATCACAAAGATATGATTATAATCTTTATTTGCTGCTTTTTTCAATACATTTTCCAGCTCACCCATATCAGAATGTGCATAAATAGCTCGATCAGACTTTGTCAATCGAACCCCATCGATGATACTGCCATGATTCAACTCATCAGATATTGCCAAATCTCCTTTACCGATGATCTGGGGAATCACACCGGAATTTACTGCAAATCCCGTTTGAAAGGTTACTGCTGATTCTGTATTCTTAAACTCAGCGATACGATCAAATAATTCCTTATGAACATCCATGGTTCCAGCAATGGACCAATCTGATCCAGCACCGGCACCATATTTTTCAATGGCATCAATGGCCGCTTGCCGTAACTTCGGATGATTTGCTAAATCCAAATAGTTATTTGATGCAAGCATAATGCATTTCTTTCCATCTACTGTTACATGTGGCTTGGATGGTCCGGAAAGACTCCGGATTGTCCAGGTATATCCTTTTTCATCTAAATCTTCAAATCTATCCTTTAAAAATGCTGTTTTTTCTGCCATGTTTTTTCACCTTTGCGCCCCAAATAACGGATAATTAATATATTGGTTTCAATAGTTGCTAATTAGGGAAAATCCCTACGCACACCAGTATAGAAAAGGCATATTAAAAGCTGTTGGCCTACAAGAAGAACAGAACGTTAGGATACCTGTTGGATCTTTACCACACGGCTAATCCGATACCCAATAACAACCAGCATCATCTCATAAGCTGCGAAGGCATTATCCAAGCTTTCATCCCCAGTATCAACCCGAAGAACCGGAGTGGCCTGAAGTTTGGAGGGGGTCGAAACCACAATGATGTTTTCAATACCAATTTTTTTCATTACTTGAGGGCTGAGCTGCAAGTTCCCTCTTCCAAGAATAAATCCTTGGGCACCAATAGGACTTAAAACTACTTTGACCTTCTGATATTTTTCAAGTAATCTTTGGATCTTTTGTTCATTGAGATCTTCTCCGATCACGTCTCCATTATAAATCGCATCTATACCAAGGAGAGTATTTTCCAATCCGAGATATTGGGCAATGTGATGAATAGTTCCCCCTGATCCGAACAAGTAAAGGGTGTCTGGATGATTAGATACTTCATCCTTGATATGCTCTGCGATATCATCTTTCACTTCATCTTCTGAAATAGCTGCAAAACTCATTTTCCCAACTTGCACATAGGTTGGTTCTATGATTCCCTTTGCCGTACAATACAAGCGTACCTTCCATGTTCCTTGACGGTACAGGTCTTCATCCAGGTCCATGATTTCTACTTCACCAATGCTTACCGTTTGAGATGCAAATTGATGAATCATTTTTCCAGCTGCCGCTGGATTAACCGCGAACACACCTGAATGCATCTTCACACCAGATGGAATACCGAGCAGAGGAACCGTATTATCTGTAATTTTTGCAATGTCTCTGGCCGTTCCATCACCACCACAGAACACGATAAGATCAACCTTTTTTCCCAGAAAAACCTGACAAGCATTTTTGGTATCATCTGCACTTGACAATTTACTATCTGGTGAATAGACAACATCATAATCTATACCTAAATCAGAAAGCAAATGTGCACCCATCTCATCATCACAGGTTAACCACTGATAATGTTGCCTCTCCTTGGTTTCAGCAAGAAACATTTTTAATGCTTCTTTGGCTTTTTCTTTTGCTTGTGGTTTTGCTCCTCTTTTTACTGCTTCATCATAGACACCATCTGTTCCCTTTAAACCAACACGACCGCCCATTCCTGCAATAGGATTAATGATGAAACCAATTTTAAGCACCATAACTGATCAACACTCTCAATCACGTAATAGCTATTCTTTAAAAACCTTTCAATGAAAAATTGTTTAAAAAAAGAATGGCAACGAGAAAAATCATTGCCAATAGACTCATCTTCTCTACGTTATTTACCTTATTTCTTCTTTAAATAAGGAAGTCCGGTTCGTTTATTTACACCAACCGTATACCCATCTGGTTTCTCCGAGGGTGTTCCACTTTTTGGTTTACGTTTACTAAAGAAATAAATTTGTTGTTTTCTCCCTCCTTTTAGGGTGACTTCTCGAGTATACAGCGTCCAACCTTCATATTCAAATGCCATAGTTCCTATCCACCTTACCTTAAGGAAACATTATTATCTCTTATAAGCCTTTTGAAAAAAAGCTCTCAAAATCATTTATTCTTTATTATTTTTTAATCTCGTATTCCTTTATCGCTTACGGTAAACACAGCTTCACCTTCTGGAAGATGAGGCGAATCAATCAAGCGAGCAATTCGCTTTGGTCCCTTACTTTTTCGAAGATATATTCGAAAGGTAGCAGTATGACCAACAATATGGCCTCCAATAGGACGTGTTGGATCCCCAAAGAAAGCATCAGGTTTTGCTGAGACCTGATTGGTTACACAGACCGCTCCGTTATTGAGATCCCCCCAGCGCAAAAGATCATGCATATGTTTGTTTAATTTCTGCTGTCGATCCGCAAGCGCGCCTCGTCCCACATATTCAGCACGAAAATGAGCAGTTAACGAATCCACAATCAATAAACTGGCAGGTACTTCCTTAGACATTTCAAGAACTTTTTCAACAAGTAACATCTGATGATTTGAATTATATGCTCGAGCAACATGAATATTATCAAGAACTTTTTCTGCATCCAATTCCAGTGCTTCAGCCATCTGTACAATTCGTTCTGGACGAAAGGTATTTTCTGTATCAATAAAAAAAGCATGACCGTCCATACCACCCTTTTCCTTAGGAAGTTGCACATTGACGCAAAGTTGATGAGCGATTTGTGTTTTTGATGAGCCAAACTCACCAAAAAGCTCAACAATCGATTGTGTTTCAAATCCACCACCAAGCAGTTCATCAAAGGTTTTTGAACTGGTGGTGATTCTTCCCACCATCTCCCGTCGACTTAACAACACCGCTCCCGTTTCAAAATTACCGACATTTGCGACTTTTCGTGCTTGCATAATCATTTTTGCACCAGTGCTTTCGCCGATTTCAGCGACATCTGAAAGCTCGCGAGGAGATGCAACCGCAATACTCATCACATCTGAATATCCTGCATCACGAAGCTTTGTTGCTGTTGCTGGTCCAACACCAGGCAAATCATCTATTTGAGTGATTTTGACTTCTTTCCCCATAGAAAAACCCTTAGAAAGAGATAATAAAAAAAACATTTATAAAAGTACGGATTACAAGTGAAAGTATTCATCTGAATGAAATTGCCTCATAACTGATTCTTTTTAGTTGATATGAGCTTTTTATAAAAAGAATAGATTTTTTTATCCATTGCATACCCTATCATCGGTTGACGAGCCAAACTATCACCATGACATCGTTGCGACCATACAGATTGCTGTTGCGTCATACCGATCTCTGTACCATAATAAATAATCACCGGTTGAGGTAGAGAAAATTGAAATTGAGCAGCATTGCATAATCGTTTTTTCTGATTTCCAACTTGAAACAAAAAACGATCCATATCGTGATTATCCAAAAAAATGGGAAGCAAATAATGATTAGGAAATCGGCGATAATGACGGCTGAAATGATGCTCAATATCCCCATGATTAAGATTCTTTTGCAATGCATTCTGAATCATTTGTTGACCCGTAAAATCAAGTACACCGTCAAGAAGATTTACATATGATTTTAATAACCAATCAGATGATGACCCAAATATCCATTTCAGATACTTCCATGAAAGCTGAATGGTTTTTAATTCCTGAAGTGAAATCCCCTGCATCCATGCTTCACCAATAAGAACAGTATCTGGATATGATTTTTTTATCCTACGGACAAATTGTTTCCAGAATAATTTAGAGGGGCCAATCACATGATCTAGTCGGTATCCATCAAACCCCTTACTAAGCCAAAACAGTGCAGCATCAATTATATGATCTCGGCAAGGTCGATATGAAAGATTCAATTTTGGAAGATCATCAACAGAAAGAAAGCAAAGATAATCACTTGGCCAATTTGTAAAATAAAACCAGTTTCGATAAGAACTTGTTATATCTTTTTGTGCTTCTTGAAAAAATGGATGCAGTTTAGAGCAATGATTTGGTACAAAATCAGCAATAATTTTCATATTCAATTCGTGAACCTTTGTAATTAAGGTTATGAGATCTTTTTCTGAACCAAAATGAGGATCAATAGAAAAAAAATCAGTTATATGATATCCATGATATGCACTGGTTTTGTAAAATGGGGAAATCCAAAGAGTGGTAACACCAAGATCCTTAAAATATGGTAATTTATCAATGATTCCTTTCAAGTTGCCTCCAATAAAATCTGTTGATGGATGTGTTGGATTTTGAGGAAAACCTGCAAATCGATCAATGAGAATTTGATAAATAACATCTTGTTTTGTTAACCATGTTTTGCTCATAATCGAAAATAAGAACACATTAGTATTAATATTAGTGTTTTGGAATTCATAAAAAAATGAAAGAAGCTTTATTTATCTCCTGAAAAGAGAGCTGCTACTCTATCGACTTGGTCCTTGTGAGCTAGAACTGTTGCCTTATCTCCGGAGAAAAGCTCGACATCATCAGTTGGTATAATGAATTTATGATCCCGTTCAATGGCTACAATCAAACTTTTCTTTGGAAGACCAATCTTTTTGATGGTTTTTCCAGAAAATGCTGAATCAGCTGCCACTGGAATTCGGAAAATTTCTGCATATCTTCCAACATTCATATAATCCTCAACTGAAGGATGTTTAATTGATTTGTATAAGTGTTCAGCCATGACTAGATTAGGGCTTTTTACCATTTTTACGCCCTTTTCCATATACATGGGCTTACTTTCTTCTTGATTTACCACTGAAACCAAATGTTTCACACCTTTATTTCGTGCAAGGGAGACAACCATGAGATTTACTGCGTCATCACCCGTAGTGGTAACCAATACATCTGCTTTTTTAATCTCTGATTCATCGAGTGTTTCTTCTTGAGTGGCATCTGCATTGATGGCGATGGCATCGTATTTTCTTGCGATTTCCTCACATCGTTCTTGATCCTTATCGATAACGATAATGTTATGTTTTCCATCGTTAAGAATGGTTTCAGTGAGTCTTCTTCCAATGCCTCCGGCACCAATAATTACAATGTACATAACGTAACCTTGACCATTGATTGTTCAGGAATGGTTAATTTCTTTCCTATTTTAAAGCTTTCGTAGTATTTTACCTTAAATGTTTATAATGTTTTACTATTTACGTTATTTACTTTAATATTTAAATATAGGCATTATCTGATGTTAAATGGCGACTATGTAAATAAATGATATTTTGTTAATAATATGACGTTTATAATTAAAATTTCTATGATTTTACATATTTTATTAAATAATTTATTAACTTACGTATTTTCAATTATATATTAAGCATTACGCTTAACTTCATATTTTGTGTTATTCTTTGACACGTTTTCCAAGGTCAGTATAATGAAAACAATTTTGAAAAATAATTAAACTAAATATTATGAAATAATGAATTTGCTAGATAATATCTAACACGTTTACTATAACAACAAAAAATAATCTGATCGATTGATTCCATTAATATAAACTGATTCATTGAAATAATGTTGATATTTCAAATAAATGAGGTTTAAACCCTTGATACTTACGCATATTGGGTTAAAATCAACCTTCATGTTTATCACCTTCGGTCTACCGAAAGTGACAAAAGATGATTAGGAGTGAATGAAAAATATGATTTTTTTGCGGGCAAAATGATGAATTAAACAAATTTTTTTTTGTATTTATTTTGAAATCAAATGTTCCTTTGATGATGATACTTATGATTATTAATTTTAAACATGCTAGATACAATATAGCACGTTACATTTTTAATTAAAAAGTATCATTGAATTTTAAAAATGTTTTAAAACACCTTTTTTCAAACAAAACTCCCCTATTTTTAATTGAAAAATAGTAATGCTATAAAACAAATAATTAAATTAACATATAAACAGTTATATAAGATTAATTAGTTATTATAGTTTACTTTTATTTTTACTATTTATCAAATATTGCACATTATTAAATTCTTCTTCATTAATAATTGATGGAAACGCATCTGGATGTTCATATTTTTCCCAATGAAAAATACCACAATACAGAGGGTTTTTTAAAATACGAGAAATCGTTTGAGCACCCCATAAGCCTCTTCTTTTTGTTGGAATTTTTTCCGCATTGAAATAATCAGCAATCCGTTTCATTCCCCAACCATTAAGATACAATTCAAATATTTTCTTCACATATCTACTTTCATCTATATTTATTTGTAAAGAACCATCTATATAATCATATCCATAAGGTATATTAAACCCAAGACTCCCACCATTTGTCCTTGCTTTTTGTTCCATGCCGTCATAGACTCGTTCACCGATTTGTTCTGATTCCAATTGCGCAATCCGCTGGATAATATCCATTACAAACCTTCCCATCGCCGTGGAAGTATCAAGAGACTCGGTCATTGATACAAACTCTTTGTTCTCTTGCTTTAATTTCTCCATCATGATCATAAAATTTTTCGAATTTCGATGAATTCGGTCCATTTTTATAACTAAGAGTGTGTCCCACTTTTCCATTTCTTCAAGTAAACGATGATATGCAGGTCTTCTTGTATTCCTCCCAGAATATCCATCATCGACATAGGTTCCAGCAATCTCCCAATCTCTTGCTTTGCAGTACGCAGAAAGTTTTTCAAGTTGCGCATCAAGTGAAAATCCCTCTTTAGCCTGATCTTCGGTAGAAACTCTTGTATAAACTGCTGCTCTAACTTTTTCAGCATCCATCCAAATATACAAAACATGATTTTCTTTTTAAGGTTAATGCAATTTGCTTGATAATAACTAGAAGTGTGAGAATTCAAAATAAGAAAAATTTTAAATCTCATATTTCAACACATTATAAGCATTAAAAATATGATTATTATTATTGCTTTAATAATTATGCCAATAAAGTAATAACGTTATCTTTGTAAACCAATAGTAAATATACCTCCGATGATTATGGAAACCAAAACCATTAAATCCTTTTCTTCAATGCAACTTTAGTGAAGGAATTGAGTATGTCAGAAAAAAATTTATTATCAGAAAAAAACAGGTCAATCCTCCCAGAACATAATAATGTTCAGATGATTCATCAAAAGCTTCTTGAACATCATTTCAAAAAACCAGATTTGGCCTTGCTAGAATCCAAAGAAACTGATCAATATGGCCTTCCCACGCCAAATCAACAATACAAAAAACAACTCAATGAATTATTAGAAAAATATAAATAAATTGAAAATAGGCCATAATCACAAACAAGTTACAATACTATATTAATAATACAATAATAAAGTTATCACCTTTTCATTTTTTTATCTATATAAAACATAGGGTTTGCAATGCAATAAAAATAAATATGATAAGAAGATATTCATCATACGAACGGTAATGAAACAATATCAGTATACTATTTTTTGCCCACGGTGCAAAAAAACGTCAACGATTGTTGAACGAACAATAAAAGATAAGCTCTTTCCCGTGAGATGCCCACACTGTGATTATGTTTTCACTCGTATTGAAAGCTACAAAAAAATCTTACCTGTTTAAATAGAACCATTTTAAATTAAAAACGATTTGCAATCTGAGACAAAATGTCTTCTTTTGATCCTTTTTTATCAACCAATACTCGACCATTCTTTTTCCAGTGAAACACAGGATGAGCAAAATCTTTTTCCAAAACCGGATGAAGACTGAGAGAGTTAGCTGCTTTTCCAATTAGTTCAATAGTTGGTTTATCGATGGCGTTTCGTTTAGAGACTCTTCGCCCCATTCTTCGAGAAACACTACTATCAAAATAAAGAGGATAAATGACGAATTTATCATCAGATCTAAAACCCATAGTATCATCAAATGTCTACGTTATTTTTCCTTTAAAAGCATTGCTTGAACAATACCGGTCTGACCAGGACGAGAAGTAACTCGGGCCTTTCCCTCTGAAGTATCAATGATAGCTCCTTTTGTGATAATATTACGGCGAATATAATTAATATTTGCAGGATTATCAATAACTGTTTTTATCTCTGCTTTCATCGTTTTATTTGATGCAGGATCGACTACAAAAGCAAAATCAATCGTTTTGGCTACAATCTTGTTACCATTACCTCTGGTACGAATTTTTTTGATTCTCCGCTCTCCAATTGTGGTCAGGTGGGTTTCTCTTCCCACTTCAAATCGTCTTTTTCCACGATGATAACGGTTTTGACGACCGGTATGACTTCTTCTGGATTTACCCTGCCATAATGCCATAATGTACCCCGAATAATTCAATGATATTTAAATCATATGGGTGACAGTATGGAAAAAGAGAAACACTTTCATAATTTTCATTATACATTATTATCACGGTATGGAATATTACACAGTATTGGATTTATATTAATAACAATATAGATTAGAGTTTTACTATCCTGCTATAATTTATTTAACAGAACCTATAATTCATCCCAAAATATCTTAATATAGGAACTTGATAATGGGAAAAAACCGAAGGTTTTGTAAAAAACAAGAGAACATGAAATGATTGAGGAGGAAACGAGAAGATGACAAATGAAAACGACGATGATAATGTAATATTTGTTGGGGGAAAGGCACCAATGAATTATGTTGTTGCCGTGTTAACCGAATTTAAAAAATCT
>CAZQMI010000090.1:0-10173 GCA_964594475.1 uncultured Thermoplasmatales archaeon
CAAATCCATTAGAACGGTTAGTATAATGAATTGTTACATCATGCTCCTGGGTTACCGTACCACACGTATTACATATATATATTTCACCTAATTACACATCCTTTTTCCCCTTATTTTTTATATAAGCATATGTCATATGTACAATCTGTCTACTGTATGGACGATGCTCTTCTTTCGCGAGTTTTTTGATTAGTTCATTTTCTTCTTTGGTTAATGAGATATTCATGCGCTTTCTTTTCGTCATACGTTACACAAAAAAGTAATAATATTACATCTATATATGCCTTTGTACACAACATTATATACTGCTTGACGCATACTATCATTATCCGATAACTTTCGGAAAGGACAAATGAAAACAAATGAAAGGAACAGTAATATGGTTTGCTCCATTCAAAAACTTTGGATTCATTTCAGGTGAAGATGGAAATAATCTTTTTATTCATTCCACTGCATTAGCCAAAGGGGAAATTCTCAATGTAGATGATCCTGTTGAATATACGATGGAAGAGTCTGAACAGGGCCTAAAAGCAAAAAATGTAAAATTCTGGAAAACCTCAACTTAATATTAATCCACACTATCAAGGGGAATGGGTTTTTTCTTTTTTGAAAAATTGCATCCCGTCTCGAATACCCATTTCCCTCTCATTTTTTTGCTAGTTGCATCGTTAAACAAAAGATATACTACCAAGGTGTTGAAAATAATCATTTCTCAATTTGATATCATAAATAACAAACAAAGTGCTTTTAGTAACACGTGTTTTTTCCACATATATATTTTGTTGAAGTATTTTTTTTGAATATTCTCATTATTGTTAGTTAATAGTGTTCAAATCACCTCTTCATTTTTTTAAAAAATTATTACAAGATCCTGAATCATCAGTCTCAACTTTTTCGTGATTCTTATGAAAACTAGGTTCCTGTTTTCTCAAATTCTTAATTAGAGATTTCATTAATATTATGATTTTTCCCTTAATTCTTTTAAAATCATTGATATAGTTTCCTTTTTATTAATTTAATTATTTTTTATTTCTTCAAGGGATTTATCATAACTCGTCTTTCTTCATCTTGTTTCTATCTTTCTCTGTTAATTCATTAATGTTTATCGTGTTTTTGCATTTAGGACAAGCTAAATACCATTGTGTTTTACCGTGATAATCCCAACTATATCCACAATGTTCACATGTAACCTTCATATCAACCATCTTATTTTTTCACACCTTATTCAAGCCAATGTCTATGTTTTTTTAAATCAAGAAAATATTCAATCCAAGCAGTTCTAACTCTAGTTATTTTTTCATGTTCTATATATGTCTTGATAATATCTCTTAATTTTTTTGTGGTTGCCATTTCTTTTAGTTGTGTTATGGAAACTGCAGTCATTCTCTCATTTTCCCTTTTCTTGTTATTCTGCATTTCATTCTCCTTTATTTCTCTTGATCTCCTTGTTTTTTATATAGGTATATGTCTTATTTACAATCTGTCTACTGTATGGACGATGCTCTTCTTCGCGAGTTTTTTGATTAGTTCATTTTCTTCTATGGTTAATGAGATATCCATGCGCTTTCTTTTCGTCATAACATACACAAATAAGTAATAAAATTACACCTTTATATGCCTTTGTACACAACGATATATACTGCTTGTTGTATACTATTATCATACCATAACTTTCGGAAAGGAAAATTGAAAACAATGAATTCAGAAACAGAACATACAGTATTTGAAAACGATATGAACTGGAGGAAGCGGAAACGACGTCAATTGTTAGAAGCAAATGATTTCCAAAGAACAATATTTAATAAATCGGATTGAGCTTAAAATTTTTCGATGAACGAGAACAAAGTCAGAGTCTGATAATCAACAAAATAAGTATGATTTTTTGCACTTAAATTCAAATTTTGAGGAGAAATAATATATAGTAAAATACTAAAAAAACGCAGAAAGAAGAAAAGAAAAACAGAAAAAAGTTTGGATCATAATCGTAGAATGATATAGGAATAATTTACAAAAGAAACAAAGTAGATACCATTATTTTTCCAAAATTCCTCTCTCATAAATACAATTCAGAATATTTTTTTTATATTTATTCAGTGTCTTTCTCTTTTTGAGTAATAGATTGTATTCATTCATTATTGCATCAATGGGTCGTAATGGCAATTCTTTTAATTCAGCAAAAATACGTGGATTTGCAAGTGCCGCCTTACCGATCATTACCCCAGCGCAATCCATTAATTTTTCAACATCGGTTTTTGATATGATATCTCCATTTGCAATGATTGTTTTTCCAGTTTTTATACTTTCAGGAAATACACCCCAGTCACTCTTATCACCATATGATTGATTTCCATGTCTAGCATGAACCACAAAAAAAATCAGCATTAACTTCGTTAATAAGATTTAAATAAACTTTTTTTTCTTTTTCTCGTTGGTTTAAACCTAAACGCATTTTTATATTTACTGAATAACCACAACCCGTAATCATGTGAATTATTCTTTTTATCCCGCATATTCGTTTAATCCTAGCACAACCGAGACCCTGGTTTACAAATTTTGGAGCAGGGCAACCAACATTGATATTAAATCCAGAAAAACCTTTTGATGGTGTAAATGTAGATAAGAATTTTTCTAATGTTTTTTCTTTCTGTCCAATAAGTTGTGGTACTGTTGGTGTGTCATTGTGTAATTTTATCCCTTTTAGGGAGGAAGATTTGTTATTTGAAGGGGCGTCTAATCTCACTAATTCCGTAAACGTTAAGTCAGCACCATAACATATCGATCTGAAACAAAAATCCGTATGATCCTCTACTGGTGCAAACATATATTGAAATGTTTTTTTAGTTTAATTTAAATAAATATAATCATTACCCTTATATTTATTTAACTTAACATTATTAGAGCTGGTGGTTATTAATAAATAGATTGATTCTATGGTATCGAATTTTGAGTCTTCTCCATTTTTAGGTTCATGTAATTTCTTCGAGAAATTGTTATTTAACTATCGATTCTATTAAAAAATTAATCATTATCAGATTATGGTTTAGGCACCCATGTTGATCTGTTTGTAATTCTCGTCATTAATCTAAATTTTTGAAGACCTGATTAGATCAATAATCCATATCAAATCCTATCTGGAGGAAATCGGTAGATTTCCGTGCCTAAAAATGGAGAAGAGCCCGAATTTTTAATTATTAATTAGCCGATTATGATGCTATAATGATAGTATGAGCATTACACCCCAAGCATAGACTCTCGATGGGAGATCTTCTCTCCCTTAAACTCAATATTTTTACTAGTAATAACGTTCGCAAATCCCTTCCCCTGCATATTTATTTATAAGGTGATTAATAATATTATTTGAACTGATGTTTACTGTTAAAGCTTTTAAAATAATAACAAATCATCTTTCATTAAACCATGTTGATTTTGATATTGATTATCATTATATTTTATGGAGAAAATTGATAACATCAAGCACATTATCCGATATCAAATGAACATTAGAAAACTTGCATCAATTTACACAATCATAATTGGTATCGCAATGATTTGTATGTGGATTGTATTTCTAATTACAAATCAGGTTCCAGAGATAAACAATGCACCACTCAAGATAAGTTATCATTTGTTGGCAGAATTCTTAACAGCAATTTTGTTGTTAATAGGTGGATTTGGCCTATTTACAAAAAAAGAATGGGGGTTTCATCTATACTTGATATCAATGGGTATGTTACTCTATACTGTAATCGTTAGTGCAGGATATTATGCTGATCTTGGGGAGAGGATAATGGTTGTTATGTTTACGGTTTTTCAAGTATTGACAATACTATCTATTGGTACAGCATTATTTAGATATGAGGATTTCAAGGATGATAATTGATTTTTTTAGATCTATTTCTTTTCTTATTTCAGGGATTAAATCAGTGGTTGCAATATAGAATAATCCTCCTGCTGCAAAGCGAAGGAGAAATACGGTTGCATCTTTTATGAATTTTGAAATAAAATAACCAAAGATTCCTGCTACCACAACTGTAAGAGTGATGGCAAAAGTGATCATTATGCCTTCTTTTTTTCAAATCCGCCATAAATAAGCACTCCAATATCACCGATTTCCTGCGGGATTTCATAAGCTTCAATGGCTAGAGCTGTTGATATACAAAGTGATGTGTTTTTGGTGTAACTAGCTGCAAGGATTAATCCATCAATCAAATTATGAACTAGATTCCCAACCAGATTCATATAATGAAACGTATGCTGTTTTTAGATTTCCATTATGGCAGTGATGTCAATGCATGATTTTTTCAATGATAAAAAAGAGTGTGATACCAATGATGACAAAGGAAAAAATAGTAATATCTTGACTGATTTATTCTGAATTTAGGAGTAAATGGATTAACGCACTTCCAGTAAGGATGCTAGCTGAAAAGGAGATGAGCAATAAGAGAATCTCATGAATGGTTTGTTCTTTAAGATAAAGGATTCCATAACTAAAAAAGGCAATGAATGGGAAAGCGAAGAGGAGAGTGTAGATAAGATCAATCATGTGCAGCCTACTGATTAATTAGATAATATATTAAATATTAAATTGTTAATATAATTAAGATTTAAAGGCTTAAAATGCCTAACGATTCATCAGAATCATAATCACCCGGTAATATTAAATAGCAATAGAAAATCATTGTCATTAATGGCTTTGGTTACATCAAAGCGTAAAGCAAAAAAATCTTTCTTGAAGAAGAAATGGTTTTCTGGTTTTTTCCCTCTTGCCCTTATTGATGGTTTGAAACGGCAGCAATTATTAAGCATTGGTTCGGCATTAACCGTGTTTCTTCTTCTTTCTCCTTTGATAGTTTGGTTAAGTTATAATCCAAGTTCAATTGAGAATCCGTTTATTGCGCTTGCGAAAATAAATGCGTTTCTAGCTATTAGTAGTCTATCGCTTAATTTTTTGCTTTCAGCTCGATTGAAAGCCCTTGAACAGCTATTTCGTGGACTTGATCGAATGTATCGAGTGCATAAAGTCGTTGGTCGTACTTCCCTTTTTTTTATGATTCTTCATCCAGTATTTTTAGTCATTGCCACTCGTCCTCAACTGAGTGTTTTAATTGAATTTATACTACCCATTGGATCAATTGATGTTGCCGCTGGTGTTATCGCAGTTTATCTGTTTTTATTTCTGATCGTGTTAACGGTTGCTATTCATATTCCCTATCACTGGTGGCATATCAGCCATAAATTCTTAGGATTCGTTTTATTGTTTGCTGGAGGTCATGCATTATTTGCTGGTTCCGATATCGCCCAATATGATATGCTGCGATTTTGGATCACCTTTCTTATCAGTCTAGGAATGGTATCATGGGCATACATGACCTTTTTTTATAAGCATATTGGACCACGATTCAAGGTAAGTCTTTCTCAGGTGAATCATAGAGGGGATATCACTGAGGTCTATTTTAAAAAACCAAGAGGGTTTTCTTATCAACCAGGCCAATTTATCTTTATCAGGTTTCCTAGATTTGAAGGAGTTCGAGAATTATTCCCTTTTTCCATTTCATCTGATCCATCACAATCATCTGTTCGTATCTCCATTCGTCAAAGCGGTGATTATACAAGCAAAAGCATTCCTCTATTGAAAAAAGGTGATCCTGCGATTGTCATGGGGCCATATGGACGTTTTGGTGAACGATATCTTAGCCATGAGTACGATATGGTCTGGATTGCTGGTGGCATTGGTATTACTCCTTTTCTTTCCCTCGCCAAACATGAATCTATTCATCCTACCAAAAGAAAGATTCTATTGATCTGGGCTCGAAAAGAAAAACAAGACCCTTACGATAAAGAACTTGAATTTGAATCGTTAAAAAATAGTCATTTTGAGTTCATCGCCTGGGTCTCTGAGGAACGGAAACGTCTCACCGCTGATGATATTATGTATCTTGTTGGAGGGAAAGCTGAGTTGAAAAGAAAATATTTTTTTCTTTGTGGACCACCTGCGATGATGTATCAATTATCTCATAGACTCCATAAGCTTGGTGTTTCCTATCATCATATAGCATTTGAAGATTTCAACATGCTTGATTGAGATAATTATTCAATCATATCGACAAAACAGATCATGTATAGTAATGTAAAATTGTTACCTATTGATAAAAAAATGACTTATTCAACCCCCTCTGCATCTACAATCTTTTTATAGGTTAACTATGTTTTTCCCATTTGATGAGTAAAAAATCTCTTCTTGGAAAAATCATTGTTATTCTTTTGATCGCAGTTTTTTTCCTTAATGTTACCATTTTGAATGGTTCAGCTTCAGAACCTTTGATTGGTGAGGATGATTCCTATACTAAAAAAATTCAAATCGAATCCAGTGATACCTTTAATTGGACGGTTTATAAAAATGGTTCCGTCGATTACGTAGTCACGGTTTCTGCAAAGGGTCTTGAGGCATGGAATCAAAAAATCAAATCCTCCTATTTTGTTTTAGATGAAGACAATCCCTATCAGATAGTTGGATTATCAGTTACCATTCCTCCATTTCCAGATAGAGATTTCAGAGAGGCAACGGTTTCCTTTGTCTTCCGACCCATTAACCAAACGGACTCATTTGAAAAAACTAAGAACGTTTCAGTATTTGTAACCGGAAAATTTCAAGCTGCGGGGGATAATCTTATCCTTGGTATCTTTGAAAACCCATTACCTCATCCCTTAAATAACACATTTGGAGCTTTCATTCTAAATGTTGTTCTTTGGGCAGGAATTGCTATACTTGTCTATGCATTCATTAAACGTATCCTTATTCAGGTAGCAAAGAAAACAAAGACTATGCTAGATGATGCGCTGATCGAAATCATACGTTTTCCCATTTTAATTATTATCATCATGTATGGAGCAGTACAATCGATTTTTGAACTCGACATCAATCTCGGTCTACGTGCATCCATCACCCAGGTCACCTATTTTCTGTATGCTGTGATCGGTATTTATATGGCCTATCGGATATTTATTGAAATCCTTGATGAAATCACAAAGATTAAAGGAGGAAGGACTAGTATTTTTGGGGCGGTCCTTCGACCAGTGTTTCGGAAAATCGGTATCACAGTTATTTTAATTGGTGGGTCCATTTTCGCATTGAACGCTCTTGGTATTCAAGTCACTGCTTTACTTGCTGGAGCAGGTGTAATGGGGTTAGTCATCGCATTTGCCGCCCAGGATACCCTTTCAAATTTTTTCTCCGGCATTCACTTGTTACTTGATCGTCCGTTTAAGATTGGTGATATCATTTTTCTTGAAGGTGGTGAATACTGCCGGGTGGAAGCAGTGGGAATGCGATCTACGAAATTATATAGTATTTTTGATCATGAACTCATCATTCTTCCCAATAATGCCGTAGCTAATCAAAAGATCATCAATATCGTAAAACCAGATGCACGCATTCGTAAGAAAATCTCGGTTGGTGTCGCGTATGGATCTGACCTGGAAAAGGTTCAGTATATCATGTATCAATCAGCAAAACAGCATCCTCATGTGGTCGATGAACCAGGATATGAACCTCAGGTTCGTTTTGATAAATTTGGGGATTCAAGTCTTGATTTCATCATGTATGTTTGGATAGATGAAGTGCTGAACCAATGGGAGGTAATGAGTGATATTCGCCTTGAAATAGATACGCGTTTTCGCAAGGATAAGATTACTATTCCGTTCCCACAACGAACCGTCTGGTTGAACCAAGTGCAACGTGATGAAAAGAAGGCAAAAACAATCAAACATCACCGTCAAAACAAAAAAGATGTTGCAGAAAATAAAAATAAAAAGAACTCGAAAAAATGAATTTTTTAGATTGAACTCACACTATAAACATATAACACGATGGATGAGGAAATAGTGATTAACACATTATCATCGATAGGTCCAAATTCAAACCGTTCTGCAATAGATGCAATAATTGCAGCAAATACTCCTCCGTAGGCAATCGATCCTATCCCTGCATAGATATATCCTAACGGAATGCAGACTGCGGCCATGAACACATTTCCAATAGGATGTTTTAATCGTCGATTGAACAACTTATTTCTCACAATGCCAGTGATGCCATCACCAAAGGCCATGAACGCTGCCGGAATAATAGCGATCCAACGGTTTGGATAGCCAAGAACAGTCCAGAGGATAAAGATAGAGATCCCCCACATGAAACAGAAATTCACATCATTATAGTCTTGATCGGTTTGAAACCAGTAGAGTTTTCCTCCTTTTTCATGAGAAAAAAAGGTGATAAATGTTAACGCTAGTCCGGCAAGTAACGGAAGCACTGGTGTTGAATAGAAGGGAATGAATAAGGTGACCACACCTCCCGCTAAGATGTGAACGAATTTTCGATTATAATAGATTGCATCTTTTTTTTTGATATTTCTATTGATCATGAAATGATAGATATATTTCGTAGAATAGGCGATGACGATGGTGTAAATGATGAGAATGATACTCAGCGGTAAATCAATATTCATTAGGCAGCAGGGAATAGTGTCCTGCTATTTAATACTTTAAATAGTTCTAATGTTTTTGTTTATCTTTACACGGGTGATGTTTTCATCATCATCGAAATGATCATTATTTGTTTTCATAGGTATTATGATGAAGAATTGATTTAATCGGTTTTTTGGGTACATGTAATCGTTGCCCTCCATCAAAGTAATATTTTATGGTATCATCACTTTCTTCCATTACTGGATTTTCATTTTTATATCCCAGAGCGATAAGTGAATCAAGCTGGACATCATCTGGTATCTTGAGTAGTTCTTTTAGTGGTTCTTTTTTGATGTTGCAGAGGATGCAACTACCGATTAGTTCAGCTTCTGCAGCTAGGACAATATGTGCTGAGGCCAGTCCAATATCTCTTTGGACCCATTGATTTTCATTGCTAACAAGGATTGCAACATAAGCCGTGGGTTGTTCATCTTCTTTTGGTTGCCATTCTGGAAGGTATCCTGCCCAAGAGATAAGTGGGAATATTTTCTTACAAAGATTCTGATCGTTTACAGCAATATATTCAAGTGGTTGAAGATTTGCTGCGGAGGGGCCGTGTCGAGCAGCATCAATCATCATATCTAATATTTTTTGTGGAATTGATTGTTGTTTGAACCGGCGAATGCTTCTTCGTTTGCAAATTATATCAAAAACATCGGAGTTCATAATCGGTATAATGATATCAATGTTCTTAAGCATTGGTTTCGTAAGTGGCAACAATCTTATAAATGAGATATTATTTGTTGAGTACATATGGGAAAAAGCATGCGTAGAGCAGCCATAGGCCGCGGAGGGAAAATGAAAAAATCAATCGTTCGAAATGCATCGAAATCGATGGAGAAAAAAACGGTTTCTCAGGCCAAAAAAATATTCAACAATCCATTTCAAGTACTTCCAACCCTTAAAGATAAGGATTCTAAAAAAGCGTTTAAAAAAACGAGAAAACAAATAAATAAGGTAGAAAAAAATAAGGATGATACTAAAAAACTTGAAAAATTAGCAAATAAAAGAAATTTAGCTGGGGCCGTTGCTGGAACAATGTTGATTGCTCATGCTGAAAAAGCACCATTTCTGGCAGCTGCATCCTTACCAAGTGGTCAGGTAACCTATGCACAGCGGGGAAATGCTTCAAAAGAGCAGTTGATCGCGGTGCAAAATAGTGATGATCCATTTCTTCGAGTACTTGGTATTCGAGATATTGCATTAAAACAGCAGATTCATATTTATTCCTGGGATAATGGATTTCTCTCCTCCGGGAAAAAAAGAGAACCACCACATGATTTTGTTTCCTTTGTCCTTAACAAGGCACATCTGAAAAGAAAGAACGACACTGCCATCTGCCCACATCTTTCAGAAAAAATAGTTCAGCAAAAAAAGAATGCCGATCAACCCTATATTTACTTTCATTGGAAATCCGCATCTCTTACAATTGGTGTCTGTGAGAGATGTGCTCAGAAAAAAAAGAATACCTTGTTTACCATTACCAAATATCTTATTGATCCTGCTGTTGCAGATGATTTTTCAGTGTCTGTTGTAGGTGAACTTATTAAGGGCGAGGATCAATCATCTGTTTCCAGTTTTTTCATTGATGATTATTTGGATCAGCAGCTTGACCATGGTGTAGTACACCATGCTGATCAGGCGCCGGCGCAA
>CAZQMI010000091.1:0-9880 GCA_964594475.1 uncultured Thermoplasmatales archaeon
TACGTTGATAGTTTCACCGTACAGCGAACTGAAGACTATGAACTTGAATGGTCATGTCAAACCCATGATATTCTTGAAATGGATCCATGTGACGCAGAAGAAGGTGTCGTCTGGGAAGATTATTGTTTCCCATTTGATTGCTCATTTGATGAGGACACCTGGTATGAAGTTCACATCGTTGCACAGGTCTTTGACCCACAGGGTTGCGAAGCTGATATTTCCAACAATGAATTCAAATTCCAATTCAAGATAGAAGATATTCATGATATGGCTTGTATCGGAATTGAAGCAACTGGTGAAACTAAGACACAACCTGGTGAATCCGTTCCATTCAATGTAACGGTACAGAACCAAGGTACCTTTGCCGAAGATGGTGTT
The DNA here is from genome assembly GCA_964594475.1 of uncultured Thermoplasmatales archaeon. Lineage (GTDB taxonomy): Archaea > Thermoplasmatota > E2 > DHVEG-1 > DHVEG-1 > EX4572-165. The sequence goes on from CAZQMI010000091.1 coordinate 379, forward strand.
CCCGTAAGCATCCAAGTTGGCGATCTTGTGAAAAACGAAATTGTCAATGATCGATTCGAAACGGATAGTCTTGGAGAATATAGTATCTATTACTTCTTACTCCCAGATTGTAACACGCTTACACCATGGCGCTGGACAAAGGGAGATGCTTCAATCAGTCAGATCTATGAAGCTGATCCAAACCAGGCTCGATCACGTAACCCAGGAAGCGAAAGTATCATCTGTGCTGAGGAAGGTGTCCTTCCATACTTACCAGAAGATACCATGACCATTTTGGCTACGGGTCAAACCGTTGATCTTGATCCAAACAAGAACTGGAAAGCATCTGGTGAAGCATCAGATTGTGCAGATCCAGTCTCTTCAGAGTTGTCATTTGATATGAAATATTCACTTGACATGGTCGAAGATACCTATTATGGTGGCTATTATCCAGGTACCCTAGGTAGCATGGCAATGCTTGCCATTATGCCAACCGAAGGTCCAGCATCTGGCTATGTCCTTGGTGTCAACATTATCGATGATAGCGATGGAAACGGTTATGAGAATGATTGGGTCCATGTGGTCTTTGATGATCTTGGTTCAACCATTTATAACCGAGTGACTGCATTCGATAGTTCATATGATTATGTACCAGAGTGTGAAATCGGTTTCTGGATCATCGCTGATGGTAGCTGTGTCGATATGCTTCCAGCTGATGGAAACGGTGGATGTACAAACCCATTCAACCCAATTCCATGGACTGGTTTCATGTTTGACAACCTGTATCTTGATGAAGTCACTGTCGGTGAAACTGAAGAATTCACCTCCGTTGAAACTGGTGAATTAATGCCTGGTGAAACCCAGACCTTCACTCTTGGTTGGGAATCAGAACTCTGCGCTCATGGAATTGTCGCTGAGACACAACTCGCTGGTGACATCAACCCAGCAAACGATAAATGCTGTGTTGTGGAAACCCATACCACCGAGATCCAATGCCCCGATGCATGGTATACTGATGATATGACCGGTGGCGGAGATTGTCTCTGGCATGTCTGTACCAACCGTGAAAACGGTGATGATTACTTTGCATGGGCCGGTGTTGAGACCGAACAAAGCGCTCGATACGTCAACAACATGGATGACAGAATGATCAGCCCAAGTATTGATCTTTCTGAATTCAAGGACGAAGGCGTTCTGTTGAACTTTACCACCTGGTATAAATTTGCAGATAACGGCGATTTCGGTGAAGTAGACATTCTTGATGACTATGGCAACTGGCAAAAGATCGGTAAATTCACGGGAACCTCGAATGAAGCATTCGAAGATGCATCAATCTATATCCCAGAAGCAGATCTTCCAGCTGGTACAACCAAGCTCTGTTTCAGAATGGTTTCAGATGGATCTGGAGTCGATGAAGGCTGGTTTATTGATGATATCATGATCTTCAATGTCACCGATGACAACGATTCCTCAACGTTTGCCGATGAATGGCTGACCTACAACGATGGATACACAGATAACGCACTTGCGTGGACCGATGGAAGCCCATGGGTTTCTGCCATTGAACTCGATGCTGCGAAATTAGCTGGATTCACCGATTATGATCTCACTGATGTACGCTTCAGCACCGGTTGTGATGAATATGGATTCTATGCTGAACCATATAACCTCTACTACGCTACTGGCTCACTTCCAGATATAGCTGGTCTTACCCCGATTGCCTCAGGTACTTCATCTGGCACTGGCTGGGATACAGTCACTCTTGGAACACCACAACCATTACCAGACAGCGGTAGTGCTTATGTGATCGTTGAATGGTACAGCTACTCTGGTTATCCAGCAGGATTTGATACCGACAACACCGATACCCGAGGACAATGGATGCTTGACATGGGTACAACTAATTCATGGACCACCGTTGGATCTCTTGGTTATCCAAGTGTCTGGGGTATTGATGCTGGTATCGAACCAGGTGCATCTGGTATTGATGAACTCACCATTGGTGATCCAATTTGGGCATTCCCATGGGATGAAGGATACATTGAAACCTTCGAACGTGGCGAATTCGCACCATGGACCTGTGAAGCAAGCTATGGCGGTCAATACTGGGAGAAGATCTTTGATGGTGTCCTTCCAGACGGCGCAATGCCAATGGATGATGAAGATCCATGTGATGACTGCACCAATGCTATCTACACCATTCGATCAGAGAACCTGATCCCCGGTGGATATATATCAACTGGTGCTGGTCTTGACAATGCCATCGCATTCACCTTAGATCTCACAGGTGACGATCCAGATAAGATCCTTGGTTCAAACTACATCGTGCTTCAAGCGATGATGACCTACAATCTGGTAAATGAAAAGATCTATATCGAATTCAGTCCAGATTGGGAACCAGGAACCCCAATGGAATCAGCCACTTGGGTCGAATACTGGTCACATACACCAGGTGACAACTATGGCGATAGCACCGGTGGTTGGGTCACACTTGAAGATCTCACTGGTGACATCGATGATGACAACCGCTGGAACATAGAAGAATACTATGGAAAGGTCGTTCATGTCCGATTCAGACTGGAATCCGATGGTAACGGAGCTGGAATTGGCGAAGGCTGGGCAATTACCAATCTTAAATTGGAAGTCAAAGAATTCCCAAGACCACCAGAAACCGAACCACCAGTAACAAGTATCTTCTTTGATAGCGAAACCGCACAGGTAACCCTTGTCGCTGTAGACTATCCATTGAACAAAGGTAGTGGAGTTGCCGCAACCTACTATAAGATCGACGGCGGAGAACAACAAACCTATGGTGGACCTTTCACTATTGATGAAGGAACCCATACGGTTGAATACTGGTCCGTTGATCAAAACGGTAACACAGAACCAACGAAATCATCTACCTTCACCGTGGATACCAGCCCACCAACCGTGACACTGACCTCACCAGAAGAAGGCGGAATATATCTCCTTGGAAACAAGGTTCTAAGCCTTGGAAGCAGTACTTTCTGCATTGGAAAAGTTCCCGTTGCAGCTGATGCTTCTGATGCAGGAACTGGTGTGAACAAGGTATTGTTCGACTTCAGCAACGGTGACAGTGGATTCGATGAATCTGCTCCATATGAATATACATTCAGAGCAATGCACTTCGGATCACTGGTCATCACCGCACGAGCAGTGGACAACAACGGTCTAGTCTCCAGTCCAGATGAAATGACGGTAACCGTCTTCAGTCTTGGATTGCTCTAAGCGACGACGACAGAAAACACGAAACAAAAGGGAAATATACATTTCCCTCTCTTTTCTCTTTTTTTCTATATATCACTACATTTTTTTCAATAATTAAATTATTGAGAGTCTTCTCCATTTTTAGGTAGTTGTATTCTCTTCGAGAAAATGACTTTTTACCCCTATTTCCATTTGTATATTACCATCAAAAGAGATGATTCAAAGATCCAGTTCGAATTAATCTCCATTATGACCAATGATTGATTGTTGTTTTTCAAAGAATTACCAACAATTTTCTTCCTCTACTCCTAATTGGAGGAAATCGTTAGATTTCCCTACCTAAATTTGGAGAAGAGCCATTATTGATTATTTGACATTTCATCTTATTTTTGATAACGTCAACGCTAGGAAGTTTGAGTTTTCATTCCAATCATTCAATTATTTTTTTATCATATTGACGGTTTTATATCAAAAATTGGAGATGAATCATTTTTTTTCTTAATTTGATCATCAATGTATCCAAATACGAATATTTTTTAATGATATGGCATCCTGAGAAGTCGAAGTTTTACACAGAAGAAGGAAAAAGCCAAAGATTTAAATAAGACAGCATCATTATATAGTAATATAGTGCATAAATATACAAACAACTAAATTTGGTGTTCTGAATTTAGGGGGCATTATTAAAATGAAAAAGAAACAAATGGAAAAGTTTTTTACGGTGTTATGTGCGATAGTGCTAAGTGCTGGTTTTCTAGCAACTATACCTGCTATTGCAGACGACACAACAGAAGCAGATGAAACAATCAGAAATTTTCCTGTTATGACCGATATTCCACCAAAAACAGATGAACAACTTGCAAAATTAGACCCAAACCCTCAACCAACCATGAGCTTTGATAGCCTACCATCACAATTCAGTTGGACGAATTTCGGTGGTGACTGGACCACACCAGCAAAGGACCAAGCAAGTTGTGGAAGCTGCTGGGCTTTTTCAGCTCTAGGTGCAATGGAGGCAGCTATTGATATTTCATCATGGAATCCAAACACGAATATTGATCTTTCTGAACAATATATTCTCTCTTGTTTAGGAGGAGCTGGATCATGTAGTGGTGGATGGATGAGCGATGCTATTGATTATATACAGAGTACCTCATCAGGTCAATATGGAAATAGTATAAATGGTTGTCCTATTGAATCCTGCATGCCATATCAAGCGGTGGATTACATCCCTTGTGATGATAAATGTGATGACTGGGATTATATGACCTCACCACCAGCAGCGGACAACAAATTATTTGAAATTGAAGATTGGGGAGCAACCACTACATCTGAGGATAATCCAAGTGATTGGCAAATGCTTAAAACCTGGATTATGACCTATGGTCCTCTTTCAGTTGATATCTTAGCAACTGGTTGGGGAAGTTATTGGTCTTCCAATCATGATCCGAATGATGTCTATGAAAATGATGATTATGGTACCACAAACCATGGTGTTCTTCTCTGCGGTTGGGTTGATGATGACAGCATCCTCAACGGTGGATATTGGATTATTAAAAACAGCTGGGGAACTGGCTGGGGATACAACGGTTTTGGAAACATTGCCTATGGTTGTAATGGTGTTGCAACTCGTGATTGTGCTTGGGTAACCACACCTGACTGGCCAAATACCGGTGGCGGTGATAATCCGGTAGATGTTGACATGGCGGTATTTGCTAATTTTGATTTTGAATCCGATGATGGAACAAGTTTCCCACATCTTGGTGATGAACTGGAATTTACTGATACTTCTGAAGGAAGTGTTGCTGAACGAACATGGGATTTTGATGGTGATGGAAAAGTCGATTCAACACGAAAAAACCCAAAATGGACCTATAATTCAGAAGGAGAGTATGAGGTAACCCTTCATGTGATTAGTGAATGGGGATTGAACAGTACCCGAACCAAAACCATTGAAGTACGGGAAACCTGGCCACCAAAAGCAGTCATAAACCCAGATGAATATGTTGACAATGAATTGGAAGTCAGTTTTGATGGCCGATTCTCAGAGGACCGTGACGGCGGTCAAATTGTTTCCTATGAATGGGATTTTGATGATGGATCAACAGCTACGGGTGGATATGTCACTCATGAATTTGCACAACCTGATAAGATCTATGAGGTCACCTTGACCGTTACTGATGATGATGGAGCAAGTGAAACAGAAACCTGTATTGTGAAAATAGATCAAACCGTTCCACCGGTAACCACTATTAACCATGGACTCGGTGATCTTGGCAATACTTGGTATGGATCAACACAACGTGTCTCCTTTGAGGCAACTGATTGGACCAAGGTCATTGATACCTTTTACCGTATCGATGGCGGCGAATGGACGAAATATATCGCATCTGAGAATCAGTTCGTGCCCATTAGTGGAGAAGGCATGCATACGGTGGAGGCCTACTCCGTTGATTACTATGGCAATGAGGAAATACCCGTCTCTGAAACCTTTGGTATTGATACAACACCTCCTGATATAACTGTAAATGTTCAAGGAACCATGAGTAATGGATGGTATGATGATTCAGTAACCATCTCCGTAAACGGTGAAGATTCCATGTCTGGTTTTGACACCGCGATGTATAAAGTAGGTGCAGCTGGATGGATTACCTATACTGGAGCGTTCTCTGTGAATGAAGGTCAACATCTGATCTCGGTGATCGGTGTAGACGAAGCAGGAAATACGATTGAGAAACAAAAGACAGTTAATGTCGATGGTGGACCACCAGTCAGTCATGTGGTGTTCAATGGACAAGGTTCAAACAATGTCTTCTTTGGTTCAGTTGATGTTCGATTAACTGCTTCTGATCCTGGTGCCGGAGTGGAAAAAATCATGTATCGGCTTGATGGCGGTAGTTTCGGTGAATACAGTGATTCATTTTCCATTGATGGAGCTAGTAATTTTGGAGAACATACCATTGAGTTCTATGCCGTTGATAAACTTGGAAATCAAGAATCACAGAAACAAGTAAGCTTTGAGGTTTCACCAGTGAACTTTGTAATGGACGTGGATCAACCAGAGAATGCGTTGTATCTATTCGGTGTGGAACTATTTAGTATGAGCAACCCAACAATCATCGGCCCAGTTGATGTCATGGTTGATCTTGAGTCTTTTACCAGTGATCCGGCTATGGTTGAGTATGTTGAGTTTCTCATTGATGGATCATCCGCCATGATTGACTCAGAGCATCCCTATGGATGGCGGTTGGACCAACAACTCTTCGGTAGTCACAGCCTCACCGTGAAAGCAGTTAGTACCAATGGAGAAGTAGTAACAGAAGAAATGCAGTTAACCTGTTTTATCTTCTAAAAAGGACACACACTTTCTCCCTCTTTTTTTTCCTTTTTCTTTTTACATATTATCTCAGCTGATAACAGCTGTATGAAAAATTATTTATAGTTATATAAATATAAATTAAGGTGAGACGTTATGAATCGTAACAATATACTTACCCTTAGTGTTTTTGTTATACTTATTGGATCGCTGTTTCCACTTTCCATTCCGCTAAACGCAGAGGAACAAAATGATTATGATGCAACACTTTCATTTACGTACAGCTTTCATCGTCCGGTATTACAGTCTATTCAACTATTGAATAAGACGTTTACCAAAATTAATCTTCCTGATCTCTCGTCCTCTAATCTTTTAGGTAAACCAGTCGTACCTCAGAAATTATTGCGGATACTACTTCCTAAGGATCATGAGGTAAAAGATATTCAGATTACTCCTATTAACACAGGTATTCTCAGGGACGGTCGTCTTTCATTGATTAAACATGGATCTATTTCCCAACGATTCAGCATTACAGAGACAACTGAACAAATGAAAGATACCATTAATTATGAGAAGAATTCCTATTATCCTTCTGATCAGGTGAACCAAATTGGTCTGCAATATAAACATGGTTTTCCCATCTTGTATTTGATTGTTTATCCAGTTCAATATCTTCATTCTGAGCAACAAATCAGATATGCAACACAAATGAAGCTTACCATTGAAACAACAAAGACAAATGAAGCAGGTTTTACTCCCATGATGCAATATGCTTCTGAAATCACATCATGTGTTGAGAACCCGGAGGAAATGCAATCCTATCAAAAGGACTCTTCATCGACGTTAACTGATTCTTCACTGCCACCATATGAATATGTGATTATCACCTCAGAAGCATTGAAAAACAATAATGGTTCATATCCTTACACTTTGCAGGATCTTATCAATCATCGAATTGATCAAGGACTCAGCTGTTTGATAAAAACAGTTGAGGAAATCACTATGGAATATGATGGAGTGGATGATCAAGAAAAAATAAGGAATTTCATCCGTGATGCCTATGATAATCATCAGACCAAATGGGTCTTACTTGCAGGTGATGTTGAACAGGTTCCTATTCGTTATCTTTATGATGTTGATGGTGCTGAGAAGGATATCAATCAACTCTATGAAGATCGATTGCCATCTGATGTGTATTACCAATGCTTGGATGGGACCTATAATTATGATGGTGATGAATTCTGGGGTGAGGAGTTTGATGGGGTGAATGGGGATCGCATTGATCTTTCTGCAGAGATCTATCTTGGTCGAGCACCAGTTGATGATGCTGGGGATGTCTCCGCATTTGTGGAGAAAACAATTACCTTTGAAGCGGCTGATTGGGATGATGATGCATATATTAGAAAAGTGTTATCAGCTGGTGAAGAGGTCTGGTCTGGCCCTGGAGGATATGGTGCTGGGTATGTAGAGCGTTGTATTGATTTTTGTTCTGATTATGATATGGAAACCTATGGTATTCCTTCTGATCAATATCAGATCCATGAGTTCTATGAACGAGACATGGTCTGGGTTGATGATGATATCATCAGCGTCATCGATCAAGGAGTGAGTTTGATTAATCATGTTGGTCATGGAACCTCTGTTTCTGCGATGAAACTGTCAAGTATTGAACTTGAAGATCTGAACAATGCCGGTAAATATGGCTTGTTTTACACCCAGGCCTGTCATGCTGGTCAATTAGATAGACATGATGAATGTTTTGCTGAGAAATGGGTAAATATTGAGCAAAAAGGGGGGTTTGCTGCGATTATGAACACTGGTTTTGGCTATGGAAGTAATCAGGATTATGATAGTGCGGATAACCGGATTGCCCGTGAATTCTTCGATGCTCTTTTCTCACCCTATGAACAGATTTCAAGAATTGGTGAGGCTCAGCAGGATTCAAAGGAGGATAATATCTGGCATATTGATGATGAGAACATGTTCCATGGGTTTTATGCAACCATGTTATTTGGTGATCCCTATGTTTCGATTCCTGGTGCTGAAGAAGCAGGTGCTGATTTTTCCTGGACACCTCAGTATCCTAGAACTGGTGAAATGATTTCGTTTACTGATAACTCAGAAGGGATGATTACCTATCGGAAATGGGAATTTGGGGATGGAATGACATCCAATGAAGAAGACCCGGTGCATGTTTTTGCTTCTGAGAATACTTATGAGGTTAGCTTAACTGTGATGGATCAACAGGGGTATGTTTCCACCAAGACCATACCAGTTGAGGTGAAGGATGAATGGTATCCTATTCCATTGATTTCTCCTTCTAGTTATAATGGTGTGAATTTCACGGTTCCTTTTTCCGCTGCTGACTCATGGGATCCAGATGGAGAGATTGTTTCCTATCAGTGGAATTTTGATGATGGCAGCACGTCTTCCCTGATGAATCCAGTCCATACCTTTGCTGAAGAAGGCACCTACACGGTGGCCTTGGATATAGAAGATGATGATGGAAACACGGCACGAGCATATAGCACCATTGTGTTGTCCTATCAGGCTCCTCCGATGACACCCTCAACTCCAACGGGGGATACCACGGCGTTTTCAGGATCTATTGCTCAATTCTCAGTAAGTACCACTGATCCAGAGGGTGATCAAGTTCAATATGCCTGGGATTGGGATGATGGATCATCTGTTGAATGGACGGATTGGTATGCATCTGGTGAGCTCTGTCAGATCAATCATGGATTTCATAGGCTTGGTGCGCATCAGATACGAGTGAAGGCTCGGGATCAGAACTATGGGGAGAGTAACTGGTCTGAATCGTTACTAGTGATGGTATCGGATGAGCATGCTCCTGATCTGGTGATTAAGGCACCACGTGATGGGTTGTATCTATCTAATGAGAAACGTGTGTCTTTACCATTTACCTTGGTGTTTGGTTCAGTTGATATCTTGGTGAATGCATCGGATATGAGCGGGATT
>CAZQMI010000092.1:0-7505 GCA_964594475.1 uncultured Thermoplasmatales archaeon
GTAGTGCAACACGACCGAGAAGAATAATATAATCTGGATCAATAAGATTTATCTGTTTATCCATCCATCTGTTAATACAGGTTCTCAATTCATATGATTTTGGTATTCTATTTTGTGGGGGGTGACATTTAATAACAGAAGTAAGAAATACATTTTTTCTTTTTATATCTGAGTAGTCCAGTAATTCGTTGAATAAAGATCCTGCCCTTCCTACAAAAGGTCGTCCCGTTTGATCCTCTTTTTTTCCAGGGGCTTCGCCAATAAAAATGAGATCTGAAGTAAATGAGCCCTCGCCTGGAACTGCCTTCAGTCGATTTTTCCAAAGACGACACTGTCTACATTTTTTAATCTCATCCGAGATTTCTTTTAGTTTATCTTCATTATTCATTACCATTCACTAACATATCATTGATTGTATTTAACAATTTAAATTAACATCTAATCGAAACATAATAAATATAATTTCATTTTGGGTAAAAAAAGGATTGAAAATAATTTTACTTTAGACAAATAATTATGTTAAATTGAAATAAATTTAAGATACTATTTTAAATAAGTAATCCTTAATAAACAATGAAGATTTACTTCTGTATTGATCATGATATTATGAATATTAAAAAAGTTCAGAAGAGAAATAACGAAATCGTATCATTTCATGCCTCAAAAATAGAAAATGCAATAAAAAAAGCTTTAAACGCAACCAATCACAAAAAAGAATTAGCAGCAGAGCTAACAAGTGAAGTCATCAAAGATATTCATTCAATCATTCAGGAAAAAGAAATTCCATCCGTAGAACAAATTCAGGATAGCGTTGAACGAACGCTGATCAAACACAATTTAGCCGATGTTGCAAAAGCATTTATCTTATATCGTCAGAAACACACTGAACAACGTGAGATAAAACATTTTTTTGATGTTCAAGATGATCTAAAATTAACTATTACTGCAATCAAAGTGTTAAAGGATCGGTATCTAGCAAAAAATGAAAAAGGAAAAATCATAGAAACACCAAGTCAACTTTTCCAAAGAGTAGCAAAAAAAGTAGCTGAAGCAGATAAACAATATGAAGAATTTGATGAACATCAAACAGAAGAACAGTTTTTCTCAGTAATGAAGAATCTTGATTTTCTTCCAAATTCACCAACGCTGATGAATGCTGGTCTTAATTCTCCTCAACAGCTCTCTGCTTGTTTTGTTCTCCCCATTAATGACTCTCTGGACTCCATCTTTGAAACAGTTAAAAACATGGCATTAATCCACAAATCTGGTGGTGGAACAGGTTTTTCATTTTCAATGATTCGGCCAAAAGGAGATATTGTTCGTACTACAAAGGGAATAGCATCTGGACCTCTATCATTTATGAGGGTTTTTGATACAACCACAGATGTTATTAAACAAGGTGGTCGCCGACGAGGGGCAAACATGGGAGTCCTACGAATCAATCATCCTGACATTCAACAGTTTATTGAATTAAAAAAAAATGATGGTGATTTTCAAAACTTTAATTTATCTGTTTCGGTCACTGATTCCTTCATGAAAGCAGTACGACAAGATAAAAAAATAGATCTGATCAACCCCCGAACCAATAAGAAAACAAGTTCAATATCAGCAAAAAATCTATTTTATATAATTTGCCATCAAGCATGGAAAACCGGTGATCCAGGGTTGATATTTATTGATGAAATCAACCGGCATAACCCTACTCCAAAACAAGGAAATATCGAAACCACAAATCCCTGTGGAGAAGTACCATTACTCCCCTATGAAAGTTGTAATCTTGGTTCTATAAATCTATCAAAGATGCTTCTTAAAGATCAAAATGATGTAGATTGGGAAAAACTTCGAGAAACCATTCGAATCGGTGTTCATTTTCTTGATAACATCATTGATGTCAATGAATATCCCATTGCAACGATAGAAGAAAAAACAAAGAACAATCGAAAAATTGGATTAGGTGTCATGGGTTTTGCAGATCTTTTAATCAAACTCTCCATATCATATCAATCAAAGGAAGCGGTTGATTTAGCAAAAAAATTGATGCGGTTTATCACAACAGAGGCAAGAAATAAATCAATGGAATTGGCAATGATCAAGGGTTCATTTCCAAATTTTAAAGAAAGCATCCTCCAAGATTCTTTTGAAAACATGCGTAATGCAACTGTGACTACTATTGCACCAACTGGATCTATTAGTACTATTGCAGGATGTTCAAGTGGCATTGAACCGCTCTTTGGAATCGCATATATTAGAAATATTATGGAGGGGACAAAATTCTTTGAGATAAACGATTATTTTGAACAAAAACTACGGATTAAAAATCTTTACTCAATTGATCTAATAAAGAAAATAGCCAAAACAGGTTCTATAAAGGAAATTGAAGAACTTCCTCAAGATTTGAAAGATCTCTTTGTCACCACGCTTGATATTGATCCAGCAGTTCATGTAAAGATGCAAGCAGCATTTCAGGAGTATACCGATAATGCTGTTTCCAAAACAGTTAACCTTTCAGCTGATGCAACTATCAATGACATCAAAGAAATCTATATTTTAGCACATCAGTTAAAATGCAAGGGAATAACTGTCTATCGATATGGAACTAAAAAAAATCAGGTATTTACCATGGGTGAAGAAAAAAATGGGATAGACTATGTCAATGTAGAACCCACATATGCCGGTGGATGTCCTACATCAGGGACCTGTGAAATGTGATTCTATCAATTTTCCATTAATATACTATCATGAGAAGGTGTTTGTTGTAACATCATTAAGTGAGGGAAGTTTTTCCAAGTTGTCTGTTTTATCCAAGTCAGGGTTACTGCGTATAAATTTTTTCCCATCTTTTTTAATCACATGAATTTGAGATCCTTTTTGCCAAATCCGATTGTGACTATTTTTTTCATGCAGTACACAGGTATACCAAGTATCATTGTTCTCTTCAATGCTTTTAATGATTTCTTCTTTATTAAACAAATTTGGATGCTTTAATCCCTCAATTGTATTTAAAAATGCATTCACTTTGGTGATTTCACCTTCTTGTTTCTTAGTATGACTTACCCAATATTCTACCATTACTTACCGTTCCTTCTTTTTTTCTATCTGCCGTTCAATAGCCTCACTACATTTATTAATCGCATCCATATATCCCCAGCCTTCATCTTTGGCAACAAACATCCCGCGGGGAGAAGACAGCCGCATATTACAGAAAATAATATGTTTACCCTTGCTTTGCTCATCATGTTGTTTTAATCGAACCGTAATTAAAGCATTATCAAGATAATCAAGGTATTTTTCAAAATTCGAATGAATCACATCTCTTGGCCATTGCTTTTCAAAATCCTTAATCCTATCCAGTTTTCCAGAGAATTGAACTACAAGAGGTTCTCTTACCATGGTGGTGGCCAGAGGTTCCAGTAGATCCTTTTTGGTTACAATACCATCAAGGGACTTTTCATTTCCAATAAGTACGCCCCGATATTCACGTTTGAACATAGTATCAACAACATTGCGTATTGATTCATCAGGTTGAACAGTAGAGACCACCGCTGTCATCAACCCTTTTACTGGTAAATCCAGATATTCTTTTTTATCAGCCATATATGCACCAAACTTTGATGTGTCCTCATACTGTCCCGCTCCACCCTGACGATGCTCAGATTGGATAAAAATTGGAAATACATCATCAATAGTGATGATTCCTGAAAGATGGTTATCTTCAAACACTGGTAATCTTGAAATATCTCTTTTGTTAAACATATTAATTGCTTTTGCGACAGGTTCATCAGCTTCGATTTTTATCACTGGTTGAGAAATGAATGCATCAATGGATTTTTCCCCAAATTCAGTTTCAGCGGCCTGTTTTAGTATGTCTCTTGCAGTTACAACACCAGTTAACTTCTTCTTATCAAATACAGGAAGAAGATAGGAATCACTTTCAAGCATTAACGCAGCAGTTTTCTCAAGTGATTCATCTACTGAAACCTTTGCCACATGACTCAAAAATGTCCTTGCTTTAGTATTCGGTGGAATCTTTGTTTTTGCTAAATCCCGTTTATTTACCACTCCATCATATTTTCCATCAACTAAAAGAATGATTCCTTCAACATCCTTCATCATAGAAGCCGCTTTTGAAATTGGTTTGTCTCCTTCTATTTTCGGAAAATCCGTTTGCATAATATTTTTTATTCCATTCATTTTTTTTCCCTTCTTTAAATCAAATCTTTTTTTATCTATTCAAAAATTTTTTTAGCTCTGCTACCGTCATAGTATTGATGATATCTTTTTTTTGAGCCCATCCTCTTCGAGCAACTGCAATTCCTAGTTCATAATATCGTAAATGATCTCTCCGATGGGAATCTGTTCCAATAGAAAGTCTTACCTTTTGGTCAACTGCTTGTCGAACAAGAACGTCATTTAAATCCAATCGTTCAGGATATGCATTGATTTCAATAGCTACATCATTTTCCTTTGCTGCATCAAACACTTTATCCATGTCCATGTTAATCGCTTCTTTTTTCTGAATTTTACGGCCAGTAGGATGAGATAAAATATGAACAAATTCATTTTCAATTGCACCTAACACTCTTTCAGTCATCTCTTTTTTTGGCATTCGAAAAGAAGAATGAATACTAGCAAGCACCACATCTGCTTCCTTCATAAAAGAATTAGAAACATCCATTTCACCATTTTTCTTCACGTTTGCTTCCAATCCATGAAAAATATGAATATCATCATATTTCTTCTGAACCTTTTCAATTTCTTTACCCTGCTTCTTCCAATCCTCATTATCCATCCCACCCGCAATTTTCAACGTACCAACATGATCAGTAAATGCAATGAATGAATGGCCAATGGATCGTGCTTCATTCACCATCTCCTCAATGGTATTACTACCATCACTCCAGGTTGAATGCATTTGAAGATCACCGTTGACATCTTCATAGGATATCAAATCAGGCAGGGATCCTTTTTTTGCTGCATCTATCTCTCCATTGTTTTCTCGGAGCTCTGCAGGGATCAAATCCAAATCTAATGCCTTATAGACTTCTTTTTCAGATTTGCCTGCTCGTCTTGAATCGTTTTTAAAAAGACCATATTCATTAAGTTTCAAGTTTTTTTTCTGGGCAATCTTTCGTAGTTTCACGTTATGATCCTTCGATCCGGTAAAATATTGAAGTGCAGACCCAAAGCTTTCTTTTTTAACGATCCGTAAATCAACTTGAAGACCACCATACACTCGTACGGTTGATTTGGTATCACCCTTAGAAATAACCTTTTCAACTCTATCCAAATTGGTGAAATAATCCATAACCTGTTTAGGACTAGATGATACTGCAAGGATATCCACATCACCAATGGTTTCTTTCATCCGCCGTAGTGAACCAGCAAGTTCAATGGTTTCCACTTCATCTTTCAGCTCATTTAATATCTCCTTTGCTTCAGGAAGAACATAGCCAAGTAAAAACCGTTTTCCTTTCTTTCGAGCAAAAGCTATGTTTTCCAAAATATTTTCTTCTGTTTTTGCCCCAAAGCCTTCAATATCTCTGATCTTTCCTTGTTTTGCAGCTTTTTCCAAGTCATCCAGTGTTTTGATTTTCAATTCTTTATATAAAATCTTTATCTTTTTGGGACCAAGAGTTTCAACAGCAGTAAGACTCCTTAAATCAACTGGTATGTCCTCTTTTAATTCCTCTAGACGTTTCACCTTTCCAGTTTCAATAAACTCCTCAATTTCCTCGGCAATACTATTCCCAACTCCAGGAATATCTTTCAGTTTTTCATCATCATACATTTCCTCAATATCCGTACCAAGGCTTTCAATATTCTGCGCCGCCTTTCGATAAGCTCTTGGTTTAAAATCTACATCCTGCATCTCGTAAAGATCTGCTATTTCATTAAAGATTGTAGCAATTTCCTTATTTTTCATAGATTATCAAAACTACGTCAATGCTTTCTGAGCAATATTTCTGTGATCTTTTTTATTTCTCATGCAACCTGGATCTGAAGCAAGATAATTCCCCGTATATCCATATGCTCTCGCTCTGCATCCACCACAAAAATGTTTAAAGTGACAAACACCACATGTCCCTTCTAATTTTTCTCGGTTACGAAGATCTTGTAAGACCAAATGATTCTGCCATAAATCTGAAAAATCATCTGTAAATATATTTCCTATCTTCAACGGGAAAAAAACACATGGTTCAATATCACCATTTGATCTAACTGCACAGTAAAAACGTCCACAACCACAGCCACCAATAAATTCGGCTAAACGAAATAATTGTCCTGAGTACGTTGAATTCAAAAAATGAGTGGGAACCATTTTTTCATTTTGGGTTAATTCATGTTCCAGGGCTACCCTGGCGAACTGAGGTGCTGTTGATAACAAATCAACATCAATATCATCATCATTAAGGCCTTCATATAAATACACTAATAAGTTCTCCCGTTGATCTGGAGATAAATCTGTAGTTATAATAGATTCGTCACGACCTACTGGAACAAAATTGTATAACATGAACCATTTCACGTTTAAATCATTACATAGTGAAATGATTTCAGGTATTTCAGAAACATTATGTTTTGTTGCTACTGTTGAAATATTGACAAAAAAATCCTGTTCAACACAGTTCTTGATTCCTTCAATTGATTTGTCAAACATACCAGTCAATCCTCTAAATGAGTCATGAGAATCAGCAGTTGACCCATCAACACTGATCTGTACAAAATTAATTCCAGCATCTTTCATCTGCCTTGCCTTATTTTTTGTAATCCGAGTTCCATTGGTTGCAAGACCAACATAAATACCTTTATCAGATGCATATCTAGTTAATTCGAAGATATCATCACGAACTAACGGTTCACCACCAGAAAAAGAAATGATTGGTACAGAAGCCTGCTCAAGGTTATCAATAACTCTTTTTATCTGCTGGGTGGTCAATTCATTATTCAGTTGATCTCCTGCATCTGCATAACAATGTTTAAAATTCAAATTACATTTGTTAGTAATATCCCAAACCACGAGGAATGGTGCCCCCGGAACAAATGGTTTTTTGACTCCAAATCGTTCGATTCCAGAAAGAACATTAATTAATCCTTTTTTCCAATAAGGATTTCTGAATTGTCTCTTTAAATCAGTAATATCAACACCAAATATTCTTCCACCCATTCCTACAATCATTGCTAATATTGATTCAGCGATTGAACAACGAAGACAGGAAGTTTCTCTTTTCCCAGCATATAAATCAAGAGCGACTTCAATCCTTTCTTGTTCAAATACTTCACAATATCCCAGTTTTGAAAGAAAATAACGTGATAAGGGATTATCAATGGTTGCTTTTAATATCTGAACAGTATCATTGGTCATCGAAACTAATCACATAATAAAAAAAGTGGATATCATTAAATTATAACCCAATAACAATTCAAAATCAATTTAAAAATAACTTCAATTATTCATAATTGATTATTTTAATAATTCTAATAACTGTGAACAATTCTTCGGAGCA
>CAZQMI010000092.1:7515-9852 GCA_964594475.1 uncultured Thermoplasmatales archaeon
TGGTAATCATTATTAAAATATCCAAATACCTCATCAACTTCAAGATTCTTTATAACATCAGCCCATTTGGATAATTCTTGCTTTGAATAATCATATTTGTACCAATCATCCAATCCATGCCATCTAATATAGGCAAAATCAGAAGTAACTCGAAGTGGTGAAGGAAGATTTGGAGCACTAATCATGCAGAATCCAACATCGTACTTTTCTAACAAATCATATGTATCCTGTTCAAACCAGCTGTCATGACGAAACTCAACACACTGTCTTAAATCCGAGTCAAGAAGAGCTAGAAACTGTTCAAGACGGCTTAAATCTTTTTTAATATTGGGAGGTAACTGCCATAATATCACACCAATTTTTTCAGCGAGTTTAACACGGGAAAAAAACCGATCTAGATAGTCTTTAACATCATTGAGTTTTTTCCGATGTGTCACTACTTTACTACCTTTAAAAGTTAACAAAAAATCATCAGGAGTTTTCCTTTTCCAGCCCTTTACCATGTTTTCAAAGGGCAATCGGTAAAACGATGCATTCACTTCAACGGTGTTAAATCTATCAGCATAATAGCTCAACCAATCACTTTTTTCCATCTTCTCAGGATAGAAAGCATCAACCCAGTCTTCATAATACCACCCTGACGTTCCTAAATTAATCTTCATATAATCAACCTCATAATTATCGCTTCTGTTGATGAACCGGACAGAAATACGTAGTTCTATTATTCACCTTAATCGTCCGTAATGGTTGTTCACATTTAGGGCAGATTCCATTTTTCAATCGTTTGGGAATGATAAAAGAATCAGGAAACTGCTCTACATTCACTTTTGCATCAACTGCAACATCGAAAATATGATTCATGTCATGATACAACTGTTCCAATACATTCTTTTCTAGATGATTCATCTTAGTTTTTGGATGAATCCCAGTTTGAAAACAAATTTCATCAGCATAAATATTTCCAATTCCGGCAATAATTGATTGATTCATCAATGTTGATTTCACCATCCCTCTTCGATCATGTAAGAGATCAATAAAATCAGACAGAGAAATACGCAGTGCATCATCACCTAGATCTTGACGCTGAATATATTCCTGTTTACTATCTGTAATACTTATTTTGCCAAGTAATCGTTGACTATGAACCGCAAAATGATATGAATTCTTAAAAGAAAGCAGCAATCTTGTGTGAGATGGTTGATCTTGTGTATCTTTAAAGTATTTCACAAAACCGGTCATTCCAAAATGAAGAACCAACCATTGTTCATCATCATTATGAATAAAGAGATATTTTCCATGTCTAAATGTATCTGAAAATGAATGATTCAGCAATGCATCCCTCAGATCATTTGAAGATATCTGATCAAGCATCTTTTTTGATGATAGCCTAATATCGGAGATTTTTTTATGAAGTGACGTTGCGTCAACATAACGTTTAAACACCTCTACATCAGGTAATTCAGGCATAAGATCACTCCTCATATGATTTTTCAACAAGCTCTTTAAATAACTGTTCAGTATCATCCCTTCTACAGAGCTCAGTTCCAGGAGTCATAACAGCAGCTGTACCAGCAGCAACTCCATATCTGATCGCCTGATCAATTGATTCATCTCTTGCTAATTTCAAAGTAATCCCTGCAACCATGCTATCACCCGCACCGATTCTACTATTAATTGGCACCAGTGGTGCATAGATATGATTTGCTTTATGTTTTGAGATATAAAGTGTTCCTGCTGCACCTGTAGAGTTTACAATGACATCACATTTTCCATCATCAATCATCTGTTTTGCAGCAGTAACGATTTGGTGTTCATTACGTAGTTCTTCCCCAATTAAAGAAGTGAATTCATCAAGATTTGGTTTAATTAAAAACACCCCTTCATCAAGGGCTTTTCGTAATGGCTCACCAGAAGTATCTAGGATGAATTTTCCACCAATATTGTTTGTTTCCTTTGCTATCTTTGCATAGAAATCAGTTGGTATATTCGGGGGAAGGCTACCACTTGCTACAACATAATCAGGATGAGGGGTGAAATCAAACAGGGTTTGAAGCATATGTTTCCATTCACCTTCATGTAACGTGGTTCCTGGCATATTAAAACGGTACTGTCTATTGGTTGATCTTTCTAACACATGGATGTTAACCCTTGATAAGCCATCAATTGGTATCCGTACATACTCGATATTTTCCTTTTTCAATAATGATTCAAGTAAATCACCAGTACATCCACCTGCGGGAAAAAATGCTTTTGTTTTTCCACCAAGGATCTTAATTGCTCTTGATACATTAATCCCTCCTCCACCGGGATCATATGTAACATCACCACATTTCAATT
>CAZQMI010000093.1:0-9484 GCA_964594475.1 uncultured Thermoplasmatales archaeon
ATATTAAGGATAAAGTACAAAAGATTTTTCTGGATTATGTTAAAATAAAAAAGATTAGTATAATTAATCCAAAAAAAAAACGCTATTTTCCTGAATAACATCGACTGGACACTCCTCAGCTGCTTCTTCAGCACATGTTCGAAAGTCTTCTTTTACCTCACCAACAGAGGGACCATTTGTTCTAAATTCTTTAACAACGGCTGCCTTACCATTATCCTCAATCACAAACACATCAGAGCAATTATCTTCACACGCACCGCATTCAATACATCCTTTTTGATCAATGATGACTTTCATACTCTAAATCTCCTTTTTTTAAAGTTCTTAATTTCGTATTGCTATTAAATTATGACTAAAATTTAATTCTGATTTATGTAAAGTTTGATTGTAATACAACGTAAAATATAGAGTGATAAAAACTACAAAATGAAAAAAGATATTTAAATTAATGTAAAAGGTATTTTTAAGGTCAATTTAAGTTATTTTCTAGTTATTTTTTTATATTTTCCTTATAGTAATCTATCTAAAAGGTGGAAATAAAGAATGAATAAAACAATACCAGTAATAGTAGTATTTCTTATTGGAGCAGCAGTGACGCCATTAACCATTGGTCAATTCAATATAAACACGCCATTAACAAATGAAACAGTAACACAAAATGAAAATCTTACAGCTATATTTAACGGACCATATCAGGGATATATCAATACACCGATAACATTTAACGCAACAGCAACTGGTGGAGAAAAACCATATTCATTTGAATGGGATTTCGGAGATGGATCAGAAATATCATTTTTACAGCAACCCACACATATTTACAAAAACGCTGGAACCTATACAATAACAGTAAATGTTACTGATTCCCAACTGTATCAACAAAATCAAGATATAGTCACAGCTGAAATAACAATTGAGGATGAAAATATCAATCCAACACTGACCATTGAAAAACCGTCTCAGGGCCTTTATATTAATGACAATATGATCATTTCCTTACAAAGTACTATCATCCTAGGCGATCTTACCATAAAAGCCTCTGCAACTGATGATGAATCTGGTCTAAGAAATGTTACTTTTGCGGTAAATGGCGATATGAAAGAAGAAGTCATTATCCCACCATATACCTGGCTTTGGGATATTGGAACCTTTGGAAAAAATGTTATTTCCGTAACCGCAAATGATTACACGGGAAATTCAGAAACCCGGGAAATAACTGTCTTTAAACTGTTATAGACAGTTCTTCATCGTAAAATCTATCTAAAAAAAAGTCTCTCTCTTTATTTTTTCTCTTATTATTATTGATAACTATTATCTTCTTAAACAAACTAAGCAATTTTAAATGGTAAATAATAACATTTTCAATTGATTTTAAGGTGATATTAACTCATTCTATCGTTATATATCTATACCATAATTTAATGAATCTCATTGTGATGGCAATAATAATGATGTTTCACAATAGAAGTAATCTACGATCGAATATTGTTCCAACTCATCCAGTAAAAAACACCATATATCATAGATATCTTCCCAACCTCATATAACTACAAAAAAATCATCACAAAAACAAACGAATAAACAAATAATATTAATTAAAAATGTAAGGAAGGAAAAATATGGTTTCAAACTATATTCTCATCAATACTATTGATGTTGACGAAAGAGAAGTAGAACATATTCTAAAAAAACATCCAAATATAACAGAAATCGAACCATCAATTGTAGAACATACAGCCATGGCGGATCCACTCTTTGAAAACTATAATGTTATCGCTAAAATCGAGGCAGATTCAGAGGAGGATATAAAGAAAATCGTTGAATCAGATATCAGCAATATACAAGGTATACAACAAGTTAGAATCTACTCGAAATGAAAAAATCATCATTTAACAATTGGAATCATCACTATTATTTATTCTTTTTAGTCATAGAAGCGATTTAAATATTGCTTAATACAATAATGAACATAGAGTGAGGAGTATTACTAGGTATGCAAAATGAAGCTTTATTATATGAGCAATTAGATCAAGAAAAGGTACATTGTTTTCTTTGTAACCATCACTGTCATATCTCCAAATCAGCATTTGGATTTTGCAATGTAAGACAAAACATCGATGGAAAACTCTACACCCACGTATATGGAAAACTTATTGCTGAACAAACCGATCCAATCGAAAAAAAACCATTATATCATTTTCTTCCAGGCTCTTCAACATACTCTATTGGCACGCCGGGTTGTAATTTTCATTGTGATTTTTGTCAGAATTGGCAAATATCGCAATTTACCGCAAAGAAAAATAACCCTATTTGGACTGAAAATAAAAAACCGGATCAGATCATCAATGCAGCAAATCAACATGATTGTCAAAGTATTTCATACACTTACACCGAACCAACTATTTTTTATGAATATGCTTATGATACCGCAACTCTTGCCCATGAGAAAGGATTGAAAAACGTCTTTGTCACTAATGGATACATGACTTTAGAAGCAATAGATAAAATCGCACCATATCTTGACGCAGCTAATATTGATTTGAAAAGTTATAGTAATGATTTTTATAATAAAATGTGTGAAGCAAGTCTTCAACCAGTTTTAGATACAATTCATTATATGAAACAGAAAGGTATATGGATTGAGATTACTACTTTAATCGTCCCTAATCAAAATGATTCTGAAAAAGAATTATCTGATATCGCAGAATTTATCTCATCGATTAGTACTGATATACCTTGGCATATATCCCGGTTTTACCCAGATTATAAATATAAAGATATTTCACCAACGCCATCTGAAACCTTACATAAAGCAAGGCAACTCGGGGAAAAACATGGATTGAAACAGATTCATCTCGGAAATATATGAAAGATAATTAAATAAGAATTCTTTTTGAGACCACATGAAAGAAAAAAATCATACAGATGAAAAGAATGATTCAGGAAATCATCATGAAATGATGATGGAGGAATTTAAAAAAAGATTCATCGCCTCTATCATACTTACCATTCCCATTCTTCTGTTATCACCATTAATACAGAGTTATTTTGGTGTTGAATATACTTTTTATGGATCTAATATTGTTCTATTTCTCCTTTCAACAGGTGTGTTTTTTTATGGCGGATGGCCTTTTCTCAAAGGAATTGTCACCGAGTTATCTGATAGATCTCCTGGAATGATGACACTTATTGCAGTAGCCATCTCAGTTGCTTATTTATATAGTTCAGCCGTTGTTTTTGGATTACCTGGTAAATTCTTTTTTTGGGAATTAGCAACCCTCATCGATGTGATGCTACTTGGTCATTACATTGAAATGAAATCGGTTATGGGTGCATCAAATGCTCTTGAAAAGCTAGCAGAACTCATGCCGCATACCGCACATCGGATACAAAATGGAGAATCTGAAGAAGTAGAACTCAGTAAAATCGAAAAAGGTGATCGATTACTAGTGAAACCGGGGGAAAAAATACCCTCTGATGGAGTAATCGTTAAGGGAAGCAGTTCTATTAATGAGGCAATGCTCACCGGTGAATCAAAACCGGTATCAAAACAGCAGAATGATACAGTTATCGGCGGATCAATCAATGGTAACAACTCAATTGAGATAAAAGTTGAGAAGACAGGTGAGGATTCCTATTTATCAAAGGTTATTAACCTGGTAAGTCAGGCACAGGAATCAAAATCAAAAACACAGCTTCTTGCAGATAAAGCAGCATTCGTTCTTACCATCATATCCCTATCAGTGGGATCATTGACCTTCATCATCTGGTTGCTACTTGGTCAATCCTTTGTTTTTTCAATTGAACGAATGGCGACAGTGATGGTCATTACCTGTCCACATGCCCTAGGCCTTGCGATTCCGTTAGTTGTTGCCATTTCAACAACACTTTCAGCAAAAAAAGGCTTGCTCATTCGGAATCGGTCCTCATTTGAAAGCGCACGAAAAATTACTACTGTTCTATTTGATAAAACAGGGACATTAACAAAAGGTACATTCGCTGTGACTTCAATAACTTCAATTGATGATTCATATGATGATAAAGATATCATAAGGATTGCTGCATCCATAGAAAAACAATCAGAACATCCAATCGCAGATGGAATTATAACCAAAGCTGAGGAAGAAGAAATTCCATTAGATGAGGTAACTAAGGTCACAAACCTAAAAGGAGAAGGAATAACAGGCAAAATTAATTCAGATTCAATAAAAATCGTAAGCCCAGGATATCTAAAGAAAAACAATATTGACATTGATGATAGGCAAAAAAGTGACGACGAGACAACCGTTTTTGTTTTGATAAATGATCATCCTATTGGGATAATTGATTTAGCTGATGAAATCAGAGAAGAGTCATATGAAGCAGTCAAAAAGTTAAAAAAGCAAGCCATTACCGTTTGGATGCTTACTGGTGATACTAAACAAATTGCGGAAAAAGTATCTGAAGAACTTCAATTGGATGGATTCATTGGTGAAATTCTACCTGAGGAAAAACAGCAAAAAGTAAAGGAGATGCAATCTGAAGGTAAATTTGTGGCTATGACTGGAGATGGTGTCAATGATGCACCAGCACTTGCACAGGCCGATGTGGGTATTGCTATTGGATCTGGAACAGATATTGCCGCAGAAACAGCTGATATCATTTTAGTCAATAGCAATCCAGAGGATGTAATAGCACTTATTGATTTTGGTAAGCTCACTCATAAAAAAATGATACAAAACCTGTTTTGGGCAACTGGATATAATGTTATCGCAATACCACTTGCAGCTGGATTGTTATTACATCAGGGAATACTTATTTCACCTGCAGTAGGAGCAGCATTGATGTCTGTGAGTACTATTATCGTTGCGATCAATGCAAGATTACTTCGATTTAGGCACAATACGTAAAATAATTTTATGTGAAATTAAATGGAATTAAAATAGCAGTGCTCTCATTATTCCTTTAGTCTACTCAGCTAAGCCCGTAATTTCTTTCGTAAAACCATACATCATCAAAAATAGATGATGATTTTATAGCAACTTATCACACCTGATATAAAGATGAACTAGGGCAAGAAATCAGGGATGACATTTGATTGATACACCAGCACTCCCATGAGCGCTGCATTCAAATGCCAATCGAAAACAGTAATGGGATTAACACATTCGTAAATTTTAGCACTTAAATGAGCCCCACCGAAGAGAACTCTGATTGTGACAAAAGGCGAATAAACAAACGAAGGGCCTTGAAATCTCACACCAAGCGTAGTGATAAAGGCAGATGCAGGACTAATACCAACAAATACTGGGCCACTATATGCAGATGAATGAAAATGAGTTCCATTCAATGTATCATTATCCTGATAATCAAATAACTCAATATCAAAATAGTATTCTAATACATCACCTATAAATCGTTGTAATTGATAGGTTTGACCACCGATCGTTAATGATGTTTCAATTGAAGGACCAGAGAAAATATAGCCACTGCTATCTTGTTGTAATGTTTGAGGCTGATTCGATTCATATGATTTATATTTATTTTCAAATCTATCTACTAAAGAAATAAGACTATCATACTGTTTTTCACCTGAAATTAACCCACTGTTCCAGAAAAGATCTATTTGACGTCGAATTTTTTCTCTTCCATGATATTGGTTCTCAATTTCAATAAGTTTATTTTTAATCCGTTCTGCCTCGCTAAGAGTTATTTCAGTGATTTTTTTTTCTGTTAATCTTCCTTCAGCTTTATTAAATGAATTATAACAAATTGACACTGTTTTATCAGATTCAATTTCTGAAGAATTATTCATGTGAGCAATGGCTGTTGGATACACAAAGATTATCGCAACAACAATACATAATGATTTTATCAATAGATTCTTGTTCATTTTATATTACCTTCCATAAAAACGAAAAAATATAAACTTATAATCATGACTTAAATATAAATTGAATTCAAATAAGAAATAGTTCGAGATGAAGAATGGAGGTGTTAATTATGATAAATATTATTATTTTTAAATACTGCTCTTATAAATATTCAGATTTCCTATATATCTTATTACTCCCACATTGAGGACATATTGATCTTTTCCCAAAAAAAGAATGTTCACAATTCGTACAAATATATTGCAGTTTAACATCAAGAGAAGCATTACATTCTGGACATTTAATATGATTACCTCTGAGTTTCGCTCCACAATTTAAACATTCCTTCATAATCAAATCCGCAGAAATGATAAATTACTACAAAAAGATTAAGGAACGCAAGATTATACTTCCCTAATCATTTCTCTTCTTTTTCCTAAATCCTCTGCACTCATTTCTTTGATTCCATGGGCTTCTTTTCCATGTTGCTTAATTTTTTCTACTACTTCATCAGTACTTTCCCCGGTTAAGGAAGCGTCACACATTTTGCAATCAAATTGTTTTACCATTTTCTATCATCCTATTTATGCACCAAAATTAATATATTAAATGATAATGTAATTTTAGTTCAAATATAAATAACAAACAGCTTTAGATTTCAAATAGAATTTCATGAATGTATACTCGGAGAATTTGCTATGATATTTAAAAAAACCAAAAGAGCATTTATGTATTTACAATCAAAAAAACATATTTGACAATATCCTAAAAAAAGTAATAAGTTGAATAAATTGAACAAAATTATAGATTACACCATTATAAAATGAGAAATCAATCGATCATGCATTATTGATATTAAATCATCAATATATGCTTAATTAGGTCTTAATGAAAAAAACCAAAAATCAATTACCAACTGGAATAAATCAATCATATGTATTGTATTTGCCAATGTATTCTTCAATTAACGATCAATCTTTCTGCATGCGGATAAAAGCATAGAAACCAATGTAAAAAATGAAGAATTTTTTGCCATTTCTCCAAGGTAAATTCTAGAGTAATTAGATTCCACATAGCATAATAATCATGTGAATCAAACATATGGCAATATTACCAACTCAGATAAATGTTCTTAATAGACCATTCCTCTAATATGACGAGGACTCCCCATAAAAAAGGTTCTGCACATATTAGATTCACGATCTCTTAATTTCATATAAAGTCCCAAAAATCCGGTCATAAATCCCATTTGTCTGCCTTCATAGATATCAAATTCATCGTAGTTTGATTGAAGAATATAGGTCTTGGGTTGCATACCAGAAATACCATTATAATTCCAAAAACACAATCGATTCCTCATTTTGATTTTATTTTTGTCCATTGGAAGGAAATAATTACAAGACCCATAACTTAATGCAAGTGGCCGTCTGTCTCGTTGCATATTACTAAAGAGCTGGATGATAAATCTACGAAGAACTGGTCGATTGTTGAATAAATCTAATTTGGTTATCAATTCTTTAACTGTTTCTAATTTCAATTGTGAATTCATATTTTCAAAGATATTAATAAAACCATTTTTCATCTTTTCATACTCATTTTTGGTTAATTGTATAGTATCCAATAAAAGAGTGCCATCTTTCATCATATAGGATATATCAACCAACATGTTTTTGTTTTCATCTCTTTTTGTTTTCATTGCTGCTGCTGGATTGAATGCCTGACTTATGAAAAGCAATATTATTCCAACAGCGATAATTCCAATTTTTCTCTTCATTTTCAATCAACTCTAGAAACAATTATTTCATTAAATAAAAGTATAACTAAAATATAATTCAATTACTATTATTATTCATGAAACATTCTCTTTTTAAGGCCATATACTTGTTAAAATGAAAAAATAATGGCTTTTAGGTCTTATCTAAATACTATTTGGAAATAATATACTGTGTTATTTATTTAAGAAATATTATGTTTTCCAAAAATCTTGAATATCTTTAGGAAGCTGTGCCTTGATGTCACTTATTTCACCATCAGTTATTTTTTTGCTAAGAAACTGAAGTATGCTTCGAACAAGTATGTTTGGCTCAACATCAGGATCGTTATTAAGATGAGCATGTACCCGGCTAACAAATGTTGATTTATCTATTCGTATTG
Organism: uncultured Thermoplasmatales archaeon; assembly: GCA_964594475.1. GTDB lineage: Archaea > Thermoplasmatota > E2 > DHVEG-1 > DHVEG-1 > EX4572-165. The sequence goes on from CAZQMI010000093.1 coordinate 8,007, forward strand.
GTGTTTTTGCCGGATTCCAATTCGTAAAATAGGTGCCTCTAAGAACTAATGGTAATTGAGAACCAAAATCAGTTGCTTCTTCAACTGTCATCAAGTCTCTGAGCAGATGCAAGGTCCCTTCCAATGCATGAAATGATTTTTTCTCGTCATCCCAGTCTAATCGTTCATCGATATCATTTATCCACTCATTCGTTTTGTGAATACTATTTTCTAAATTTGTAATCGTTCGAATCATTTTTTACCTCATCTTAGGAACATTTTGCTCATTTTTAATAAAAATAACTTAAAATGGTATTGAAATCATATTGATTATACATCGAAAACATTACACAGTCAAAGCTTTTGTATCAATCGATAATCCATCATAACCAACAATGACAGAAACATCGTGTTTTCTTCCAAGTTTTTTTAGTTTCCTTCTAGCCTTGGATATATCCTCATAAAACCACTCACCAAAATGAATGAAAAGGATATGGTCCGTATGATCACTAAATAATGAAATCAAACGTGGAATACCGGAATGCCCATAGATTTTTCCTGTTTTTTTATCTCGTCGTATTCTACCATCCTTTCGTATAAAACTAGCCTCAGTAATAACGAGATCAACACATTCAAACAAATGATGATATTGTTTATTAATCCAGATGAGATCACCAGTATAAAGAACACATTGATCGTCCTTTGAAATCAGATATGAACATGATTCAACTTTTTTACTATGATGTGTTGGAATTGATCGGATTGAATAGGAATTTATATTTAGTTCGTCCTTTACTTTTTTTATTTCGGGATTATCCTTATATTTTTCTGGAGCATAAATCGGAACTGAAAATTGTACCGTTTTTTTAAAAGAATCCCTGACAAAAAATGCATGATCCGGATGTAGATGCGTGATAAAAATAGACTGTGGATCATATGATAGAAATTCTTCTTCTCCAAGATCAAAAAGGAATTGGTTGTCAATCAACAACCCTGTATGATGTGAATGATATGGTCGAGATGATTCTATTTCCCCACGTGTACCTAATATCCTTATAATCAGAGTCAACACCTCTAAGTAAATTAACTATTCATCTTATTATTTATTGATATATTTTAGCTTAGACGTTTTAGTTTTTGCTCAACAAAGAAATTGGCTACGACAAGAAATCACTTTTATCAATAATTATCTAATATTTTTTTTAATGATTTGAAATCATCGAATAAAGCTTTTTTTAATTTTGGATTTCGTAAACCAGCTGCTGGATGATAGGATATAAAATAATTATTATTATTATTTTGAGTGATGATTTTACCGTGGTTGGATGCTACCTTTTTCTTCCCTGTCATCGCTTGTAGTGCAACACGACCGAGAAGAATAATATAATCAGGATCAATCAGATTTATCTGTTTATCCATCCATCTGTTAATACAGGTCCTCAATTCATATGATTTTGGTGTTCTATTTTGTGGGGGGTGACATTTAATAACAGAAGTAA
>CAZQMI010000094.1:0-2120 GCA_964594475.1 uncultured Thermoplasmatales archaeon
ACAGGGGGAAAAAGCGATGGTGGATGTCCTCTCTGGCTTCTTTCCTATTTAATCCATCTCGTTTCATATATATTAACGGTTAATTCTCTATAAATATCCACTATATGCATCAGTGAAAGTAATACCAATTCGTTTGAATCAAAGAAGGCTATCATCAAAATTAGAAAGTATTTATGATTGCATCAATTTCCTGAGTGGTTTGTTCGTAAGATTTATGCATTCTTTTTCTCTGATCAAAACGAATCAATGGGAGGGTAAAATAAAATATTGAACCTTTATCGATCCCTTCGCTTTCCACCCAAATGGTTCCACCATGTTTTTCAATAATCCGTTTACAGATCGACATTCCTAGACCATTACTATTAAAATTATGACGACTTTCATCAGCTTTATAAAATTCATTGAATACAAGCCTCAACTGCGCCTCTGTCATTCCCTGTCCTTGATCTTCAACGGAAATTTGAACGAAATCATCAAGTGGAGTTGCCCTCATATGAACCGTACCACCACAAGGTGAATACTTCATAGCATTATTCAATACATTATTCAATACTTCTTCTATGCGCAATTCATCTGCTCTTACCACGATATGGTCATGGATATCATTTATTATCTCCACACCATTTTTTTGAAAATGATAACGATTATTCTCAACAACCTTTTCAATCAGCTCTGTTAAATGAAGTTCATTAAAATTGAACTTCACATTCGATGAATTCAAACGCGCAAGTTCCAAAGTCTTTTGAACAAGATTTTTGATGTATTCTACATTTCTTTTAATTATTTGCATGATTTCTTTGGTTTCATCATCAGAAATCCTTTTTTCTACCAATGGAAGAAGATTCAGTAACGGTCCAAGAGGATTTTTCAGATCATGACCAAGCTGATTGACAAACTGATCCTTCTGCTTCAACAACAGTTGAATCTCTTTAGTTCTTTCCTCAACTATTTTTTCAAGGTTTCTGTTTAATTCCTTCAATTCCCTGTGCGCAATTCGTAATTCTTCTTCAGCTTTTTTCCGTTCAGTTACATCATAGAACACTACAATACCAGCAACCACAAACCCTTGCTCATCTCTTATGGGGGAAGCATTAGCAATGACATATCGATTCTGACCACGAACATCTTTAATAATCACCTCTTCATCAGTGACCTGTTCACCGTTTAGTACAGCACGCGAAAGAGGAAGTTTATCTGGATCATATGGAGTTCCATCCAAATGAAATGTCTGCCATTGTTTCACATGTTTATCAACGGAGATATTCATCAAAGATTTTGCTTTTGCACCCCGGATGGAAAGCGCGGCGGTATTTGCAACTCTGATTTTTACATCTGGTGCATCAGCGATGAGAATCCCCGCAGGTGATTGATCAATAGCAGTTTGTAGCAATGCTTTGGTTTCAACTAATTTTCTTTTCAATGTAAAATAGGTTGAAACACCATAGGTTTGCTGCTGAGGAATAAAAAAGATGAGCCCGAGAAAAATCAGACCAATCATATTACCAAAGGTTCCAATGTTATTTTGGTTTGCAAGAAGTGTCATTCCACCAATGGATAAGGACATGATGGCAAAAAGAAAGAGAAGATAGGATACATTTCTTGTTTTAATGAATCCATACAATGAGGTAATGAATATTTCGATAGCCACTATCATTCGAAGATAGGTTGAGAAAAAAGCGGATTCAAATGGAAACAAGGGAATTATAAAACAAAGGATAAAACATAAAATAAAGATTTCAAGAATATACGTATATTTTTCTGGTTTAAAGATATGGTCATTTGCAGCGATAAACACTGCGATAATGATTGGAACACTTGTCCAATCAAAAAACCGATAACCAAGTAAACCAGTGTTCACACCTAAATATTCAACCAATGGATAACAAAAACTTAACGAAGTAGCAAAAAAGGCCAGCACAAAAATCAATTTCCGTTTATCATGATCCTGATTGAACAAATACAATAGATATACAGCAAGAATAAAGGAGATAACCGGGAGTAACACCCATCCAAGAAATTCAATTACATCACTAATTTAGGTACCCTCCATAGAATACTGAATACCCATCCACAACGACTTCTGCATCCTCAAACTAATGAGAAATAAATACATAAAATCT
>CAZQMI010000094.1:2130-7826 GCA_964594475.1 uncultured Thermoplasmatales archaeon
CTTAAAAAAAATACAAAATATCTAAATAGAACCATTAATTTTTGATTATCAAAAAAAAAAGCAGCAATGGGGAATGTATCATGGCTCATTTTCAAACCAAACACCATCAGTACAATGATGATGAACTCATCAGTGCACTACAAAAATGTATTCGCCGGGGAAAAGAAGAAGAAGCACTGTATTTTGCAATGGAATTAGGTAATGAGGGAAAAAGCGGCTTTGGTCTACTCGTGTCACGATTACAGGTTATCACCTATGAAGACATTGGACTAGGAGATCCTAGCATGGTTACTACGGTTTCAACTGCCTTAAAGGATATGAAAACAATGCATGATCAGAAGAAAGGGGACTGGGAAATGGTCCTTTCCTATATCATACTCTGCCTATGCCGGGCAGAAAAATCAAGGATCACTGATCATTTCAAAGTAATCATGAAGAACCACTGGAACAAGAAGGAAAAATACTTTGACATTCCTGATTTCGCTTTAGATATGCATACTTCACAAGGAAATCTATTAGGTAGAAGTAAGGGATCAACCGCAGGAATTAATCATTTTATCACCGAAGGCGAACATCTAGATCATGAAAATCCCGAGATTGAAGATATCTATAAACAAAAAGTTCATGATCTTTGGAAAAAAAAGAAGTAACATGAATAATAGTGTTATGAATGCTCCTCTGCAACAAAATTTTCAATCATTGCAACATATTTTTTCATATCATTTTTTCTTTCTAAACCTGATGCGCTCATATAGCGAACTTTTCCAAAGACTGCTCGTTGCTTCCATGCCCGATCATGTTTACCAAAGCACCATGCTACCCCTGCGAACCCATTTGGATCTCTTCCATCAAGCTCATATTTATTATTCAGATACAACGCGATTTCAAAGGCTTGAGCGGGGGAATCCGTCCACTCAATGATCTTTTTTCCCCAATACATCCGCATATATCCATGCATTTTTCCGGTATACACCATTTCAAGTTGTGCTGCATTCCAATAGGGATCATGGGTAGAAGCCGATTCGAATTCATCACGATTGTATATATGCTCACGAGGATCATCTTCATGATCTTTCAATGTCTTAAAGGCCCATGATGGTAAACATGATAATTGATCATAGTCTTGATTGTAATAAACAAAATTCATGCTCAGCTCTCTTCGAACGATGAGTTCTTCTAAAAAAGCTTTTGAATCTTTTGACTTCGTTCTGTTCACCTGTAACGCCGTATACAATGGTGAAATATTTCCAAAATGAAGATACGGGCTCAACTGAGAGGTCACTTGTTCAGTGGGATGATTTCTTTTTTCATCGAAATGCATAAGATGATATTTTAAAAAATTATCAAGTCTTTTCTTCGCCTGATATTCTCCTCCAATCCAGGAGGATACAGGGTGTACCTGAGTATCAATAGAAAGCTTTGATAGAATTCTCTCAAAATCCTTTTCTGCTTCTGATTGAAAAGAATACTCAAGAGAGGAAGAATCAACCTTGTTTTCATCCATCTTTCGTAAAAACTGAGAAAGGTTTCTTTTGATTTTAGGACGAAGAGTATAAGCAGCGTATTCTTCCTTATCTGAAGCTGTTTCCACCGGGATAACGACTTCAGATTCGACCTGGATCAATGGGCACTCAATTTTTGTTGCAACCTTTTTTCTCCATTCTCTTTGCACCCGAAGATATCCCCTATCGACTACTATCACTGATGCTTCATCAGATACTTTTTTTATTCCATCAACAGGATGTTCAACTCTGAGAATGAATCTAATATTTTTTTCTGAAAGATTCTTTTCAACCTGTTTTAATCCCTGCAGCATGAATTGATAATGACGAAGATTTGCCTCAGGAAATCGATCCGTAATTCCAAAATAAACAAGCAATGGTTGTTTCTTCTCATTTGCTATGGTAATAGCATATTCCAATGCATGATTGTAATGAGTGCGCTGAGATTGCTGCATCCAATAAATAACAAAACCAGATTCTTTCATTTCTTGGTCATTGAGTTTCTTTATTCGTTGAGATTGAATCATGTCCTACAACCTTTTCAAATTGTATGTCATTACAAATGAGATGAACGTATAAAACGAGAATCTGATTGAGCAAGGCATACCGCTTTGTTGGCACTTTGTTCTTTATCTTTGATCTCCAGCATTACATCGGCATCAATAGATCTGGTGTTATATAGAAATTGAGTGAAATCATCATCATTGATATGAGTCGTGTGTTTTCCCCTTTTTTCTCCTTTTTCTTGAGAAGAATAATCAATCATGGGAATCCCATCCGATTCCTTCCATGTTCTTTTGATCTCTTTGAGCACAGCTTGAAATGATTCACCATTATTATTAAGCTGATGATGAAAAACATCAAATAAAACCGGGATCTGGCACTGTGATGATATTTCAAGACAATCATGTACGGAATAATTCCGATCATCATTTTCAATAACTAGATGCTTCTTCACTGATTCAGGAAGCCGATGAAACTGATCGATGAATCGATTTATACTTTGCTTTTTATCACCATATACTCCACCCACATGAAGTTGTATCTTGGCAGATGTATCCAATAGAAGTGATTTGAACACATCTGCATGATAGATAAGTTCTTCTATGCTTCGTTGTACCACCTTTTCTTTTTTGGAGTTCAACACAATGAACTGATCCGGATGCATGGATATTCTCATATCATATGATTTGATTGTTTCTCCTATTGTGTTAAATAATTCTTTGAATTTATTCATCCAGTCCACCGTGAGCACTGGATGAGACGCAAAGGGTATAATATCTGATGAAATCCGGAAAAAAAGAAGATGATGGTCCCTATTAAATTGCAGGATTTGCTGTAAACAATTCAAATTATTCTCAACCGTTTGAATAAAACGACGTTCACTATATGACTTCAATCGAAAGGTCTTATTAGCCTGACAGGAAAGTGATCTATTGATACAGGGATACCCGATCTTCATTTCCAATACTCCTGGCGATCTGCAATCATTGAGACCTCCTCATCCAGCAATGCATCAGGAAACGGAGAAAAAATGGTTTGCTTTAACAAATATGGTTCAGCAAAACGAATCGCCCATGATTTTAGAACCATAGTCATCGCATTCAAAGAAATCTTTTTGTTTTTATATTGCTCGATGAGATCTAGAAAAAAATCTTTTTCTTTTTTACTTATTTCATCAGATACAAAACCAAACAAATGAAACAAGACATTGACTGTGGTTTTATGAGATGGAGGAATAGATAAAAGAGATAATAACTGATGTTCATAGATATTCAATACATCATCGATAGGTTTCTTCTCATGATTAGCCACGGTTCTTCCCAACTGTTGCGACAGCTTTTGATGATAAGCCATAAACAAAAACTTGTTTTTAGCCTGAAATGCCACCAGATCTTTCATGAACTTTGATTGTTTGACTTGCTCAAAATCAGCAAGTGTAAAAATAGAGACAAGGAAATGTTCTTGGATAAATGGATTGCGCAATCTACCCTCGGATTCAATGGGACAAATCATCTGTTTTTGCACTTGAGATGCAAATAAACCTGAGGTTCGTTCAATTGGAGCAGCATTTTTTGCTGCAGCATACAGTTTTACATCCTTAATCCCGCATGAAGGTGATCGAGATTTTAAAATAAATCCATGAACAATCGATTGCATAGCAAGAAATGCATTGGCAACCCCAATCATTTCCTCGGTGACATCTTTCTTTGTAGCTGGTTGCACAAGCTGTTTTCCATTTTCTCCTTTTACTAATCGAAGTGATTTCCGTGGAATACCAAGGCCGACTTCCACCTCTGGACAAATAGGGATACAGTGAACAAAAGGTTTTATTTTTTTGACAAAACTGCTTGCAATCATGGATCCATCATAACGACAATGATCAAATTCGATACATTTACTGATAATGATCTCTGGTTTCACCCATTCTTTCATGATACTATTTTATTATTAAGTGCTTCTTAAATCTTCTTCATATTTAAAAATCCGATTCTTTCATTGTGTTAAATAGTTCATAAAATTATTTAAATACCTTTGTTATTATTTTTTATTGGATCGCGCAAAAAAACAAAAAAACTCCAGCCGGTGCACTCGCCCTTCCTTTTTTTGTTAATATAATAGACTTTGGGTAAATATCATGAGCTTAAGAATCTCCAGTTAGATATATTTATCATATAAATGAGTTGTATAGGAAGTAAACATGGGTTTAGATTCGCTATATGTCTTTTATTTTTTAAAAAAACCGGTGGATTAATATAGGCCTGATTATTATACATAGATTCCAATAAGATAGGAAGTGATGGGATATGAAGGAAAGAACCAACACTGTATTTGATGAAAATGATGAACGAGTCGTCGAACTATTCAGCGATCTCGGTATGCCAAAAAGTCTTGCAAAAACACTGATGTATATTTGTCAAGTCGATGAATGCCGATCAACAGAAGTGGAACAAGCCGCTGATCTCAGACAACCTGAAGTTAGTGTTGCCATGCAGGAACTACGAAAACGAGGATGGGTGACCAAACGCGATCAAAAAAAGAAAGGGAAAGGACGTCCAGTTCATGTCTATGCTCCAACAGCCACTCTTGAGGAAGTACTGGACACATTTGAACAAGAAAAAATGAATGAAATCACAAAGATAAAAGATAATATCACTGAATTGCGGAACACGGTCGGAACAATTTAAGAATCAAGACTTGTGAATTACAATCGCTTAATCGCAGTCATAGGGGGGAACATTTGCTTTCCCTCATTTCCTTATTCTAAGCAAGATCCCAAGGGATAATTACCGAATAATCTTGAGGAGAACACTATGGAAAAAAACCCATTATTCATGAAAAGTGATGAGTCATTAAAGGAAACAAAAGTTTCTGGAAAACTCTATCGGCTGATGGTGAAATCCGATCATATTGAAGCGATTATATCAGAGCTTGATCCCTACTCAGAATCACGATGGTACCGTCATGACGGTGAAGAAATCCATTTGATGATTCAGGGAGAAATGGATTATATCATTAATGAAAAAACATTTCATCTTACTCCAGGCGATGTGCTTTGGCATCCTTCCAATATCAAACACAAAGCAAAGAATCTCAGTGGTGAAAAAATATCATATATCACCGTTGGATCACCACCAACATTTATGTAGTTTAACTATCGCTACATCAAAATTATTTCATGATTTAGATTTTTCAATTCAACAAAGAAACAATGCATAATTTATTTATTAGATTATTTTTTATGTTCTACTTTCATATCAATTAATCTATGGACCAAATTTTCATGGAACCTATAGGAAGGATTCACTCACCATATGCACATCCTTCAGAAGTACCACGGCAATCACAACTGGCAACTAACATCAATGCATATGTTGAGGTAGTACCATCATATCAATCTGGATTGAAGGATCTTGATGCTTTCAGTCATGCATATCTTATCTTTTATTTTCATCAGTCACAAAAGATCAGTCTTCAATCTGTGCCTCCTTCAGATACCAAAGAACATGGTATTTTTGCAATCCGAAGTCCACATCGACCGAATCATATTGGGTTAAGTCTGGTCTCTATTCAAAAAATTACTGAAAATAGACTCTATTTTACAGGGTTAGATATGATCAATGACACACCAGTGCTTGATATAAAACCATATATTCCTCAGATCGATCAGCTTGAGAATGCATCTTTTGGTTG
>CAZQMI010000094.1:7836-9436 GCA_964594475.1 uncultured Thermoplasmatales archaeon
TCATAAGAGAGATGATAAGAAACCAGATTGAAAGGACGGCACCTAACCAATCTAAAACATATTGATTCAAATCATGAATCCTTATGATTTCCTTCAATCTTATCCCGATGATTTGATCCAAAGCGATGAAAAAGGATATCAACAGCTCTTAGATATCCTTGCTTTGTTGCTGGAAAGGCTGCCAATTTGATCTTGAAATGAAAGCAATCTCCTTTTTCGGTCAAGATAAATTGTTGATCAAAGAGCGCTTTTTTATCCAATCGAATATAAAAGTTACCCTGATCATCAATTCTTGATTCCTTTTGTTGAGCAAGGATCTTCAGATCGTGGTTGGATAAATGATCAAACAGTGTCTTAAGCACCAAGTTATTCAATCTGTTTTTATTTGTGATCAAACGTAGGATATGAATTGTTTTTTGATGAAACCCAATGGCGGTCTCATGATTTATATTTATTTTCTCATCTTTGAAATCGATAGGCAATAATCGTGTAAACGTTTTTTGAATGGTTTGGATTCTTTCTTCGTTTTTTTCAAATACGGTTATTGTAATATGATGAACAATCTTAACCATTTTAATATCAACAATACAAAGGCTTCTTTTCGTTGAAAAAGATATGGTATTCACTCTTTATTTTTTCCCAATGGAAAACAAAATAATATTTGCATTCTCTTTTACTGGGAATAATGTATCAATAAAAAGAAAATTATTTTCTTCTTTTTCTTTTGTAAAATTCTCGTTCACGTTCTCTTAATTCCATGATTCGTTTATCGACGTGATCTTGAAATCGTATGGACATACTACTAACCTCTTATTGAAAACACGGATAATTAAGAACTTATTTATTAAATTTATTATTCAAATATGAAAATATAAATTATTATCTTAATACTTTTTTTGGAAATCTCGATAAAATTATCAATAAAAACCTTATTATTTTAACAGCCGGGAATACTGCGTAGACCGGAGTGGAACGTAGGGCTCGCAGATGAAAGGCTGTTCTACTTTTTAACCGACTATACGTTCTTTTTTTTGTTGCACGCGGCACACCGCAAGGGTGTGCCCTATAAAGGTGCAACAGGAGAATTACATATTATGGAAGTTGTAAGTAGCGGTAGCTCTAAAAAGATTTTGGGTGACACAAGGAATAATTGGGTCACCATGGAATTTAACACCAAATGCAGGTTCAACTGTTTTCGAAAACAATCTCACATTGATACGTGTACAGAAGGGTTTCGAGATCTAGAACGGTTTGGATTTGAGTTTGGAGAATTTGGTTTTGCAGGAAACCATGTGCATCTCCAAGTGAACATCCCCAAACGTTACTCAGTGCAAACCGCTGAGATCATGCTAAAATCACATAGTGCAAGGAGGATGTTTGAAAACCATCCTGGTTTTCGTAAAAGATATCCACGAGGAAGTTTTTGGAGTGGCTACGAGCATCATGAATCTACCGGATTGATTGATTTTGAAAAGTCCGCAGATTATTGCCGAAATCAACAAAAACACCATGGACTAAACGTGATTAATGATCGTCAAAAAACATTAACAAACTACACGTAAACCGCCGAGTGAGGATACGGCATGACCGAAGTATTTTA
>CAZQMI010000095.1:0-1798 GCA_964594475.1 uncultured Thermoplasmatales archaeon
TATTCGATTCTTCCTTTGTTTCTTTAAGTATATCTGAAAAACGTTTTCGAGGTTTTAGATAAAGAAAGACTAGTATTGCAAGTCTAGTTTGATTGTTTAATGCATTAATAATTTTTATATTATATTCAAATTTATTGATAATCTCTTCTTTATATGACATATTTTCCAACTTTTTTAAATTTTAATCCACAGATTATATCTTGTTGAATCTCAAAATCATTATTAACTTGATGGGTATTTATAATTTACCTTATTTTGTCAAATAAATTTGACTAAGTTTAATCGTTTGGCCAAAGGTTACCATGCTTAACACTCCAATTAAAATGTTTCTTAAATATCAATTTTGCTGTTTCAATCACGAAAGAATGGCACTTACTATCGTTTTCTCTGAAGAAATAAATATTATTGAAAGTTTCTTTTAAAAATTTTGGTTCGCCCTTAGTTATTTTATATCCGCCCCTATCCCATATTTCCCTATCCATAAATATAACAAGCTTTCTGGCGCTGATTGGATTATTACAACATCTCTGTATTTCAGAATCTATGCTATATGCATCTTTCGACCAAATTCCAAAAATTAATTTTACATCATCTAAACTAAGGAGGTTGATTTCAGAATCCATATCAAAAGTAAATTTTTCTTGAAAAAAATCTTCCGGAAAAAATACTAAAAATTTAGATGAAAAATCATTAGCATATGTTTGTAATTGTTTCTTCAAATCTAATCTTAATTGTGAGCCAAATTGTTTTATTTCAGGATTTGGACCTAATATAGCAATGGAACCTTTACATTTTTGAAATCTTTGTATCTCAGATTCTTTAAAATCTTCTATTAATTTGTTTTTTCTCTTTTTTTTTATAAAAGTATTTATCATCTTTTTAATTTCTGAATAATCCATATGATCTTTTTTTGGAATTTTGATCACTCGCATTTAATTTTTAAATATAGATTGTTTTTTTATATGGTTATTAAGGATGGAGAAACTATATTATTAATCTTTTGACATTATGAACTCAAAAATGAATTACTTTTGATACAATTTCCTTTTTCTTTTCTTGGATATTTAATTTTGAATATCATATTAGTTTCATTTAAAAACAATAATCATCTAATACATATAACAGTGCTAATTTATGCCAATAAAAAGTTTTTTATGATTTTTTCTGATATATTACTAATAAACATTTTAGGATAAACGTTTTTAATGGAGGGGTAAGCAACATATTGCATGGATTTGTAAAAAAAAGTGCAAGTGTAAACCTTGATGCTTCTTACAGATCTATGCAATGTGGATTACTAAAACCTATACCAAAAAAGCAGATAACTATGGCGGATAGATTTTTCTCCTGTTGAATAATGGCTTAAAACCGTTTTTATACACAAAACCCCCTACTTTCCAGACCACGTTTTACAGGAGTATTTTCACTATTCCCCATGATGAGTATTTATCATTTATGATACTTTGTTTTTTATTATGGATTATATTATGTGCCGGAAATGTGGATTGATTATGTCAAGGTTCCGATTTAATCGATATTGGCAACGGAAAACCGATAAATGTTATTATGGTGTTTGTATAGATTGTGAAAAACAGATCAATGAACGTTTGAGGGAGGGAGAGAAAGGGAGACTATGAAAAAAATGTTGTACTCCAATGAATAAAGATATTTGCTCCCTTTCAATTAGACCTCGGATATTGATAATTAAATATATTAATGTTTTCAATCAGAATCGATATTTTTTCAAAGATTTAATATGATAGCATACTATTCATTTTATTGAGGGAGCCGACATGAC
>CAZQMI010000095.1:1808-9402 GCA_964594475.1 uncultured Thermoplasmatales archaeon
GATTTAAATGATTTTTTAGGTTCGGGGAAAAAGAAAACAAAGAAAAAAACCAAGAGAAGAGTATTCAAAGATGATTTTAATAAACTCATGGATAAGCAAAAAGGGTTGTGTGCAAATAAGAACTGTGCGAAACATCATGGCACAAGGCAAAAGGTAACCACAACCAGAGATATAGATCATATCATACCAATTAAATTATGGGAATTGAAAGGATTGAAGGGTAATCCAAATAGATTATCTAATCTACAATTACTTTGTCCTGATTGCCATAGAAGAAAAACAGCCAATGACCGGAAAAAGATTGCATTGTATAAAGAAAAACATGGCAGTAAATCTAACAAAGGTAAAAAAGATATTTGGGATATGTCACTTGACGATCTCTATAAACAATGATACCAAAGACCATATAAAGGATGAAAACTATTAGTATTTAAATATTGGTTCAATAGCTCTTTTTTTTAAAAAACTATATACACTAGCGGTTGTGTTGGCTGTTACATATCCATATACGTATGCACATACAAAAAAAGTATTTTAAGAGATGTGAATTCTTCTTTATCAAGGATGGTGGATTGCATAAAAATGAATATTTCAGAACGATTAATCGATCGATTGTGTACCACAATTGTCTATGGGCTCTCTGGATCATTTATTTGTTACTGGTTTTGGATGATCTTTAGTTTGTAATGAGTATCTTCTTTTGTTTTATTCATCGGTTTGTTTCTTTCTCAACAGTAAGAGTGAGCCCATTTACATCAACAACGATTACGTCATCTCCCTTCTGTATTTTTTGATTTTTTGAGAGTGCGTTCCATTGTTCTCCATGAACCTGAACAGTGCCTTGATGATCAAATGATTCCAAAGCAATTGCCTTTTTTCCGATCAATCCTTCAGATCCTGTAAAAGGTTGTTTGAGTTGTGGAAGAAACACATAGGTAATGAAACTGAGAACAATGATTATGCCAATTATGGTAATGATGAGTATGGAAACTGGTGCATCAAATGAAATAAGTAGGGCTATAACAAATATGATAATAGCAATTTCATCGAGGATAAACAGAAAATATTTTGTTATTTGTTTCATTGCAAAAAGAATATGCGTCATTGCTTTTTAAGTAATTAGCTATGAACATAATCAAGATTGAAAATTAATTTCTAAAGAATAATTATATCTTATATGATATCATGTGTTCCTTTTTCGATTAGCGTTGAATGACAGAATGGGCATCGAAAAATACCTCGTGTATCTAGATAAGGTTTGATTTGATATTCAGGACAATTTGTATTTCGACAAAACCATTCTTCAACACCCTCATCAAATGATATATCTGAAATTTTGGATCGATTGCATTGAGGACAAACAAGAGCATCTTTATCTTCAGTGGATGATTGAAAATATGAAACCAAACAATCTCTATTGTTACAGTGATATATCATATGATTTTTCACTTTTCCTTCAATTGAATAATAAAATCTGTTGTGTTTTATTCAAGAGGATATTCTGCATGGGTCCAATTGGTCATTCCACCGAGAAGATTAACTACGTTGGGATACTGATGTTTTTTAAGGATGCTGCAGGCGATACTGGTCATATTGCCTGCATTACAATATACAACGATGGTTTTTTCTTTTGGAATTTCTGAAAGGTTTTTTTCTAATTCTCCAACAAAGACGTGAGTTGATCCTTTGATATGACCTGTCTGTTGATGAGTCTTTTTTTCTCTGACATCAAGGATAAAAACAGATTCTTCATCAAGTTTTTCCTTTAAAAGAGAAACAGACCAAAGGATAATGGTTGATACTTCTTGGTTATGAAGATACCATGTGGAAAATCCTTTTTGAAGGTAACCGGTGATGTTGTCAAATCCAAGGCGAAAGAGATAACGTGAAATCGATTCAATGTATGATTGATCATGATCTATAAGAACAATTGGTTTTTCATAATCTAAAAACCATCCAGCAAATTGAGGTATTCCTTCTTTCCAGATGTTAATAGATCCTGGAATATGAGCTGCGGAAAAACTGATGGGATCTCTAACATCGATGAATTGACCGCTTTGTTTTTTTATTCTTTTAAACTCATTCAATTGCAGTGAAGATGGATAAGGTGGATGATGATTAATTGGTGGTCCATTTTTATTATGATTTTCCATGGTGGTAAAATATGGAGGTTGAGAATGAATTTCATCTTTTTTTGCTTTAATAAACTCATTTTTGTTTTTAGAGAAAAGATGATTAGTCTTTTTTTCATAGCCAATAGTGGTATACTCAAGATCACCGATATTTCCACCACAAACCGATCCTTTTCCATGTGCTGGGCATACAATAACGTTATCTCCTAAAGCTAGGAGTTTTTCATGTATGCTATGATACAAGTTTTCAGCTAATCGTTCTTTTTCGTCTTCGCCATATAAATCAATTCGTCCAGTGTCACCAGCAAATAAAGCATCACCTGTGAAAACAAGCAGGTCCAGTGGTGAATTGGATAAATCTTTGACTACAATTGAGATGGATTCATCGGTATGTCCCGGTGTTTCCAAAACCATTAGTTCAAGTGATCCAATTGTGAATCTGTCGTTTTGTTTTACTGACGTACCATATGCAAAAGGCAGCGCTTTTCCATGCAAGATCGGTATATCAATAATCGATGTGATTTCTTTTGATCCAATTACATAATCCTCGTTTCGATGTGTCTCAAAGATATACTTGAGAGTGACATCTTTTTCCTCAGCTATCTTGAAGTATATTTCACAATCACGCCGTGGATCAATGACCGCGGCCTCACCTTGAGAACCAATCATATATGAATGATGTCCAAGGTGTTTTGATATAATTTTTTCCAAAAACATAGATGACTCCTCCTCACTGATTTGTTCTTACATAATGCGTTGTTGAGAAGATACTGGATGGTCGTTGATAATGGGATTGGATGGATATGCGGTCCATTCTGTATATGATCCTTCGTAAATTCTCACATTGGGATAATTTAGATACCATTTCAATAACAAAAATTCAGCAGTTGCTTCACGGCCGGTACCACAGGAACAAATAATTGTTTTTTCATTTGTGATTTCATGTTCATCTAATATTGATCTGATTTGTTTTATGTCTTTGAGGCGATAGGGGTTTGCATCATCCATAAACCGTTTCCATGGAAGGTTAATAGCCCCGGGAATATGGCCATTTCGAATCCATGGTCCCTCCACGCCATTATAAAAATTAGCAGGTCTAGCATCCAAAAGCATCACCTCATCATTATCTTTCATTTGCTTAACTTCATTCATTGAAACTGTATATTCAGTACGTCTTTGTGGGGTAAATGATGAGTGCTCATGTCGGGGAAACGTTTGAGTGAGTGGTTTGTTTTCTTTTTTCCATTGATCTATCCCTCCATTAAGAACATAGATTGCGTTTAATCCAAATCGGGCAAAAGTATAGGCAAGCATTGATTGTTCTAATCCATCACCCCATCCAGAGAATGCACCTTTTCCAGAGTAGACAACAGTTTTTGTGTTATTGTTTAATCCGATTCTTCGGAATGCTGCTTGAATAAGGAAATCCGGTGCATATTCGGTTGGAAGTCCATGTTTTGGAATTCTTAGGATATTTTCATTGAAATAAATCGATGTTGGTATATGTCCTGCGATGTAATCATGAACATTGGGTTGGCCGTCGATAATCTGCAGATTTTCTTCTGTTGCAAGTTGGTCTTCAAGCCAGGTTGTATCTACTTTTTGAACAATTGCATTGTCTTCGTTTTTTGTTATTTCTTCCATTTTTTTCACAATACTCCTATTTTACAATTAACACATCTGTATCTGTGTGATGGACAACATTTTCAGAAACACTTCCTAGTAATACACGATCAATTGAGGAATGCCCATGTCGTCCCATAACAATTAGATCATGATTTTTTGCTTCATCAATGATTTTTTCAGCTGCGGATCCGTGGAGTAACATGGTATAGATATCAATATCTGCTTTATTTCCAAGTTCTTCTACTGAGTTTAGTATTGTTTGAGCATCAGATTCCTTTTTTTCCATCCATATACTATATTGTGTAGTTGATGCACGGATTTTTGGTATTGGTGATTCCTCTAGCACAAAAAGTGAGAGTAATGGAAAGTTGAATTTTTTTGATAGAAGAATAGCCTTTTTCACTGCCTTCATCGAGGATTCTGATCCATCAATTGGTGAAATGATTCTTTGATATTGTTTTGATGGTTCTATGGAAACACATCCTTTTTTGGATACCTTACTAGGTCATATTGTCCATAAAACAATAACTGAAAAACAATTTGAAAATAAGTGTATTATGATTAGTGCAATATTTTATTGAGTTGTAAATATTGTTATTGCTTCTAATCGTTTTTGAGCTATATTGTAACTGTATATAAGTCAATTTTTTGTAGTTCTTTATATTTGTGATATCAAGAGGTACGAGAAAATGTATGATAATACCATCTATAATCTCATGGAACAAGCAGTTGAAGAAAGTCAAAGTCTATGGAGAATAAAGAATCATTATATTAGAGATGCTGAGGATTGTCAGGAATGTAAAGAATTTTGGCAGAAACTTCATGACGATAAAGAGCAGCATTGCAAAGATCTTTGGGATCTTATTAAGTCTCATATCGCCGATAAAAAAACTCAGTATTATGAAAAAGAAGAAAAGAAGATCGCTTAATCAGAAATAAATGGTGGAAGAGACTCTCTCGTAGGATCAAACTGATCTACTTCTTTTTTTAAGGTGTTACAATCCTAGATGTAACGGGGTTTAGTGTAAAGGGTAAACGGTTAAGTCTCATTTCTCCTGTGCTTATCCAAGGATCTATTCCATATTACTTGTAATCTTTTGCAATCTTTTTTCTTTTCTCTTGAGAGTATTTTCGTGTTTTTTCATCAAGCACATGAATAGCAAACCTCTGCCGGAAAAAACAATTTTAACTTAATTATATTTATTTATTAGCTCTGTGTATAAATCGATTGTATACTGTCCAGCGAGGCAAAAAGCTTCTGCACAGAAGGATAGTCCCATTCCTTTTTTCATCCGTTGCTTCAGCGTAACATGAATTGGGCAGTCGACATTTTCAGGATCGATATTAAATGCTAATTCTTGTAATTGAAAAGTATCTCAACTCCAGACTGATCGAAGGTTTTTTGAATGACTAACTGAGATATCCCTGTAATAATTTCTATCATAATACACTTCCTCGGAAGGGCATTCGGATGGTATCCTTAATTTCCTCTTACGTCTGATACCAATCGATGATGAGCGGCGTCTTTCGGTCTTCTTTGTATTTCTCCCTAAAAATATGGTTGTGTTTGCCTAAAATCATGGCATAGACCAATTTTCTATCGATCCATTCTCTTGCTTTTTTAATATTGAATTGAATGTAGAATATTTTTCTTTCGTTTAGATTTGAGGCTCTTAGATGAAAGGGCAGCTTCAGTATTATAAAAAGAAATAACTACTTCCACTTAATGGTTTGGAGGAAACCACCTATTTCTAGGATAATTAACAAGTTATGTGTTATCCATATATTTTAGAGCTATTTTTTAGTTATCATTTTAAGCTTTTTTTTGATATACATATTTGATGAAGATTATATTTACCGATTTGGATGGAACTCTACTTGATCATGAAACATATTCATTTCATTCAGCTGAAAACGCACTTCGATTGATTAAAAAAGGAAACATTCCATTGATCATTTGCACGAGTAAGACACGAGCAGAAATTGAATATTGGAACGATGTTCTCAGTAATCATCATCCGTTTATTGCTGAAAATGGGGGAGGAATTTTTATCCCAAAGACCTATTTTCCATTCGAAATTCTCCATGATTTCAGCACAGATAATTATGATGTCATAGAATTAGGAACAAAAAAAGGCTTAGTCCATGAGACGATGAATGATCTGATTAAAAAGTTTCATATTAAAAGTTTTCTTGATATGTCTGCTGAAGAAATAGCTCAGGATGCTGATTTACCTATTGATCAAGCAAAACGGGCAAAACAAAGAGAGTATTCCATCCCTTTTAAGATATTGGATAACGATCAAATCGATGCCGTCATCCAAGAAATTCGCGATCGTGATCTTCAGTATACAGTTGGTGGTCGATATTATCATCTCATAGGAGATGTTGATAAGGGAGAAGCAACAAAAACCTTGTTATATCTTTTAAAAAAAAGAACTGAAAGCATGACTACATCGATAGGCATCGGTGATTCAGAAAACGATTTTCCAATGCTGGATATAGTTGATCAACCCTATCTGGTAAAAAGGAAAGATGGTTCATATGCATCAGATAACTATCCTCATGCTGATGGAATAGGTCCTGATGGATGGCAGGAAATTATTCAAAAGGAATTGGAAGAATGATAGATCATTCAAAAGCAAAAGCAATATATGATAAAAGTATAGAGGTCTTAAAAAAAGTACAACTGGACAATGGTGGATGCCTGGCAACATCTGAAGGTGAACGATATCCGTATGTGTACCCGAGAGATCATTCATTGATTACACTTGGATTTTTATCTTCAGGTCTATTAAAAGAAGCAAAAAATGCGTTGACCTTTATTTTAAATACACATACTGGTGAAGGGGCTTTTCCCCAGCGAGTAGATACAAAGGGACATGATGCATCATATAAACCCATACAAATCGATGGGACTGGTCTGGTGCTTTTTACTTTTGCTTCCTATGTAATGCAATCTGAGGATTATGATTTTGCTCAAACTTACTTTGACCGGGTGAAAAAAGCGGTTGATTATATTATTAACCATAGTTATGAAAATATTAAAGGAACATATGAACAGCAGAAACACGACCTTAATCTTCCTCTTATATTTACTCCTAATTCATTACATGAATATCCGCCAACGGAAAAAGGCCTTGAGATTTGGGCAAATAGCATCTGTTGTGCCGCACTCCTTAGAATCTTTGATTTAAGTAAGCAGATCGATGAGGTACAAATTCAATGTGAGGAATATGCTAATAAGGTCAAAAAGGCGATTTTAAAATTCATGTGGAATAGCAGGAAGAAAACATTTGTAAAAACCATTCGGGTACGTGAATCGAGTTCTGTGCTTGTTGATCCTGATGTGGGCAAATATGCAGTTGCTGATTTTGGAGTGCTAAGTGATACTGATGATCGTGTGATTTCAACGGTTACGGATATCGAAAAAAATCTTTGGAATCAACAATTAGGTGGTATTTGCAGGTATCCGAAATATGAAGGTCGTAACAATGGCGGATGGGGGCCATGGCCAAATTATACATTGATGCTCTGCCGCCATCATATTCGTGTTGAAAATAAGCAAAAAGCTGATCAATATTTGAAATGGATACTTGATATCAGCTATGATGATTTACTTCCAGAACATGTAGCCTCAGTTGATGAGTTTGAAGAATATGTACAGGATTTTGAGGAATCTGGATTGTTACGAAAGGATCGACTGAAAATGATTGAAAATGCTCGCAATCATCCGACTTATGATTCAGGTACGGCATATATTACCTTACCACTTGCATGGGCTCATGCCGAATATATCCGTACATATAATCTTTATAAAGATCATTTTGGTAAGT
>CAZQMI010000096.1:0-9382 GCA_964594475.1 uncultured Thermoplasmatales archaeon
AAGATATCTAGTGATGGGTTGCAGTTGTTCCCTAAGATTCATCCACCACTGATCTTTGATGCCACTGAGCAGCGATGTTCAACGGGCAATGATGAACTAGATGAAATGATTGAAGGAGGAGTATTGCAGCATTCCACAACGCTACTTGCAGGATCAACTGGAACAGGCAAGACCCTGCTTTCACTCGGTTTCATCGTAGAAGGTCTACGTCAAGGAGAAAAATGTCTCTATGTGGGATTTGAGGAGAGTCGTGAACAATTACTCACAAATGCATCTGCATTCGGATGGGATCTTTCATCATATGAGGAACAAGGATTACTACAATTATATTGTGTTTATCCTGGAGATCGACTTTTAGAAGAACATTTCTTTTCTATCAAAGACACGGTAACAAAGGGAAATCTAAAGCGATGTGTGATAGATTCACTGTCGGCGCTTGCTCATGAGTTCGATGAAGAGGAGTTTTCTGATTTTGCATTACGCTTGAACGGGTTTTTAAAGAATCATCAGGTGACCAGTTTTTTCACCGCTGCAACTGGATCTCTGGTTGGTGGATCAACAGTGGTTGGTCAAAATCTATCAACATTGACTGATGGGATCATCATGTTGCGGTATGTAGAGATGCAGGGAAAACTTGAATCTGTGATCAATGTGTTGAAAATGCGAGGAAGCCATCATGTCAAAGATCTACGCCGTTATATAATTAATTCAGAAGAAGGTTTTTCCATTCAAGAATCACTTACCAATTATGAGGGAGTGATGACTGGATCAAGTAAACGAATAAAAGAATTAGAAAAGGAAAGCAAACGACTGAAAAACATCATTGAAGAAAAGGAACGCACCGAAAACGAGCTGAAAAAGGTAACAAGAGCAATCGAACAAAGCCCTACCTCAATCATCATCACCAATCCAAAAGGTGAAATTGAATATGTAAATCCAGCTTTTTCAAACATTACAGGGTACACAGATGAGGAAGTACGCGGTCAAAAACCTCAAATTTTCACCAAGGATGATCATAACACTGATTTCTATGATGACCTCTGGGAAACCATACAATCTGGGGATATCTGGCATGGGGTATTTAAAAACAAAAAGAAAAATGGACAAAATTTCTGGGAACAGGTATCCATTTCGCCTGTAAAAACAGATAAGGGACACATTTCTCATTTTGTGGCAGTTAATGAAGATATCACCAAACAAAAAATCGCTGAAGAAAAACTCAAGAAAAGCGAGGAACAATTCAGAGGAATCTTTGAATCATTACAAAACCTGTATTATCGAACCGATATCGACGGAAACATCGAACTTGTCAGTCCTTCTATAATACAGCTGGCAGGATACACCCAGGATGAACTGATCGGTCATAATGTAATCGAAGTCTATCATAATCCAAAGGAACGCGAAGCATTTCTTCAACAGCTCAAAGAAAACGGCAAAGTACAAAGTTTTGAACTGCAGTTAAGACGAAAAAATGGAGACATTGCCTATACCACGGTTAATGCACATCTTGTATTCAACGAGCAACATCAACCGATTGGAGTAGAGGGAACCATCAATGATATCACCGAACGAAAAGAAATGGAAGAACGCATTCGTGAAAACGAAAAACATTTCAAAAGCATCTTCACCCATGTGCAAACAGGAATCATTCTCATCGATGCAAAAACACATATTATCAAGGATGTAAATCCTGCTGCATCAGCGATGCTTCAAGCACCAAAAGAAGATATCGTTGGGAATCTGTGCCACAAATTCATTTGTCCGGCTGAAGAAGGAAACTGTCCAAAAGAAAACAGAGACGCTCCAATTGAGAACTTAGAGCGATGTATTCTCCGAAGTGATAATACTGAGGTACCAGTGCTTAAAACCGTTGTGGATCTCAACATTCAAGGAGAACCCCATTATCTGGAAACCTTTGTGGATATCTCCAAACAGAAAATGGCTGAACGGGCATTGAAAAAATCAAAAGAAGAAGCGGAATCAATCCTAAATGCAGCAGCAGATGGTATACGTATCATAGGAAAAGATTTTCGGGTCAAAGGATTAAATCAAACTATGGCGGATATAGCTGGAATCGATATCAATGAAGGAGTTGGAATGAAATGTTCTGAAATGTTTCATTCGTATACATGTGAATCCAAGAATTGTGCTTTGAAAAAGGTCTTAGAAAATGGAACGGTTATACAGGAGGAAAAAATCGGAACGAGATGGGATGGAAAAAAAATCCCGGTCCTTGTTAAGGTATCGCCATATTACGATGAACATGGAGAAATTGTAGGCATAATTGAAGATTTCAGGGATATCAGCTCATTAAAGGAAAAGGAAGCTGAACTTAATGAAGCAAAAGATGTTCTCAAATTAATGATTAAACAATTGGAAGAAAAGGTCAATAAACAGACCGAAAAACTTGCAGAAGAACGAAATCGTTACCGAGCGTTGATTCAGAACATCCCTCAAAAAATCTATCATAAAAACAATGATTTAACCTATTTATTTGGAAATGATAACTTTCTGAATGATGTGGGAATGACACTTTCAGAACTCAAAGATAAAACCGACTATGACCTCTTCCCTGAAGAACTAGCCGAAAAATATCGACATGATGATGAAACTGTGCTAAACACTGGAGAGGTATTAACCACGCAAGAAACCTATGTAAAAAACAATGAAAGACAAAAAGTCATCACCATCAAAGCCCCAGTAAAAGATGGCGATGCCAGCATCACTGGCTTGATTGGGATTTTCTGGGAGAAAACAGAAAAACAAAAGCCGGTGATTCCGCCACAAACCATATCATTAAAAGGAGTAGATGGATGATGAATGTTGAACAAAAAAACATAAGAGAACCTGGCTCTCTTGCCTTTGAAGATGTCGATCTAGGTTCTGTTGTTATGATGGAACATGCTGCAGAAAATTATTTTTCGGTTAATGCACACATGATAAAACAACTTCTTGATGAAGGATATGTTGGTGTGTATATTAGTTTTCAACGACCGTTTTCAAATATCAAACAACAACTTTCGCATCTGATGATTAACCTTGATCAATTACGGGTGATTGATGCAGCCTCAGCATTAACCGGTGAACAACAAATTGATGATGATCATTTAATCACCATCGATGAACATCTCGCTGTCGATGACCTGGTGAGAGCGGTGTACATCTCACTTGATCAAATCCCTAGTGAAAAGAAATTTATTTTTATTGATTCACTGACCACCATCACATTATATAAACCTCTGTCTGAAACCATGCGGTTTTCAGAGTTTCTTGTCAGCACCGTGAAACAAAAGAAAAACATCACTCTTTTCTTCAATGTAGCTAAAGATCTATCACAGAAGAGTTTCATCAAAGACATCGCTTTTCGAGTGGATAAAGTCATTAACGTGGGATCACCATGAACACGGAATTAGAGTTTAACTACAAAGAGGAATTTGAAGGACTTCCTGAAGGATGGATTGTACTGTTGGAAACTTCTGCGGAAGCGGCACTTCAGATTTCATTATCCGCAATAAAATATCTCATTGATGAAAAGGATTACGTAGGCATCATCGTATCAGCTAGTAGACCATACAAGAATCTAGTATCTCTTTATGAAAATAAAAACATTGACACCTCCAGAATTCTGTTTATCGATAGCATCTCCAAAAGTCAAAGCATTGATGTGGAGGAAGCCGGAAACGTGTTATATCTTGATGCCGTATCAGATCTTACGGGAATTTCTCTTGCAGTGAAGGGAAGTATGGATAGAATTGATGCAGATAAATTCATTTTCATTGATTCCATTACCTCCATGTTAATTCATAACGAACCATCTATCTTTGCTCGTTTCATTCATGGGATTCTAACTAAAATGAGGATTAGTGGAACGTCAGGGCTTCTTATTTCACTAGAAAAAGAAACCGATAAAGAAATCCGAGCTGAAATCGCTCAATTATGTGATAAAATCGTGAGGATTTAAATGAGTACAGATCAGCAGAAGAAAGCATTCAATATCAGTGATATCGCAACATCAATAAAAAAAGATCTCAAACAAACAAAGGAGCAACAAAAACCAAAAACAGCTCAACAGGAAACAGAATGTTTCATGCTCACTGGTATCGATGGATTTGACAGCCTTTTAAAACAAGGTATCCCCAAGGGATTAAATATCCTTTTAGAAGGAAATGCAGGATCTGGAAAAACCCTTTTTTCCCTGCAGATGCTTGCTCATCATGCACGACAAGGAAAAAAATGCTTATATGTGAGTTTCGAGGAATCAAAAGACCAACTGATTAATCATATGAACTCTTTTGGTTGGAATCCACAACCATTGCTTGAATCAGGTGATCTGGTGATCAAACGGTATCTAACCAGTGAGATATATTATGAGGAAGACCGACAGACAACAGCGGTACAGGCAATGATGGCCAAAAACTCAAGCCATCTCCTCCTTGATCTGGAACCATTTATCATCGGAGAAGAAGGATTCAAACCTGATATCACGGTTATTGATTCACTGACCGCAATTGCATCAACATTTCAGGATAAACCAGGAGGATACCGGTTTTATCTTGAACGATTATTTCGGTTCTTCGAAGGACTAGGGAGCACAAATTTTTTGATTACTGAACCAACGGGAATGATTACTCAATCACAATGTGAACGATTTCTCTCCGATGGCATCATCGTCCTTTATAATGCCCGACGGGGAAACATAAGAGAAAATGCCATTGAAATACTAAAGCTTCGTGGCGCATCACATGAAAAAAAGATTGTTGCCCTGAAAATCACTGATCATGGCGTGGTTGTCTATCCGGAACAGGAAGTCTTCGGAGAGATCGAAGAATAACAATAGTAATTGTTTCTTATTGGATCCATCCTGGAGAGATTTGAGCGGACAGCTTTTTTCGATTGATCGAGATTTGATTGGTGAGTGAATCTGGATAGAGTTCTACTGTCACCCATTGATCCTCAATTGAGTAATCAATCACATAATCATTGCCCGCAGTTAATCCAGCTGTTTGTAATATTTCATTGAAATAGGTTTTCCAGGCGTTGGGATAGACTGTTTCAATACGAATCTGAGTCACATTTTCAATGATGGTCAAAGAAGAGCTATCGATGTATTGTGTGGATATGGAAACCAGGCTGAACCCATTGGCACTTGTTTTCCCACCGAAACTGGTGACATTGACCAAAGTAAAGGTCAGATTGATCTGGGAATTATTGGAAACGGAGAAAAATGGCATCGAAGAAAGAAAACTGCCCTGTGATTGAGCAACGATTACCGCACCAGTCTCATAACGAAAAATCTGATCAACGTATTGATTATTCCTTGAACGATACTGCAATCCTCCAAGGACATAGCTTTCACTGGTATTTCCTTGTATATGAATGGTACAAGCATTTTCAATGATTTCAAGAACACCATATGAGCGTTCTGAAAGCACAAAGGGAATCTTATCACTTCCCAGCATGATAGGTGTGGTGATTGATTGATTCTTTGATTGGGAAAATAACTGCATGTCCGTTGCATACTTGAGCTCAGCGAATTGACCGGCGACCTCATTCATATGTTCCATTTCGATTTCCTCCATCCATTGGGGAACATACACGGTTTGAATAATGGCAAACACGGTGACGATCAAACCAATGATAAGAATAGTGGTGACAATACCTACAACTGCTGTTTGATTCTCATGAAACTGTTTTGTTTTTTTGATCTTATTCATCTTTTCACACCATTATCTTATGGTTGATATTGATTGTAAATATCTGCAATCTCCTCATCAGTTAAAGCCGTATTATAGATAGATACTTGATCAATGATTCCGTCGAAATCGAAATTATCGTTTCGTTCCAAGCCTATTCGGAGGTCATTAGTGGTATCAAGAATCTCAGACCCAATCGTATTATTACTTTCTTCGATACCATCAACATAAATCCTTATCATTGATCCGTCATAGGTTCCGACTAGATGATGCCATTCATCATCATCTACCTCACTGGTGCCAGTGACTGTGTTACTGTTGATACGAAGCCAGGCATATCCATCAGGTGAAATATATAAATCATATCCATCTTCAGTGTCATCTCTTTTGTCAACAATGGCCTTATGATCAGAGACACTACCATGTTTAATCCAGGCCATAATGGTGATCTGATTTGGATCAAGATTATCATTGTCCTGCATTTCCACATAGTCGTTACTTCCATCAAAATCCAAACCAGAATTATCTACTCCATCCGTCCAGGTTGCTCCATGAATCGAACCATCGTTTCCATATGCGGAATCAAATGCTGTTGATCCTGCATTTTCATTGAAATTCCAACTCGAAATCGGTTCGGTTTTCTCTAGGCTTGTTTCATCAACAATTTGTTCGATTTCGTTTTGTTGCATGGAGTAATTGTAAATTCGCACGTCATCAATGCACCCCTTAAAAAATGAGGTTGTGTATTGATAGCCTGATCCAATATAGAGATCATCATTTTCATATTCCGTTCGATATGTGAGATTTTGTCCAACATCAATCAAATGAATTACCTTGTCACCATTTAGATATAACCTTAAAGTTCCATTATCTTGATTAGAAAAGGTCATGGACATGTGAAACCAACTTTCATTCATTTCTGACCACGCCCATTCATTTAACTTATTTCCACCAGTCTCTGTTCTTACTTCCATTCCTAAATTATCAAATGAGGATCCATCATTAATATACAGACGATATGAATAACCCTCTGATCCCCCGGATCGGCCGATGATATTTTTCATATAGTTATCATCTCTGGCAGTGTTTTTCACCCAGGCCATCGCCGTCAATCCTTCAACTGGATCCAATTCAGGATTGTTATCCCGTTCAACACGTACTGATGCGTTATCACCATTGAAGAATAATGCACTTCCATTTCCTCCATTGGTCCAGATTGCATTATGAATTGTTCCAGCATTATCATCAACAAAGTCATACGCGATACTTTCTGTGTTTTCATCGAAATACCAAATTGATATTGCGGATGGCTCAGTTGACCCTGAAGAACCAGTATAAGAGGTTGAAGCATCGGCGATTAAAGGAACATCTTCATTATCTCCATTATATTCACCAATACTGTAAAACCTATAATATCCCGATCCATTTGGAAAGGAGAAATCCCAGTTCCAAGGAGAAGTCAGATCAAGATCATATTCCATCCAAAGCGGATCAACACTTGAGGACCCCTCTTCACAAGAACCATTGATATAGATGTGATCGACATAAACATGATCTAGATTCCTATCTGGCATATTTCCTCTAAAACGAATATTTGCATCTGATGGAAAAACATAGGTGCTTTCGTTTACCCAAATTTTTTGATGGTAAAAGTCACCATCTGCGTAATCTCTCATAGTATAGGTAGCAATCGTTTGCCAGTTCGATCCATCATAATATTCAAATAAGAATTCGCCAGGTGAACCTGGTCCAGATTCTTTACTAAACCAGAAATCAACACAAAACGAAGTAAACCCTGGAGAGTCAAGATTGATTCCATCTGTGAAAGAAAAGGACGAGTCATCACCACTGTTTTGAAAATGAACGGCATTATCTCCCTGATACGCATAAGCATCATCGGTATACAAGTCACAATCACTTCCACCGGAGGAATAATTGCCAAACCCTTCTTCAAAATCATCATAAGCAAGGGTTTGATTCACACAACCACTCCAATTCGTAGCACTGAACGCATAGAATAGCGTGACCTGATCTAGCTGGTTGCTAGCTGAAGCGTTTATTTGATAGGGCACATTAGTAATTTCAACGGGCAGATCTTGCACAATTGTTGATAAATCAATAGTTACCGCGGTGTTAACCTCACCCGTTTGCACAGTTGCAATATACACTGCTTTATTGTTTTCTATATCAATCACGGAGGCATCAATCGCTAAATTGGAAAAGGATTCTAAACTTGAAAAAATAATCCTTTCCCCTATATCCCAGATATCGTTTTGGTTTGCATCATAAAACGTAACATTTTCATTTTCATCAACAAGATAAAATGATTGGATATTCTCCCCGATTATAAAATCTATTCTAATATTTGATCCAAGTGATTCACCACCATGATGTTCTAGAATGATTCTTTCTCCTTCGATGAATCCAATCACATTAACTTGTGGGCTTTGTTCAGCATTAAGTGTTGTTGAAACCGTGTAAAAAACAACTGAAAATGATGCAACGGCCAATGCCAATAGCACTGTAGTACCAATGATTTCAGAGATTGCATCATTTTGCATTTTTCTGATTATTTTATATCTGTTTTTCATCTTTGGGTTTCACCATTTTTTTCCGATTTTGTTGGAACTAGTTATATCTTGTAGTAATCTCTTATAAAAACGGATTTTATCGATTTTTTCATTGAAATATTCCTTATGCTGAATAAGAGCTAATATGGGATAGAGAAGAAATGTTCTCATATCTTCTGTTAAGATTTTTGTCCGTTCATTTGTTTGATGTACCTTCATTAAAAACACCATAGAAAATGACATCATTTGTCTCAAGGTCCACAACAGTGACTATAATCTGTTCATCAGTTAAAGACTCGAAGGAAAAACGCACTTGTTCACCGATATTCCATAACTCATTTTCATTTACATCATCAAAGATGATGTCACTGTAGGTTCCAGCTGATGTTTGGATTTGATAGCTTTGTTCGTTAAATGGTATTGATTTTCCTCCATGATGGGTGAGAATAACGGTTTTTCCAATGAGATCACCGACAACAATGGCGCTTGATTCCTCCTTGGGAACAGGGGCAGATAGCACAACTACATAGATAACAGAAAAAACACTGATTGCAACGGCCAATAATAAAACCGTGGAAAGTATTTCAGTGACTGCATCCTTTTGTCTGCATTGCATTCTCTTGTTTCCCACCTAAAAGACAAACTTAAACATTACCATGGATAACACCCCAAGAAGAAAACTAAATCGTAATCCTCCAGATATGTTTCCATCGGTAAAGTATCCGGCGAGCATACCGGAGCCAACTCCCTGAACGAATACAAATGAATACAAACCATATTGCAACTGGGTCGGGTTAAGCGCTGCAATGAGTCCTTGAGATCCAG
Source organism: uncultured Thermoplasmatales archaeon (assembly GCA_964594475.1). Classification (GTDB taxonomy): domain Archaea; phylum Thermoplasmatota; class E2; order DHVEG-1; family DHVEG-1; genus EX4572-165. Next base: position 9,089 of record CAZQMI010000096.1, read on the forward strand.
ATTGCTGGGTCTGCAGCTCAAAAAAATAGGTAAATAAGGTGGAATCAAGAATATACATGATGAAAACAAAGACAAAGAAACACATCATGATTACCACCATGTACATGGACATATTTGCATTTCGCTGCTGACGAACCTGATTGACCTGTTGTAATTCCCGTGCAGCCGCGTTAAACACTTCAGGGATATCCCCACCCATCTCTAGCCCTCTGTTAATAGAGAGAACTGAGCGGTGGATTAATGGATTCTTCATCCGTTCAGAAAACTGGAGAAATACTTTTTTAATGGGAAGAT
>CAZQMI010000097.1:0-9147 GCA_964594475.1 uncultured Thermoplasmatales archaeon
AATCATCAAGCCCTCTCGAGGCTTAGACTCGGGTTCGAATCCCGATGGGAGCATAATTTTATAAAAATTTTATTATAAATAATTGTTTTAAGGGATTGAAGAGAACTATTATCCCACCATTTATCATTTATATAATATTTCTATTTTCTTCTTACGTGTCGGCTCTGATGAAGATCATCAGCCTTTTTTACTAGTAAACCACTACTTCATACAAAGAAGCAGTATGATATGAATCTGATTCCTCTTCCTGTATTATCACTAACCATATCTCCTTTCACTTTTTTTATAACCTTTGCAATCAACTCAACAAAGAAAAAAAATTCCAAACGAGAATTGAAAAACCGATGGAGAACCAGCTCTATTCCTCTGTTCTTCGGCATGGTTTATTCTGCTAAAAAACGATGGAAAAATTAATAAAATGTTGGTGTTGAAAGAAAAGTATAAATATTAATACGAAATATATATTACATTAAGGTAATGTTAATATGGTTCAGGCGATTATCAACATTTCAAAAGAAACGAATCGAGTATTGAATATACTCAAAGCAAAATATGATCTAAAAAATAAGAGTCAGGCAATTGACCGGATGGCTCAAGAATACCAACAAGATATTCTTGAACCTGAACTGAAACCAGAATATGTTAAAAAAGCAAAAGAAAGAATGAAGGAAAAACCGGTAAAAGTTGGTACTCCTAAGGATCTTAGGAAAATGATGGGTTTGAAGTAACAATGTACACGCTGAGTATCAGGCCGTCTTTAAAAAAGAAATTAGAAAAGTTGGGATCAAAAAACCCTAAACAAGCCGAGATCATCGCTAAGAAATCTGAAGAAATCATCATTGATCCTCAACGCTATAAAAATCTACGGGCACCATTACATCATTGGAAAAGAGTTCACATCGATAGACATTTCGTGTTAACCTTTTCAATAGATGAAGAAACAAAAACAGTGATTTTAGAAGATTTCGAACATCACAAAAAAATATACAAATAACACCATTTCATCATTTGACCAATCAATGTATAAAAAATCTCAATTCCACGATCTTTTCAATTCTATTTACATCTTATTCAATATTTAACCTTTGGTATTCAATTCTACCTTCACCTGACTCGGTGCATGCTTATAAAAACAGCAATACCAAATCCGGTCAAAACCATGTTGTTACCTCTAAGGAGAAAATCAGTATTTTTTACTAGTAAATTCGGGTTCCCCTCCCGATGGGAGCATATCTCGATCAGCTTAGATGTTAAAATAAAACGAGAAATTAGGAAATAAGGGTTTTTAGCTTTTTATTCACATTCTATTTACATTATATTTTTTATAACCATATCAGGTGAAAAATCCTGAATTAGTTTTATAAACAGTTACCTAAAAACTAAAAAATAATGATTTATTTAGATACAGTGGTTCGAGTGAATAGAATTCCTTTTAATTCTCAATATACGAAAGTTGAAAATAAGATTAAAAAAGAACAACTATCCCAGGATATTAAATCGATTCTTTTTGAGCAATTATATGGTATTCTTGCGACAAGTTATAAGCATCAGCCATACACGAGTTTGCTTGCATTTGTTGCTTCTTCAGATATTAAACATATTTTTCTTGCCACCGGCAAAGGGACACATAAATTTCATAATCTGTTGAAGAATAGAAATATCGCTTTTTTTATTGATACCAGATCGAATAGAACGGTTGATATTTCTGATGCATTTGCTCTGACAGCGATCGGAAAAGCAGATCCGATCGAAAGTAATCAAAAAGAACAGGTTAAAAATAGGTATCTGCAACGTCACCCTCAGTTAAATCATTTCATCAATGCTGAACATGTGGAACTTATTCAATTGACGATAGCTTCTTACACTCTTGTTAAACGATTTCAGGAGGTTTTCATCCTAGATCTTGATGAACAATGACAGTATATTTCATTTGGTTAGCAGGTTTACTCTCTTTTCACTTTGTATAATTGTGAGATATCAAAGCCCTCTGTTTCAGCGATATTTTTCATATCCTCTAGAAGTGGTTCATCAATTGTTGGTATTCGTGAAAACAGCCAGAGACTTTCTCGATCTTTGGTTCCAATGACTGCCCATTGGTATTGTTCATCTAACCCGATGACATTGTAGTCCGAATCAAAACCAAAGAAATTCACTAATAATGCTCCATTCTTTTCTGAAGTATTCGCATATCGTGCGGTTCCTTCTATGGTTCGTTCCCTTCCTCTGTATATACATCGATTGAGAACATGTATGGAATTTTCAGATTCAACGGTGTAGGTTGCTGTACTGTTGATACAATCCACTGATGAGTACCCAAAAGGGTAAAATCCATAAAAAATAGGGAATTCATAGACACTATACCATAGACCAGCGTATTCAGTTGCATCCAATTCATCGACTACATTGATTGGTTCACCTGGATTGTTATTGATACAACCTGAAAAAACAGTGATTAGAAGTATCAAGATTGTTATTGAAAGACCTAATAATTTCATTATATTCTCTCCATGTCCTTTTCATTATGTTTCTATAGGGTAGTCAGCATTCTTCCACGCAGCATAATTTCCCTCCAATCGAAAGACATCCGTAAAACCTGCATCAACTAACGCTTGTGCACTTTCAGTTGAAGGGGGATCAGTGTGACAATAAACAAGATAGGTTAAATGTGGATTTAACTCGGAGATTTTATTGCGTAGAGTCCCATCGGCCCAGATGTAATTGACTGCACCGGGTAAATGTCCCTGGTTGTAGATGTCAAGACCAACGACATCGATAATGAGATCAAATTCCTGATTCTGCCATCGTTGATATGTTTCATTCGGTGTAATGTCCTTATATGTATCTTTGAACCTGACTGGGAGAACGAATATTAGATAGGCTCGTTGTTGTGTTCGGTAATATATTCCATTTGCTTCTGCTGATGCGTTGAAATATACATTACCCAGCCCAACAGGTAAAAAATGAGTTGATATTGTTTCATCTGGCTTGATTTCTTCAATGATTCCAGTGTGAAGTTTTTCATTAATGAAAATACCGGTACCTGTTATTGCTGCTTTGGATCGAAAACTCCAGCCAACATCAGTCAATAATTCAGATCCTATGTTTTCTATTTTAAGAGTTATTCCGATGATATTTGATGAGGGTGTGATTGATAATAGTATTTCGTTTTCAATAAGGGTATTACATCTGTATTCATCTTTTTTGTTTTTGGTAAGGTTCTGAGCATTGGTTATGGATGCAAAAAGAAATAACGTGGTTAGTATGATTGCAAGTATTATTTTTCTGATATTTGTTGCCTCCCAAGGCGTAATTTTTTTCTGCCTGATGACAATATAAATGTAGGAATAATTTAAATATTTAACGTATGTAAAATATTTATGTCAAATTTATTATTTCATTATCATTAATTGTCAAATTCGGGGTTTAAAAATAGTTACCTATCATATTACTGGCCTTATATACCAGGTTGATTGTTTTTACTGCATTTACAAATATATAGGATAGTGTATCTTCTTTTAATTAATCGGGTATATCGAGGTTATATTTTTTTATTCTCGAGATTATAAACTGATCAATCTTCCTCGATTTCGGTGATATCTTCTTTTTTGAACAGATATGTTTCAAGTTCTTCATGGAATGCTTCGTCTTTTCTTCGAATCCATTCGATGAGCATCGCTGCATGTTCTTTTTCTTCGTCTCTATTGTGAGCGAGTATCTTTTTTAGGGATTTGTCAGTGGTTGCATCGATGCGTTCTTGATACCAATTGATTGCTTCGATTTCTTCGATAAGTGATTGTCGTGCACGATCAAGATCTAAAGTATCTTCTGTTAAATTCTTTCTTTCTTCATGTTGTATCATAGATGATCAACTTCGTTTAATGATATGGTGGTTAAATAATGTTTTCACGAATTAAAAGCTATTTTTTATACGATTTGTTCAGGTTAATCGTTATGTAATAAAAGCAATAAATAATTGATGAGATGACAAGTATGCTCATTCATTATATTGTTTCATTGTTATGGATTAGAATTAAAACTTAAAAAGGGATGTTTATATTATCCTTTATTGTGAGGCGTGGTGGTGAGTAGATCTGTTTAAGTTGAGGAGACGATTAACATTATTTATATTTGCATTGGTAAGCATCATTCTGTTTGGGATGGGAGGTTTTTACTATATTCGGATGATGGAAGGTATAGAACCAAATCTTATCAATGCTTTTAGTTGGACCATCATGACTCTTTCTACGTTGGGATCATATAATTCTGATATCTTACTTGATAGTAGTATGGGAAAGTTGTTTACCTCGGTGATGGTTATTTTGGGTATTTCTGTTTTTTTCATTGGTGCTCCATTGGTGTTAGTTCCATGGCTTGAAAAAAAGGTAAAATCGGTGTTAAAGCCGAAACCTCTTCCTTTACCACAGGAGAATCATGTCATCATCTGCGGGTATAATGAATTGATTGAGGAGGTTATTGATTCATTGAAGTTGCATGGGTTTTCCTTTATTGTCATCGAAACTGATGATGATGCAATAGAGAAGTGTAGACAAAAAAAGATTCCATATATTAAGGGTGATCCCAGCGATGGGGATATTTTATTTTATGCCCGTTTGAAAAAGGCGGTTTCATTGATTTCGGCTTTATCTGATGAGCAGAATGCGTTTGTCTGTTTGACCGCAAAGGGTTTACGTGATGATTTGCGTATCATTGCTATTGCTAGGAAAACACGGAACGTGAAAGCATTGTATGCTGCAGGGGCAAACAGGGTGTTGAACCCAAAATTGATTACGGGCAGTATTCTTGGCAGGCGAGCCTGTCATGATTATATCATTGAGGTATCAGGAAAGTTTGCTAAGTTTGGTGATTTGGAGATCAGACAATATGCGGTTTCCTCTTCTTCGATTATTACTGATATGTCTATTGGAAGGATGCGTATCAGATCTCGAACCGGGGTGATCATCATTGGTTTGTGGAAAGAGGGAAATCTTATCATTAATCCTGAACCTTCAGAAGTGTTGGCTGAAGGAACAACCGTTCTTGCGATGGGAACAGACCGTCAATTGAATTCATTTTACAAATTAATTGGTGATGACTGATGGTTGATGTGATTATTTGTGGGTACGGAACAGTGGGCAAAAGAGTTGCGTTTGCATTGAATAAACATGAGATTGATTTTATTACCATTGATAAAAAACCCGGGTTATCTGATGGAACCGTTGATCATATCATTGGAGATGCGACCAGCGAGGATATTTTGTTGCAGGCAGGAGTGAAGTCGGCAAAAACGGTGATTACAGTAACGGATAGTGATATGACCAATGCCTTTATTTCCCTGTTAGTCAAACATTTGAATAAGGATGCAACGGTGCTTTCTATGGCTCATGATGTTGAAAATGTTAATAAGCTTGATAAGGCCGGTGTCGATTATATTTTTTCATTAGCAAAAGTGGGTCGATTAATTGCCAAGAATACCATTGAACCCTATGTTGCTGATTTTTTAGAAATGATAAATCTTAGTGAGGACATTGAGATTATGCCTGTTCATGTCAGTGAAAGTTCTCGTTTTGTCAACAAAAGTATCAGAAGAGCGAAAATCCGGCGTAAGACCGGGGCCCAAATCATTGCTATACGCCGGGAAAATAAAACTATCTATTCTCCTTCTGAAAAGGAAAAGATTCTTGCAGATGATTATCTTCTAGCAATCGGGAAAGGAGAGCAGATCCGAGAGTTACATAACCTGTCGAAACCAGAGAAAACAATTGAATCTGGGTGAAACAAATCTGTTGAAATTATCCACATGTCCTCATCAAGATATCGATTGTTTTTGTTAGCTTGTTAGAGGGAGAAAAGATTTCTAATTCCAATGAGTGCCATGTCAATACCGATAGCACCAACGAAAAAACCGGTGATTCGGAGAAGGATTCCCATGCTCTTATCAAAAGCGACACGTAGTCGTTTTTGCATGATGTGTTCTCTAATGCTTTTGAGTCCGAGGATAATCAGGAAATTGATGATGAGAATAATGGGAAGTATGATCATGTTCTGCATAATGGTATGCTCTTCAGATGCAATGATGGCTAGAGAAATGGTTCCTGCGCCTACCATGAATGGCATAGCGATTTCGGCAGCCAGATCATCGAGATTGCCTCGGAGTTGAATGAGTGCTTTTCTTCCTTGCACGATGTAAAAATATGCAAAGGAGAAAATGACGATTCCACCAAAGATACGAAAAGAGTTGAATTCGATTTGAAAGAGGAGATTGAAAATAACATCTCCCGTTAAGACAAAAAAGAGAATGATTGCATAGGAAATGATGCTTGCCTTTGTGAGAACAAGGAGGAATTCCTCGCGGTTGAGTTCCTTCATGACTGGGGTAAGATAAAGAAATAATGCGAAGGGATTCATCATGACGATGAATGATAATATCGTTTTCAGCATTGGTATCGATGAGAATGCAGTGTGACGAGATTATAAAAAGATGGTGGTGATGGAATTCGTTGTCATTTCATTTGTTCTGTAAAAGAATCGAGTATTGCTGTTTTTGATTATTGATGAAAATGCTGTAGATTTTTTTAAATGTAGTAATATTTATAAGTTTAATTTCATTCTTTTTTTAATGGAATAAGAGAGATCTATTGGTTCTATTGATGTGGATGGGATTATGATTGTGGATTATATTCAATTGGCTTGGTTTTTCCTTTTTATTTTCCAGGTTGTCATCGCATTATATTTTTTACGTCTGTATTGGTTTGATAAGGACAAAGGAAAATTGATTTTCTCAATTGGTTTTTTATGTGTTTCGTATTCCCATTTTTATGAAGCGATCACACCTTCTATCTTTGGTCAAACACCGTTGAATATATTCACTGCGATTCAATACTGGTCTTTTTTTCCCCTTATTTTCGCACTTGCCATTGCCATTCATCAGAAGAATCTTGAAAAGATGAAAAATCAAAGTATCTTTCCCTTTTTCTCTGTGCTCTGTTTGATTAGTTTCATTTTTTGTGTGATTAATCCAACTATAACCGGATACTATTTCGGTTATGTTGCTCTTTTAATTGCTGCTGAAATAACTATTGTAGGATTATATAATGCAGTGAAAAACAAAGGATTATCTGATATCTTGTTTTTGTTTTCATTGATTAGTTATTTTGTTTCGGGAATTGGTTTATTAGGATTTTTTAACATTGGTATTTCGATTTTTGGGTTTTTTAATGCCAATGGTTTTTTGTTTTTGGTGTTTAAGCATACGAAGGATGAGAAAAAGATTGATAACTCTTCGATTTCGAATTATTTTTCGATTAAGGAGCAACTGGCTCAGACAAAAACAGAATTATCAGAAAAAGAAAGGACCTTTCAAACATTGTTTAATCAATTGGCAGATCCTGTGATGATCCTTGATAAAAAGGGAACATTTCTTGAGTTAACCGATCGGGTAAAGGAATATACCGGATTTGAAAAAGAAGAAATTTTAGGGAAGAATTTTTTGACCACGAAACTGCTAACTGCAGAAAGTAAAGCGATTTGTATTAAAAATTTGATGAAGCGAATGGCTGGCAGAGATGTAAAGCCATATATGGTTGAAGCGTTAACAAGAGATGGACGGAAAATCCCTTTCGAAGTGAATGCTCAACAGATTAGGTATAAGGGAAAAAAAGCTGATTTAGTTATTTTTAGAGATATATCAGAACGTATTCGTGCGCAGCAGAGGATCAGGGAAAGTGAGGAACGATACCGCAATATTTTCGATCAGGCAAGTGATGGGATCTTTATTCATGATTTTAATGGTCGGTTTGTTGATGTAAACCGTCAGATGACTGAGATTTTTGGGTATTCAAAAAAAGATTTTAAATCATTGACTATTAGAAAGATACATGTAGATGAGGAGAAGAAGGGAATACTACGACTTGATGAGGTTATGCAGAATGGATCTGCTCGTTTTGAATCTGATTTTAAAAAGAAAAATGGTCAGACGTTCACAGGAGATGTCATTTCATCGGTGATTTCTATCGGAGGGAGAAATTTTGTTCAGGGAACGCTTAGAGATATTACAAAACGAAAGGATGCGGAGCGAAAGTTGCGAGAAGCACATCAGAAGCTTCAAGAGATGAACAGTACCCTTGAAAAGAAAGTAGAAGAAAGAACGGTGCGTATACAACATCTATTGAAACAGAAGGATGATTTTATCAATCAACTTGGTCATGATTTAAAGAATCCTTTGGGACCTATCCTGAATCTCTCACAGTTACTTGAGAAAAAAGAAAATGATGCTGAAAAAAAGAAAATTATCAAAGTCATTTCACGAAATGCAGGTTATATGAAGAATCTAGTGATCAAAACGCTTGATCTTGCTCGGATTAATTCCCCGAATATGAAAGTATCAATGGATTGGGTTAAACTGAAAAATCTCGTTGATGATGTAATTAAATCAAATAGATTTCATTTTAAGCAGAAAGATATGACGGTCAGCAATGTTATTACTCCTAATATTGAGGTTGTTGCTGATGAGTTACTCTTGGAAGAATTGTTGAATAATATATTGAATAATGCAGTGAAATATTCAAATGAACAAGGTAAGATTATTATTAACGCAGTAGAAAAGATTGATGAAATAGAGGTGTCTATCCGGGATAATGGTATTGGGATGACAAAGGATCAGTTGGAAAAACTGTTTGATGAGTTCTATAAGGCTGATGAGAGTCGTCATGATTTTGATAGTAGCGGGTTGGGTTTATCCATTGCAAAAAAGATTGTTGAGAAACACCATGGAAGGATTTGGGCTGAAAGTGATGGATTGAATGAGGGATCGACCTTTTATTTCACCTTGCCACTTACCAATCAACAAAGGCGTGATGATTCGGAATGTACAGATACGGACGATTCTTTTCCTCTAATTAGGGAGAAGATAGATGCGATTATTTTTCGTTAAATAGAATAGTTATTGTATTAGCATGAATGGATAGGGAGGGATCAATTTAAATTAGATCATACAATTGCGATGTATTCGACATCTAATAATAACATTAGCATTTTATATTATTTACTGGAGTTTTGCGTTTTACTAAGCGGTTATATGTACTTTTTTTGTAGATCTATAGGGACAAAGAATACCCTCTATGATATTTTTAACACCTCCTTCCCCTACTG
>CAZQMI010000098.1:0-8891 GCA_964594475.1 uncultured Thermoplasmatales archaeon
CGCTGGTTTGAGTCGGGAATATATTGATTATGTCCTCTCTTTTGGTGGGCAAATAATATTTGATTCATTCGGTTTTTTTTCCAGCTATTTAGATATAAGATATGTGTCTTCAGTACCTTTTTATACCTTTACGTTCATGTTATCACACGGAGAGTCAATGAATCCTTCTTTTGAGATAAGGTTCATTGACTGTTGATTAAATTTGGTTGAAGAGAGATGATAAGATGAATGTTCGAACGATTGTTACTACTGGTTTTATCGCAATACTTGTGCTTATTATTGGTTTATTACTCGTCCCTGGTCTTTATACCGATTTTCTCTGGTTTGCTAGTATTGGTTTTTCAGATGTATTTCTCACCATTCTGAACACAAAATTATTATTAGGTCTGGGTGCAGCTGGTTTCTTTTTTGCTATCCTTTTTGTGAACTGGTGGATGGTTAAACGTGTACTTTCAAGTGAGAATGATAAATTGGGAAAAATCGAAAATACTATTGTTCCCTTGTTTTTGGTTTTTTTCGCATTGATTGCGGGTCTGGCATTTTCTTCTCAGTGGAGTGTGTTATTAAAATTTTTGAATGCAACGTCTTTTAATATTTTCGATCCGGTGTTCGGCAATGATATCAGTTTTTATGTGTTTTCTTTACCTTGGTACTCTTCTGTCCTAGGATTCCTTCTTGTGCTTACCATACTTTGCTTGATTATCTCAGTAGGATTGTATTTGTTTTTTGGGAAACCATTCAATATTGGTAATGTTCAGGGTGTTGGAGATATCTTTTTCAGTCGTGTCGGTGAAGGATTCAAAGGAAAGGTAAAGCTTCATCTTTCTATTCTTATCGGTGTTTTTTTCATTTTGATTGCTCTTTGGTTATGGTTATCTCGGTATGGGATTTTATTTTCAGATGCTGGAGCTGTATTTGGTGCAGCTTATACTGATATTCATGTAACCCTCCCGGTGCGTACAGTCCTGGCAGTTATTTCTGGGATGGTGGGTGTGTTGTTTTTCGCTGAATGGAAAATAAAAAGTCTGAAATATCCAATGATTGGTGTCGGCGTGCTCATCATTGTGTTAATCATTGGTGGTATCGCTGGTGTTGCGGTGCAACAGTTCCAAGTAGAACCAGATGAATACAACACAGAGAAACCATTTATTGAAAGAAATATCAATTATACCTTACAGGCTTTTGATCTTGACCGCATTGAGCAGATACCGTTTCAACCGAATTACAACATGAGCTATCAGCAACTCCTTGACAATCCGGTTACCCTTGATAATATCAGGTTGTGGGATTACCGGGCATTAAAGGATACGTATGCGCAATTGCAGTTGATTCGAAGTTATTATGATTTCAATGATGTGGACATCGACAGATATGAAATAATGGAAAATGGCACCCAACGTGAATATCAGGTCATGCTTTCGCCTCGGGAATTGAATCAAATGGATCTTGCTGAAAAAGCGCAAACATGGGTGAATCAACATCTGGTGTATACCCATGGGTATGGTGTTGCCTTAAGTCCAGTGAATCAGAAAACTGTAGAGGGCTTTCCAAAACTATGGATTAAAGATGTTCCGCCACAGACTGAGCAGAATCTAACAATCACCCGCCCTGAGATTTATTATGGTGAGAAAACTAATAATTTCGTTGTGGTTAATACCAAAACCGAGGAATTTGATTATCCTATGGGTGGGGAAAATGTATATACAACCTATAATGGATCAGGCGGTGTTGAGCTTTCTGGGAGTGCAAAACTAGCGTTTTCATTACGGTTCGGTTCTATTCAACTCTTCGTATCTGGATCAGTGACTGATGACAGTAAAATCATGCTTCATCGAAACATCCATGATCGGGTGATAGCGCTGGCTCCGTTTCTCATCTATGATTCCGATCCATATATGGTTGCTTCTGAAGGATCCTTATACTGGATCATTGATGCTTATACCACTACCGATAGTTTTCCTTATTCAGAACGATTTGGATTACAGGGAACAAATTATATTCGTAACGCGGTAAAAGCGGTGGTAAATGCATATTCTGGTGAGGTTACATTTTACGTTATCGATGAAGAACCGTTGATTACCACCTATCAAAAGATGTTTCCGAGTTTGTTTACCGATTTTTCCCAGATGCCTGATGATTTAAAGCATCATATACGATATCCTGAGGATTTATTCACCTTACAAGCAGAGGTCTATACCACCTATCATATGACTGATCCAAGGGTGTTTTACAATAGGGAGGATCAATGGAAAATCCCAAATGAGCTGTATTCAGGAAACACCATTCAAATGGAACCCTATTATGTGCTGATAAATCTTCCTGGAACAAACAATGAATCCAATTTTATCTTGATGACCCCATTTACTCCAAACGGAAAGGATAACATGATCGGATGGATGGGAGCAAAATCAAATCCTGAAAACTATGGAGAAAAGGTAGTGTATCAGTTCCCTAAACAAACTTTGATTTATGGTCCTATTCAGATTGAATCCCGTATCGATCAAGATACTGAGATTTCCCAGCGGATGACCCTATGGAGTCAATCTGGATCCCGGGTGATCAGAGGTAATTTGTTGGTCATTCCCATCGAGGAATCCTTATTATATGTTGAACCCGTATATCTTAGAGCTTCAGGAGCAAGTTCTATTCCGCAGTTAAAACGGGTGATTGTTGCCTATGGAGATCGGTTGGCGATGCGAACTGATCTGGTTGATTCATTGAACGCTGTATTTGGAGAAGCGGTAAATGAAACCATCCCTGATGATCAACAACCCATCGAAGGAGATATTCAAGCATTGATCACACAAGCAGTAACCATGTATAATGAAGCAGAATCACTGCTCACTCAAGGTGATTTTACAGGATATGCTGATCGTATCGAGCAGCTCGGCGATATCCTTGCTCAGATGGATCAAATCCAGGGAAATCAAACCGGTTAGCGGAAAGAACGAAACATGCGTTAAAGTTGAATTGATGTAGAATAAGTCTTATTTCCCTTTAAACTGTGCATAGATTGCAGTATGTTTGATGCGATGGAATCGATAAGATTGCTGATAAGGTCAGCGAAATATCCTAAATGTTTAAGTAATACTGTTTTTTTATGAGGTGGACGATGCGTTCATCATGATGAAAATGGTTGATTCCTGGATCGTAATTGATTACGGAGATGAATACTTGATATGATTTGGATTTTCATCAGTAGTATTCTTATTGTTATTCTTTTGATGATGTCTGCCTTTTTTTCAGGATCGGAAATGGCTTTCATCTCAGTGAATCGTGCGGTGATAAATGATAAGGCCCGACAGGGAAATAAAAACGCAATGGTGCTGAAGAAATTGATGAAGGATCCTGATCGAGTAGTAAGCTCAATTGTTATTGGAAACAATATCGTAAATATTTTCGCATCTGTTCTTGCAGGTTATGTAGCTACATCCCTTTTTGGAAATATAGGTATTGGGATTGCAACCGTGGTGATGTTTCTGTTGGTGATCGTATTTAGCGAGTCAACACCCAAAGCAGTAGGGCGAAAAAATGAGCGATGGGTGATTCGATCAGCTCGAGTGTTGCATATTCTTTCCGTTTTGTTTCTTCCATTTGTGGTGATGTTAAATGCATTTTCTGAAGGATTTCTTCGCTTGATTGGAAAGAAGAAGGATTCAGATTTAGTTACCGAAGATGAGATCATGGCGATGATGCGGTTGGGTGAGGAAGAGGGAACCATTGAACGTGATGAACGGGAGATGGTTTCAGATGTATTTGATTTTGATGAAGCCATTGCAGATGATGTGGATAATCCGAAGTATACCATTGAATTTATTCATCAGAATGACACCATGGATACATTGATTAAAAAAAGTGTTGACACAGGGTATTCCCGGTTTCCAGTTTACCGGAAAAACCATGATGATATTGTTGGTATGGTTCATGTGAAGGATTCTCTTTCCTATGAGGATCGCTCAAAAAAGATCAAGGAAATCATGCGTGATGTGTTGATTATTAATCCCTCTATGAAAGCTGATGATACCCTACGAAAGATGAAAAGAGAACGCATTCATCTTGCAGTCCTCCAAAACAATCAGGGGAAAACAATAGGGTTGATAAGCATGGAGGATCTCATCGAGGAAGTCTTTGGTGACATCTCGGATGAACACGATTAAGAGAGTAATTTAGGAGTTTATTTTTGATGAAAAAAAGCAGTCTTGTATCTTGGATTAAAGAAATTTCCAAACGGTTTTGATGTTCTGTTGCTCATTACCTGCTTTATCGATGACTTTTATCAAGACCTCTGATTTACCGAAGTAGCGTTCTTATCTCATCCAACAATATGTTTCTGATGAAGTGGAAAACACTATTTGTCCATCGATATACCATTCAAGCAGGTCAATACCGGTTTCCTCATCACTTGTATCAACTGAGATATTTATTGAACCAATGATTATGGGAAATGGAAATGAACGCACATATTCATCATTTATTTAGATTCCATCCTACAATGAACAATCGCTTATATGGGGTGACCCGGTGTCATCTGCATGAAGTTTTATCAGCCATCCATCTTGTTCAACTTCAAAAAAAGAATAAGTGAATCCAACAATGTTAAATTCACCATCTACGATTTAAACCACTGATTGAAAATCTCCTCAAATATAAATAATAGTAACAATCAATATATATTAACTATATAATTATTTCTTAACTATGCATAAACTCATTTTTTTCCCTTTTATCATAAAAAATTTGCTGATGAAAGAGGTTATTTGATGTGCGTAATCATTGCTGCATGTTAATATAATAAGATAACTTCATGGAGAGCAATTGATAGTGCAACGAGTTTATGAAAATCCAGAAGAGCTGGAACGTCTTTTTGTGTATGGGTAATGGTTTCCATCATCTCATCTACTTTTTCTGAGGTGAAAGCAAGACAGGGTATCTGTCGTTGGACAAAAATCATATGATCACCTTGATACCATTGTTTACCGTTAACCAAATCAGGATACTTTTTTAAAATATACTCAATACCCTGGGTTATTTCGTCTGAGCATGAATAAAATGAATAAGCAATTTTTCCTTTTTTATAGCCAACATCGTCGATATTGATAACACATTTCACACATTCTAACTGATCTTCATAACGCTTTAAAAAATCCATCTGCCCACCTGCACTGTAATGATCTTCACCATTGAATGCTATGATTTCTATTCCCATGGGCCCGGGATAGGATTGAAGTAATTCAGCGAGGAGTAATAAAACCGCTACACCTGAGGCATTATCAGATGCTCCTGGGGAATCTGCATATGCATCGATATGAGCACAGATAATGATTTTTTCCTTTGCATCGGGATTTTTTATGGCTATCACATTTGAAGCCATTGTCGAGATTCGTTTAGCCTGTATCTGTAAGGTAAAGCTTTCATTTTTACATGATTCTATTTCATTTCCCACTTGCTCGGTGCAATAGGTATTTGGTATATTGAAATCTCCATCCTCTATGAGCGGATAGGGATAGATTGCTCCTACGGCGGGTGGATTTCTTTTGGTAGCAGTGATGATTGCAGCTGGTTTTTTTGTTTCAATTAAGGAAATGATTTTTTGGTGATGTTCGGGATTATAAAAAACAAAATTCTTTGGCATCAGTTGTTCTTTACAGATCTCGTCCTTTAGTAACAGAATTTTTCCAGAGCAAAAACATGATTCCAATTCTGGTAGCGTTTTTACCACTTCAAGATTCGTAGTGATATCACACGGCAATGAATAGGAGCTCACATGAATATCGAATTTGTGATCTTTAGTGTATAAATTAGGTTTGTTGCTTGTATAATCCAGAGTTTCAAATGGTTTGATATCAATAGTAAATCCGAATGATGAAATCGTCTCTCCAAAAAACTGTATTGCTTTTTTATTGCCTTTAGAACCTGTTCTCCTGTTTGGTTTCACGGTTACTAAGTAATCCACATAGATTTGCGCTTTTTCAGCACGATCTGATTGATTCATCCGAGTTCTCCATGAGTAGATGTTATTGATCAATGATATGAGAAGCAATTTGATTGGCCCATTGTTTAGCTAAATCAGGATTCATCTCAATCTTTTGAGTATCATCATATTTAGCCCATTTATCAGGTATCTTACCTGGGAAAGAAACCATTAATTCTGGCTTTAGATTGTATTTTTTCATGATAGGATAAATGAATTTTTCAACCGCTTTTTCTGGCTCTTCAGCAGCCATTCCACTTGAAAGAAATAAATATAATTTCTTGGTGTTGATCTCTTTTTGTTTCAGTATTTTTTTCCAACGACGATAGACCATAGACATCCTGACACCTGTGCCTAGAATAATAATATCATATTCGGAGATATCTGGAATAGTCTGTGAAAGATTTTGCGTTTCAACCGATAGCCCTTTATCGGCAAGTGTGTCTGCAATAATTTGGGCATATTCTTTGGTGGCTCCACTTTTTGTATAAAACGCAACAAGTACTTTTTTATTCAAAGGTACCATACTCCACGAGATTTTTTTAGTGCTTAAAAGGATTTCTACATTGCTCAATGTAAGAAATTTCTGTATTACTATATCATTGTGAATATTTATAAATTGAGAATGATATCATTTTCTCATGCCTGTTCCTGAGATCTGTGATCATTGCATATATTATCATGCATATGGTTTAACGCATGGGACGTGTATGATCTGGTTACTATCAAAAAAAAGCATGAAAGATATGGAAGTTGTTTATACAGATAGTTGTGAAATGTGGACGAAAAATGATAATCGAGAAAAACATAAGAATTTACTTCTTTCATATGAGCAATTAAAAAAAGAGTATGCATTAAAAAAATTACGACTTGATAAAAATGAGTAGAGTAATATTTTTATCTCTAAATAGGATTGTTTTTGGATATAGACCTTTAGCCAAATATCTATAGCTTTCGCAGAAAGGTGATTATTGAAGAGTTTGATGAAAAAATGTTTTTAATGGTTAGGATTTGGCAATATAGATCTGTTCTCTTCTTAATATTGTAGTTTATTTAGAAATGTTATTAATTTATCAAAATGAACCAATGCAATTATATACTTTTTCTATATGCCATTTTTCGAGAGGTATCATATATGGATGAGACCATTATCAATATCCCCAAGCCAAAAAACGAACCAGTTCTTGATTATGGCCCAGGAAGTACAGAAAGAGACTTGATTAGTAACGAATTAGAAAAACTTCAGAAAAAGAAAACAGAGATAACTCCAGTCATTGGTGGAAAAAAAATAAAGACTAATGATTTAGGCAAAGTTGTTATGCCACATAATCACAAACATGTTCTAGCTACATATCATAAGGTTACACCCGAACTTGTCAAAGAAGCAATTGAGAAAGCCATGGATGTAAAACCTGTTTGGGAGGAATTTACTTGGGAAACACGTGCATCTCTTGCGATAAAAGCAGCAGAACTCATCTCTAAAAAATATCGTTTTCTACTTAATGCTGCAACAATGCTTGGTCAAAGTAAAAATGTGTATCAGGCTGAAATTGATTCTGCATGTGAAACAATTGATTTTTTAAGATTTAATGCGTATTATATGCAAAAAATCTATTCAGAACAACCTGATGATTCACCAGGGACATTGAATAGAATTGAATATAGACCTCTTGAAGGCTTTATTTTTGCTGTTACTCCATTTAATTTTACTGCAATTGCTTCAAACCTTCCAATGGCTCCCACGATAATGGGTAATGTAACCCTCTGGAAACCTGCATCTACATCACTTCTTTCAAATAGTATTCTGATGGATATTTTTATGGAAGCAGGCTTTCCAAAAGGTGTTATAAATTTCTTACCAGGATCAGGGGTGCTTATTGGAAATGTCATTTTTAAAGATAAACGACTAACAGGTGTACATTTTACTGGTTCTACACCTGTATTTAGTAAATTTTGGAAGACAATTAGTGATAATCTACATATCTATAATTCTTATCCAGAACTTGTAGGTGAGACTGGTGGAAAAGATTTTATTTTTGTCCATTCATCTGCTGATGTGGATGCTTGTGCAACCGCAATAGTGAGAGGTGCTTTTGAATATCAAGGTCAGAAATGTTCTGCCGCATCACGGTTATACATACCTGTTTCACTATGGCCAAAAGTAAAATCTATAGTTATTAAAATACTCAAAGAAATGAAAATGGGAGATGTTGAGGATTTTACAAATTTTTTAAATGCAGTTATTGACAAATCAGCTTTTAATACAATTACAGGTTATATTGAAAAAGCAAAGAAATCCAAAGATGCAAAAATAATATATGGTGGAAAAACTGATTGCTCCAAGGGTTATTTCATTGAACCAACGATTATTGAAACAGTAGATCCTCATTTTGTAACGATGGAGGAAGAAATATTTGGACCTGTCCTTACTGTTTATGTTTATAAAGATGATTTTTTTGAAAAAACACTTCATGTATGTGATCAAACATCAAAATATGCTCTCACAGGTTCAATTTTTTCACAGGATCGGGAGGCAATTGTTTTAGCAAGTAAAATTTTACGACAAGCAGCAGGTAATTTTTATATTAATGATAAACCCACAGGTGCGGTAGTTGGCCAACAACCATTTGGTGGTGCAAGATGCTCTGGGACGAATGATAAATCAGGTTCATATCTTAATTTGTTATCTTGGGTTAGTCCAAGAACAATAAAAGAAAATTTGTTGCCACCAACGGATTATAAATATCCATTTATGGAGAAATGATTTGGATTATGATTAAAATGAAAAAATAGTTGTGATCTATGTAAACCCATTTTTTCTCATGTTGGTTATATACTGTAAGCCTCCTTGAGTTATTTTTATTAGCATATTTTATTAAAATTTTTAATCAGAAAATGTTTACTATTGCATTTCTATTTT
>CAZQMI010000099.1:0-5849 GCA_964594475.1 uncultured Thermoplasmatales archaeon
AACGTGGTGAAACGGTTGGAAAAATCCAATCGGCGAAATGGGTTGGAAAATTTGTCACCCCTGTTTCCGGAGAAATCGTTGAAGTCAATGAAGACCTTGAGGATGATAGTACATTAATTAATAAAAGTCCCTATGAAGATGGATGGATTATGAAGGTAGAACCCTCTGATCTTGATGAGGATTTAAAACAATTGCATCATGGTGATGCGGTGAAATCCTGGCTGAAAAAAGAAATAGAGGATGCGGAAAAAAAGAAGGCATAGATTTGAAGTGTTCCTTTTTAGCGATAGACCGTATCTCCATGTGCATCCATGGCAACAACTAATGGACCGAATTCTTCAACCTTAAAGATCCATACTGCTTCTGGCATGCCGAGTTCTTCAAGCCAGTATACCGCAGTTACTTCTTTAATTCGATCTGCAGCAAGTGCTCCTGCTCCTCCAGTATAGGCAGTGTACACACATATTTGGTCCTGTAATGCCTGAAGTGTCTTTTTTCCCATTCCGCCTTTTCCTATGATAATGGGAACTTGATAGTGTTCTATGAATGTATCTTCAAAGATTTCCATTCTGCTGCTTGTCGTCGGTCCTGCTGAGATTGCCTGCCATTTCCCGGTTTTATCTTTCTTTACCAGTGGTCCACAATGAAATAATGCCATGGTTGAGGGATCAAATGAAAGCGTGTCCTTTTCAAGAGATAACATTTTATGATGTGCTTCATCTCTTGCAGTGAAGATCTCACCGGTTACATATAAGACATCACCGGTGTGTAATTGTTTTATTTTTTCTTTTTCAACGGGTAACTGAATATGATATTCCATGGTTACATCACCTCCCAGGATCCATCTGATTGAATGATCATCTGAGCCCGACGATCAGCCCAGCATTGAACCACTAATCCAACGGGTAAACTTGCTGGATGGCGATGTGCTTTTTCAATGTGAACATCCAGAACGGTTGTTTTCCCACCAAGGCCCATTGGTCCGATGCCACTTTCATTGATTCGTTTCATCAGTTCTACTTCAAGATTTGCGATTTGCTTATCATGGTGACGATGTCCTACTGGTCTGAGTAATGCTTTTTTACCTAGTTTCAATGCAAGATCAGCTCCCCCGCCGATACCAATGCCAACTACTGTAGGAGGACATGGATTACCAGCGGCTGACTGCATTTCTTTAATGACAAAATCTTTTACGCCTTCTATGCCAACGCCGGGTTTTAACATGCCTAGTTTACTCATATTCTCACTTCCTCCACCTTTTGGAAATGCAGTGATAGTTACGGTGTCTCCTTTTCTGAAATCCCAGGTGATATAAGGGATGAAGTCTCCAGTGTTGTCACCATGGTTTTTACCATTGAAAGGATCAACGGTGTTTGGTCGAAGTGGGATTTGATCTGTTGCTTGTTGAACGGCAGTTGTAATCCAATCTTTAATATCTGCTATATAAGGAAAATCAATGCCGACATCGACAAAGAATGTCTGTATACCGGTATCCTGACACATTGGTCGTTGTGATGTTTTTGCTAATTCAATGTTTTTCAGGATTGTTTCTAATTGAACTTTTGCAATACCTTCTTCCTTGGATGATGCATCTTCTAACGCATCTAGTACATCTTTTGGAAGTTCTGTTTCTGCTTTTTTGATCAAATGTATCATGCCGGTAACGATTTTTTTCTTGTTCATGATGATCACGTAAAGTATGGTAATTTGTTTTAAACGAACGGTCAAGCATGGAAATAAAGAGAGGGTTTATTAAATCAATCCTATTGGTTAATAAGATTGAAGTAAAATGTGTTGTTTGATGTATGCTTGAAGGATTTTTATGCTGAAAATGGTTGTACTTTTTTTGGAAAGATTTAATCAAAAATATTATCGAGGAATGTGAATATGAAAGGAGAACCGGTAAAATATACATATCAAACAAATCTTGAATGGATTTCAGAAAAAAAAGGAGTCATGAGATCGGAGAATAAACCAGATATCAATGTTGCTTGTCCTCCTGAGTTTGGTGGTCATCCGGGGATTTGGTCGCCTGAGGATCTTTTTGTTGCTTCAGTAGAGGTCTGTATGCTTACCACGTTTTTATGGTATATTAAAAAAGAAAATATTTCCATTAAATCATATAAAAGCAGGGCAGAGGGAACGGTTGAGATGACTGGTGGTGTGTTTCAGTTCAGTTTGATAGAAATCAAAATGAAGATCGATCTCTGTGATAAGAAGAATTATGAGCAAGTTGAGAAAATACTCAAAAAAGTAAAACGTGCCTGTTTGATTAGTAATTCTATGAAAACAAAGATTATTATTGAACCAGAGCTAACAATTGCTAAATAACACATACAATTAGAAAAAAGGTGTAAGAACAATGGTATTGACCTCAATTAATCCTTCTAATGGTAAGGTTCTTAATGAATTTAATGAAGACCGGCAAAAAGACCTTGACGATAAAATTAGAAGAAGTAGACATGCCTTTGATCATTGGAAACATATTTCGATTGAAAAGAAAAGTACTCTTTTGAAAAACACTGCAAGGATTCTGAGGAAAAATAAGAATAATTATGCTAAGATAATGACCCTTGAAATGGGTAAACCTATTACTCAGGCTACCTCTGAGGTTGAAAAATGTGCATGGGTCTGTGATTTTTATGCAGAGAATGCCCATTCATTTTTAGAAAGAGAAATAATAAGGACTGATGCTGATTCTAGTTATGTTCGGTATATTCCAATAGGGGTTATCCTTGGGATTATGCCATGGAATTTTCCATTCTGGCAGGTATTTCGTTGGGCCGCCCCATCTTTAATAGCAGGAAATACGGTGCTTTTGAAACACGCATCAAATGTTCCTCAGTGTGCTCTTATACTTGAAGATGTTTTTAGAAAAGCTGGATTTGAAGGAAATGAATTTCAAAATCTTTTGATCCGGTCCGAAAACATATCTCAAATCATTGAGGATGATAGAATCGCTGCGGTATCTCTTACTGGAAGTACTGAAGCAGGTATGAAAACTGCTGAGAGAACCGGCAAGACCCTTAAAAAAACGGTGCTTGAACTTGGAGGTAGTGATCCATTTATTGTTTTTGATGATGCAGATCTTGATTATACTGTTGATATGGCAGTGAAAGCAAGAATGATGAATAATGGTCAGAGTTGTATTGCTGCGAAACGATTCATTGTTTTAAAAGATATTTTTGATCGCTTTCAGGAATTATTGATAGAAAAAATCAGTCAATTACGTGTGGGTGATCCTTTGGATGACGTTGTAGATATCGGTCCTCTTGCCACAAAAGAGGGTGTTGATCAACTTGACCGGCAAGTGAAAATGTCAGTAGAAATGGGAGCCACCGTGTTAGTTGGTGGAGGTAAAGAAGATAATCCAGGGTTTTTTTATCAACCAACCGTGTTAACCAATGTGAAAAGAGAAATGCCGGTGTATGCTGAAGAAACATTTGGCCCAGTTGTGGCAATGATAAAGGTCGATGATGAAAAAGAAGCGATAAACAGTGCAAATGATACCTGTTTTGGTCTTGGTGCAAGTATATGGACAAAGGATATTGAAAAAGCAGACCGGTTGAGCAATGAAATCCAAGCGGGAAATGTTTTTATCAATGATATCGTAAAATCTGATCCTAGACTTCCTTTCGGTGGTATTAAAAAATCTGGTTTTGGTAGAGAACTTTCATCTTATGGAATTAAGGAGTTTATCAACGTGCAAACAGTCTATGTTAAGAAAACCTGAAATCTAATACCTCATTGTGTATCATCAATGCTATTTGTATGGTAAGAACTTTTTTCCGAGAAGCTCTCGGGCGATGATGATTTTCATGATGTTCATCGTTCCTTCTGCACCGATGGAGTATGATCGAATGCCTCTGATGCCCATTTCAATGGGGTATTCTTTTGTATAACCGGTTGCTCCAAGCCAGTCAGCTACCTCATTCATCACTTGAAATGCATGAACCGGTGATCGAAGTTTACTTAGGGCTGCAGCTAACGCGACATCATGATGATCAAAGCCTTTGCCTTGATACATTTGATCCATAATCCAAGCGGCTCGATAGGTTAATAGCTTATCACTTTCAATATTTCCATAGTGCTCGGCGAGCGGGAATTGTATTCCTTCAAAACAAGCGATTGGTCTGCTGAATGCGCTCCGATGTTTGATATGATCTATTCCAAGGTCAAGGGCTGCTTCTGCGGCACCGACACAGGTTGCTCCGATAAGGGTTCGAGCAGCAGAAAAACCCTCCATAGCATAATAGAAACCATTGTTTTCTTTTCCAATAAGATAATCATTTGACAATGGTAAGTCATTCATGGTGAATCCACCAGTTGAGATACCCATGCGTCCCATATCTTCGAGTAAAGTGGTTTCGATTTCACATTTTTCTTTGAGAGGTACTGCAAAAAAACTGAATCCTTTATGATCTTTGGAGGCATCAGTGCGAGCAAGGGTAAGATGCACTCCACCCCACTTGAGAGATTCGGTGATACCGCTGATAAACATTTTTTCACCAGAAAGCATCCAGGTGTTGTTTTTCTTTTCTGCCTTGGTTTTGGAAGATCCAACGATGTCTGATCCTCCTTCAGGTTCAGTGACTGCAATACCACAAAAACCATCCCCTGAAGTTATTCTCGGTAGATATGCTTCTTTTACCTTTTCTGTACCATATTGACCCAAGATGAAACCCCAAGAGGCTTCTACTAGGTAGAGTACTGGAATGGCAAGACTGATATCTGCTCTGCCGAGTTCTTCAGCGGCGATACAAGCCATGGTCCAATCTAAATCTGCTCCACCAAATTCCGTTGAGATTGTTGGTGCTAAAAGACCTAATTCGCCCATTTTTTTTATGATGGTTCTAGGTATATGACCGCAGGTATCAATTTCTCTAACATTTGGTGTGATTTGTTTTTGTGCAAATTCCCGAACCGTTTTTCTCCATAACTGTTGTTCCTCGGTCCATTGAAAATCCATGTGATTATTACTCCTTGAAGAATGGAATGGTTAAACTTCCATATGGCATAACAATGATTCTTGGCTTTTTTCCTTTTTCCTTGATTGTTTTAATCGCTTCATCTAATGCTTTTTGTATATTCTGATATGGTTTCAGTTGAGCTTTTTTAATGATTGGGTCCTCTAGATCGGTCACTGCCCACATCTCAGCCCGAGTGCCAATTTGTGCCATTTTTGCGGCTTTGTGGTATCCTAATTTGTATTCTGCACCAAGTTTTTCTAAAACGGCATGACATGATGGTTCTGATCCCAAGAGATCAAGAAATGCATCTTCTCCTATGCCGGTTCGACATTTTGAAACAAGAATGATGATTCCATCATCTTCTAATGCGAGTTTTCCATTATCCAATGCTTTCTGAGATTGATAAAGATCTACATCCATGGGATATGGTGCTGCGGTGATAACAATATTTCCTTTTTGTTGTATTGGAACACAAAAAATCTGATTTGCGTGATCAATAGCAGCATCAAATGATGCATGTAAATCACCAGCGGTCGCTGCATAGACGCTATGATCGCCGGTTAAAATGATTTGTATTGAAAAGACATTGATGTCCTTTAATACGTTCATGGCATCAACCATATCTTCATGAACCGGGTTTTTTTCAAGGCAAAGGGATCGGGCATCATCACTGAGAGCGAGTTTATGGTTCATTTCAATGGTTTTAAATGAGGCCACACCGGGAAGAAAAGATTTTCGCCCTCCGGTATATCCTGCAAAGTAGTGTGGTTCTACGCTTCCGATAACAACAACATTTCCATATTCTACAACCAGTTTATTGATATACATCTCCGTTCCATTCTTTGATCTTCCAAGATACACCATTTCTTCCTCATTTCG
>CAZQMI010000099.1:5859-8832 GCA_964594475.1 uncultured Thermoplasmatales archaeon
GAAAAAGACAAAATCTGCGTTCAGAAGACCAGCGGCAGGATATCTGCTTTGGAGGCCATTCTAAAACGTGATAACGGTTCTAATCTGGGGATCGGTCATACCCGCTGGGCGACTCACGGCAAGCCCAATTCAGTCAATGCCCATCCGCACTTGGATTATACAAAGAAGATCGCCCTGGTTCATAACGGCATCATGGACAATTATCTGATCTTTGAATGTATCATATTGTTTTCCAAAAATAAATTGCAATTCTTCCTTGGTAGGTGGTCGATGGACACCTGTTGCGATAAGAAACGTTACATGTGGATGCGACGAGAGAATTGGGGATAGATATTCTATGATTTTTGCTGTTGGTGTGGGTCTTGTGGCATCATTGACAATGATTAGTAGTTTTTCTGAATGTTGTGCGAATAGGTCAAATGGTTCCTTTTCAAGTGGATGATCCAATGCTTTCTTTATGATTTTGTTTTCATTGTGTGTTTTAACTTTTTTTGGAAAAAGGATTTCGATAGGCTCTTTTGTTGAGATTGCTATGCTTTTTTTTCCGTATGGTATTTCAACATCCATGTATCTACCTCAGAGTATGTTATTGGTTTCATTGATGAAACTTCAAATCACCTAATATATTTATACGTTTACATATATTGCGCGAGCTAATGAAACAGTACCATGTTGCAGTTATCGGTGGGGGTGTGATTGGTTCAGCTATTGCCTATGAACTTTCAAAGTTTGATGTTGATGTGGTGGTTATCGAAAAAGGATGTGATGTTGCTTCGGGGGCAAGCAAGGCAAATAGTGGTGTTGTTCACAGTGGAATAAATTCTCGGCCGGGTTCTTTGAAAGCACGTTTCTGTGTTGAGGGCAATAAAAAGATGAAAGAACTTGCTGTTAAACTTGGATTTTCATATAACATGGTCGGGAAATATGTCATTGCAAAAAATGAGGATGAAATAAAAGAATTGAAATTACTTAAAAATGTTGGACTGAAAAATAATGTTCCTGGCTTGGAAATTCATGATACGGAAATGGTTCATAAAAAAGAACCAAAGCTAAATTGTCATGCTGGATTATGGGTTCCTACTGCTGGGATCATTCTTCCCTATGAATGTACAATTGCCTTTGCAGAGAATGCTGTGATAAATGGTGTATCCTTCCTGCTTGAAACTAGTATTGTTGATTTGGAAAAAAGAAAGGATCTTTTTACAATCAGAACAAACAATGAAATTCTTCAATCTGAGGTTCTCATCAATGCCGCGGGAATTAATTGTAAAGAAATAGTTTCAATGCTTGAGGAACCTGATTTTGATGTGTATCCTTGTAGAGGAGAATATCTTGTATTAGATAAAAAAAACAGTGATCTGATTACTTCAATGATTTATCCTGTTCCTGATAAAGACAAAGGATGTCTTGGTGTTCATATAACTCCAACGATTGAGGGAAATGTGCTTCTTGGTCCGAGTGCTGAATTCATTGATGATCTTGAAGATACCAGAACAACCGCGGAAAAAATGACCCTTTTATATGAGGAAGCAAAGGATATCGTTCCCAGTATGCCTGAAGGATCTGTTATTAATGCGTATTCCGGTATTCGCTGTAAACTTGCTTCAGAAAAAGATGGTGGTTGGGCGGATTATAGGATTTTTGAAAGCAAACTCAATCCGGGCCTTATTAATCTGTTAGGAATTGAATCACCTGGTCTTACGGCTGCTCCCGCCATCGCTGAAGAAATTCGAAGAATGATTGCAAAAAAAAGACCATTAAATGAAAAGGAAACCTTTGTCTTTCGTAAAAAACAAAAACGTTTTGCTGAAATGAATCTTGATGAACGAACGAAGTGCATTCAACATGATGAAAACTGGGGAAGAATAGTATGTAGATGTGAACATGTCACAGAGGCCGAGGTGGTCAAAGCGTTATCTAATCCATTGGGTGCAAAATCATTGTCTGCTGTTAAGTATCGCTGTCGAGCAGGATTAGGTCGATGTCAAGGTGGCTTTTGCACACAACATATTGTAAGAATTATGGAAGATCATTTTAATATGGATTTTAAAAAAATACCGCTAAAATCACCACATTCAACTCTGTTTACCAGAAGAAATCGTGAGGTCGATCATGATACATAAAACTGTGGATGTAGCCGTAATAGGAGGTGGTCCTGCTGGTCTTGCATCTGCTCTTTCTGCAAAAGAACATGGCGCCAAGAATGTAGTGATTCTGGATAGAAATGATTGGCTTGGAGGAATTTTGCCGCAATGTATTCATGATGGCTTTGGTGTAGAAGAGACGGGAACATCGATGACGGGTACAGAATATGCTGAAATGTACATCTCTCAGGCAAAACATGCCGGTGTTGAGTTTTTAACTGAAACTATGGTGTTAGATCTTAATCCTCATCGAACGCTAACTGCGGTTAATAAGAAAGATATAATACATATCAAGGCAAAATCAATTGTTCTTGCGATGGGGTGTAGGGAAAAAACACGATGGAATATTCAAATACCTGGAACGAGACCAAGTGGGATTTATACCGCGGGTGTGGCACAGGCTTTTATTAATTTATATAACAAGATTCCTGGAAAAAACATTCTTATTCTCGGGTCGGGTGATGTTGGTCTTATTATGGCTCGTCGGTTGAAATTTGAAGGGGCGAATGTACTAGGCGTGGTTGAGATTCTTCCCTTTGCAAGTGGTCTACCGAGAAATGTGGTGCAGTGTTTGGATGATTACGACATACCTTTATTTTTAAATCATACGGTCACCTTAATCGAAGGAAAAGAACGAATTGAAAGCATTACCATTGCTCAAGTTGATGAGCAGTGGAATATAATTCCGGATAGTAAACGCACAATTGCATGTGATACATTGCTTCTTTCTTTAGGTCTTATTCCTGAAAATGAACTTTCAGAAAATGTTGGTATCAAACTTGATGAATTGACGGGAGGTCCAATCGTTGATCAACGCTATGAGACAAGT
>CAZQMI010000100.1:0-8462 GCA_964594475.1 uncultured Thermoplasmatales archaeon
CACCGATGGTTTTACAGGATGAATACGAACCGCAATCATAGGGCTTCGACCAAATTGAATCCCCGTGAAAATCAACGCACGCTCTGGACTCCATCCATACAAATGTGCATAATTAATAGGGGTGATGTTTTCAATGGTCTTGATACTATCAACCAAGGTAAAACCCTTCACCTTTTTCTTCAACCCACGTTTCCCCTGAGTAACAATGTTACCATCAATTGCTTTGATGAATTTATCTGCTTGAATTGCATAGGGATACTCCTGGATTTCAATGATGCCATCATGGGTTTTTACAATAGGATCATACTGATGAAGCACTGATCCACCCCTGCCTTGATCGATCTTGATAAAGGCATCAATGACCTTTTTCACCGTCCGAATCCCAGGTGATTTCCTTCTACCAGATTCATAATCACTGATAACACTAGGTGATAGATCTAAATATTTCGCTAGATCCGTTTGACTAATACGAAAAATATTACGCCATTTCCTCATCGTCAACCCTGGTTTCGGAGAAAGCGTGATTTCCCCAGCAATCTTTTCAGCTAATGCATCCTTTGTTTCCATTTACTCATTCACCTTCCTGAACTTATATCCATAATAGATCGCACCGTTACAACCATCCTGCTGAATCCTACGGAACGTGCTTTCCACACGCATTCCAATATGCACATCATCTACATTACAATCAACGATTTGTGCGGTTAGCTTTGGTCCTTCATCCAGCTGGATGATAGCAATGGGATAGGGGATCTGTTCTTTAAAAGCATCAGGACCAACATGAATGATACTATAGGTAAGAACGGTTCCCTTCCCGCTTAATTGCATCGGCTGCATATTTTCAATACTCTTCCGACGGCAATACGGACAAGCCTCACGAGGTGGAAAAAACACTCGATCACATGATCCACATTTATTTGCCTTTAAATTATAACGCTGTGGAATTTCTCTCCAAAAACGAGGGACTCCCTTTGGCATGATCACATCGCCTCCATGATATGAACAACACAGGTCGCCCCAGATCCACCAACATTATGAGTCAAACCGATTCTAGCATCGTTTAGCTGTCTTTTTCCAGCTTTTCCCAGTAACTGCTGAGTGATTTCAATGATCTGGGCTACACCTGTTGCTCCTACAGGATGACCCTTTGATTTTAAACCACCACTGGTATTGATCGGGATACGCCCATCTTTTGTGGTAATGTGGTTTTCAACTGCTTTACCCCCGTCACCTTTACCGACAAATCCAAGATCTTCAATGGCACAGATTTCTGCGATGGTAAAACAATCATGGACCTCAGCAACATTGATGTCTTCAGGACCAATACCTGCCTGTTTATAGGCCATCTTGCCTGCATGAACTGTTGCATCAAGCGTGGTTAAATCACGCCGGGTATGTAAGGATAAGGTATCAGAAGCTTGACCTGAGCCAATAATTTTTACTGCATCACCGGTAAAATCCTTTACTCGATCAGCAGCACACAGAACAACTGCTGCTGCACCATCGGTAACCGGTGAGCAATCCATCAGCCCTAAAGGATAGGCAACTGGTGCTGCATTCAATGCTTGTTCCATGGTGATTTCTTTTTGATACTGAGCATAGGGATTATACACTCCATTGGCATGGTTTTTCACTGCCACTCGCGCCAGATCATCACGTGTTGTTCCAAACTCATGCATATGGCGCATAGCGATCATGGCGTATAACCCTGGAAATGTTGCGCCAAAGAATGCTTCCCATTCCTGATCAGCAGCGGTGGCAAGTGTTTCGGTTGCCGCAGAACCACCCACATCATTCATCTTTTCAATACCGCCAACTACCACCACATCATTCATCCCAGATGCAATGGAAAGATATCCCTGACGAAGTGCAAGTCCACTCGATGCACATGCTCCCTCCACTCGAGTTGAGGGAATATGTAAATGAGAAAACCCGCTTGCATCAGCAACTAGTGCACCGACATGTTCTTGACCGATAAATCGACCGCTGCTCATCGATCCAATATACATGGCATCAATATCGTTACCTGTCACCCCGGAATCAAAAATCGCTTTTGATCCCGCTTCGGCGGTGAGCTGACGAAACGATCGATCCCAGAGTTCGCCAAATTGCGTTAATCCAAATCCAATAACAGCTACATCTCTCATCTGTAATCACTCCCAATACAATAAATCGGTGTATTTTGCATACACTCCATATGAAACATAATCCTTATCTTTGATGATATCATCGATTAATGGTGCCTTATCTTTTGGAAACTGGTTGATTTCATCAGTGACTGTGATATCGAAACTATCGCTTCCTGCACCAGATCCATAACTGGTCACAAGGATGTGATCGCCAGGTTGAGCTACATCAAGCACTCCTGCGAGACCGACCATGGATGCGCCAGAATAGGTATTTCCAATATAGGGAACTTTTAACCCAGTGTTAATCTGATCTTCTGTGAATCCTAGCATTTTTGCAACCTTTCGGGGAAATTTTGCATTTGGTTGATGAAACACGGCATGCTGATAATCATTGGGGCTGGTACCAGCGATTTCCATCATCTTCTGTGCACTGCTCATCACATGTTTGAAATACGCAGGTTCACCAGTGAACCGTCCACCATGCCGAGGATATTTTTGCTCGGCTCGACGCCAGAAATCAGGAGTATCTGTGGTAAATGAATAGGTATGATTAATCGTTGCAATCACACGCTCTTTTCCAACAATGAACGCAGCACCGCCAGCTGCAGCTGAAAACTCCAATGCATCTCCAGGAGCTGCTTGTGAGGTATCCGCGCCAATGGCAAGACCATATTTGATAAGATCTGCTTTCACATGAGAAAAGCAGTTCTGCAGTCCTGCGGTTCCTGCTTTACAGGCGAATTCATAATCGGCGACCATCAAATCTGGTGTGGCCCCTATAGCTTCTCCAACAATGGTGCCGGTTGGTTTGACGGCATAGGGATGAGATTCGCTGCCGATATAGATGGCACCGATGTCCTGTGGATCAATTGAGGATCGTTGTAATGCTGCTCGTGCTGCTTCCACGCTAATGGTTGCAGTATCTTGATCTATTGATGGAACAGATTTTTCAAAAATACCTAAGCCTTTGGCAATCCGAGATCCATCTTTGCCCCAGACATTGGCGATTTCCTCGGCTTTGATCCTTAATCGAGGAATGCTGCCACCGTAGCTTACGATTCCAATATCATTCATAATCGTGTCACAGCAAGCTGAAACTCACACAGCATATATAAAAATGCCGATTTATTTCACGGTAAAAAACGAATAAAAAGGAAAAGATCAGAGTGAAATTTTTTCACCCTTTTTCAATGCATCAAGAGACTTTTCAGTTATCTTTTGTATTTTATCCTTATCCATAACCGCTTTTCGGGCCTTTACGTTTTGTTCCTTAATCATCTGTTTAGCTTCTCGCCATTGACGCCTGCGTTCCTCCTTTACCTCCACGATCTTTGACCGCATATCCATAGCCCGTTCATGATTACGCTGCGCTTCATTTCTAGTTTCAATGTATTCCTCATGTTTTTTATTCGATTCAGCGATTGAAACCGAAAGCTCATTGACCAATTTTATATACGCCTCATGTTTTTTCTGGCTTTCATCATAGAATTTTTGAACCTTTTCATGTTCCTCATCGGCTTTTTTAAATAATTCATCAATGGCATTATCCTTATCCGAGATATCGATTTTAATGGATTCCTGTTTTTCAAGTTGCTTCAATACATCACCATATTCAGCACGTTTCTCACGGATCTTATCAATCAACTCATTTTCCTCAGCAGGATTCAAAGGAACCGTTTCCTGCCGATATTCAAGCATTTGCACATCTGCTTTTAATTCCTCCATTCGTAATGGAAGATTTTTAAAGACCTGCCCCTGTTTTTTCCGACGCGCCTCGATTAATTTCTTTGCTTCAGATTGAAGTTGATTCCTGATTTTTTTATGCTCCCTCATTTTAGCAACGAGTTCATCACGTTCCTTTTTAAGGGTCTTCATTTCTTCCCGTCGTTCCTTGTGTTTATTATTCAGCATGTCACGTTCTTCACGAAGAATTTTAGCTAAATCATTGAGCTCATTTCTTCGCTGAATATAGGACTGGAACTTTTTTTCAGCATTGCGAAGCTGTTCTAATTCCTTTTTTTTCTTTGATTCTTCTGCCATGATTAACACAACGACAATGATTCTTTTCAACAGGAACTACTATCAGGAAACCGTTATCGCGATATCATTTTTACCTTTTTCTGCTTTCCAAGGTAAGGTAATATCAGCATAACCGCCCGCAGGAATATCAATATCCTGTACTTTATTTTTTTCCTCACCATTCACCTTAAGAGAAACTGACACCTGCTTTGCTTTTACTCCACCATCATTCTTCAAACGAAACGAAGTGGACACTCGTTGATCTGATACAAATGATTTTGGCCAATGAAATACGTTGTTAATGTTAAGATCTGCTTTTCCATCTTTTAAAGTGGCCATCAGTTCGATGGTTTCACCCCTGTTTTTACCTTCTGGAACAGCAGTTACTTTGAGTTCAGTCCATTCATCCGGTCCAATATCTTCACTGGGAGAAACCGAAATCATCACTTCCTTCTGTTGTTTCGCTGCAACGACAACTGTTTTCTGATTTATGTTAATATCCCATCGATTTCCATTATGAGTTGCATCCATCAGTACGTTATAGGTACGAAGTTTACTTGACGGATTTTTTACGATGATTCTGAATTGTGCATTTTCTCCCGGGTTCATCTCCTTAATCCGATCCAAACAGATGAGATCTACATATTTCGTGGTAAGAATAACAACCATAATAATCAATATAAAAAAGATAATAATAAACAATATGGCCGCAAGCATATGTGCTGCATACTCACCAAAGACCTCATCAAGACCGAGGTCCTTTGCAATACTATCAAACCCATCATAAATCATTTCAAAAATATTTGCACCAATAATGGTTGAATTCACCGTCACATTTTTCAGTAACCCACTTTCCTTTGATTGAACGATGAACTGTAATGAATCCTCTTCAACCTCGGTATCATCCGGAATGGAAACGGTGACATTAATAGTTGTTTGACTGCTACTTGCAATATCACGAACGGAGAGAGGTTCAATGGTGACATTAAATCCATGTTCAGAAATAGCATCTACGTTATATCCATCAGGCCATAAACCGGTGTTATTGTTCTTGATGATAAATTGATAGGTATCCTGCTCACCATGAATTATCTCCTTAGCCGGAGGGACGATGATTTCAAAATCATAGTTCACAGCATTCTGTGAAACATCGGCGGTCACCTGACGAGCAACATAACCAGTTTTCCCGATTATCTCAATAGTGACCAGTAATGGATCATTATCGTAGGCCTGAAGGGAATTAAGTGTTTCATTAATAATTACAACGACTTGTTTTTTCTCATTTTCTTCAATAGAGAATTGATCTGGAACAATATCAATGGACCAATTGGCTTGTTCAGCAGCTGAAAAAGACTCCTGCGTCCAGCCTACATCGATAGTATCAGCAAAACTACTACTTACATTAAAGGTATAGATGACTTGATCATTGACAATGATTTTCGCATCCTCAGGAGATACTGTTTCACTGACTTTGATATTATCTGTTTCAGCTAAATTCACTGAGAAGGATGAAGGATATTGCTCAGAATCGAGATAAAGTGTACAACTCTGGAGGTTCTTCAATCTTTGAGCCGTGTTTTCAACAGAGATTTCAAGAATTGAAAGGGTTTTACCGGGGGCTGTCTTTTGAATTGTTCTTCAAGAGTCTGTGATTCAGTTGCAATAACCTCATCATCATATCTAACTGAAGCAACAAGAGACATAGGTGTGGCAAACGGAATAAAATCAGTATATTGAACATAAATAAATACTGTTGCATCAAGGACTAGCTTATTTCGAGTAAATGCTGCCGAGCTCATCGTGATCGTATTATCAATTAGGGAGATCGTAGAAGCTTGTGCACTGGTAGGTTTTGTTGTATCCATTGTCTGATCTGCATGCAAATAAAATGTCGGATTATTCTCATCATTTTCTGGGGTATTTGCAGTAAAAGGAAGCGTTACCGAGGATGGATAATTAACATTATCATAAATCAGCGAGGTAGAAATCACTGAGTTAAGTATTCTTGACATATCTGCCGTTGTCAAATTCACCTCTGCAGAGTAATTTTGAATTAAATCAATCATTTCACTGATTTGATCTAAGGTTGGATTATCAAGTCGATCTGCAAGATCTTCGATTACTCCTTCCGCTATGGTCGAAATCTTATCAAATAATGGTTTATCTCTAAAAACCAATGAGGTTAACGTTTTATTTCCAGGTACCATTTCAATTGCACAAAGAAGAGTATCACCTGGTGAAATCGTCCGGTTCACATCTTGTATAACTACGTTTTGCTGAATTTCTCTATTAAACAAGGAGGAAGTAAGTGTTATATTTTCACTTGCAACCTTTTTTGTTATACCTAAATTAGGATCTAACATATATAGAGAAACAATTACCTTATCCTTTTCATTAAAATTAAAATTTGATCGAGCAGGTATTGAGAAATAGAGTTGAAAGTTCACATTTCCATTCACATAAATGGTTTCATTTCCGGTATATTCATACGATTCCACGATCCGTAATGGATTAGGTAAGAGAATTTCAAATCCACTAAACAACTGCTCAAGTTCACCGAGATCTCCTAATTCTTCACTGTTGAGCATTAAATCAATCAACCAAAAACCAAACCACACGGTAAGATCTTCTAAGTTTTCACTAGAAAAATCCATTATTTTAGGGGGAAAATAGGAAATGTTAGAACCAGTTGGTGGTGTTTCAGAAAGCGCGATTAAACCAGTGGTATCAAAGTTCATAGGATCTGACATGATACTGAGCACGTCTTTGAAATACAATGTCGTACTTCCCTGCGCTTCTTGTGCATGTACATTAAATGAAGAAAAAATTGGGAGAATAGATCCAAGAATAAGCATAAGAATAAGAGGAAGAATTATGGCCTTTCGTATTGAGAACATCTCGGTACAACCTCAACAATAATATCCCCCATATTAATATATAAATGTTTGTTTACATTGCTTATCAATTTCCCTAATCAATGATTCCTTGTATTATTGAATAAAACATAAATACCGCCATCTCCATCATCGTTAAATGAGAACTAGGGAAGAGATGGGACCATGGTACATGAAAAACAGATAAGAAAATCACCTTGTTTTTTTTCCTGTCTTTTCATTGTATTTTGTTTTTTTTTCATATCTGTCTCACTTACTCATGCAGATGAACTCAAGCAGATGCAATTTGATATCAACGAAACCGTTCAAAGTGGTCAGAATTTCACGGTCAGTATCTTTGAAATCAATATGAGCAATGAATCAATAACTCCCTATCTCATCGATGTTACTATCATTTTCAATAATAATACATACTTAATTCCTCCGGATGATGATGGAGAACTAACGCTCATCGCACCATATGTAATGAAAAATACATCTTATGAAATTGAAGCTCAAAAACAAAACTATCAAACCATTACCACCTCAATTCTAGTCACGCCCTATAAACCAACTGATTCAAAACGACTTATCATTACCCCTGAAGAGTTTACTGTCGATGCAGAAAAACAATTCATTGTTACCATCTATGATGAAACTGGAATGGTCATTGAAGGTGCCACTGTTGGCATCCAAGATATGGCGGGAGAAGAATCAGTAACTATTTCAAATGAACTAGGAAGAGCGGTCTTAATCGCTCCAAATAAGAACAAGATTTCACTCATTGCCCAAAAACAGGGATATCAAGATGCTACCGAAACAATATGGATCAACACCAATGCACAAGTATTTCTGACATTTTACAAGAACCCAATCACACCGATTATCATTGCGGTGGTCATCCTACTAGCTGTGGTTCTCTATGTTCGATTCAAGATTCAACCTGGTCAATCCCTTCCAGTATCAAAAAGAAAAGATTACCAATTGCTTGACGAAGAAAAAAAAGAAAGAAAACAATCCGAACCAAAAGAATCCATACGATTTCAACGGAAACAAGCTAAAATAGAGGAAATCAGAATTACAAAAAATCAACCCTCAAAAGAAATCATACCCATTCACCGGTCTAAAGACACAAGCTCAGCATCTTCATATCATAAACGAAAAAAAACCGATACATACTATGAAGGAAATCAAGCACTAGCCTATACCATTGATAAGATCACCAAATCAGCAGATGAAATAAAGAAAGACAAATGGTTTGAGGGAACAGATGACATCCAAGAGAAAATAGACCGAGCTTTAAGAGAAAAGCAGAAAAAAGAAAAAGAAAAGGTGAGATAAGGGCAAGCCCTTATAATCCCTTCCGCCTTCCCTTCCTCGGCACGCCCTCACTTCTTTCGGTCATGCCGCATCCCCGGTCGGCGGGAAAATATCAAGGGTT
>CAZQMI010000101.1:0-8431 GCA_964594475.1 uncultured Thermoplasmatales archaeon
CGTTCTTCCAAGGGTTCCAATAATGATAAAAACAAGGAAATAAAACAGGTCAGTAACACCGATATGGTGGGTTTTTTCCTTATTAAACAGGGAATGAATATTCATCTATCAAACACCTCTGCAATCTGAATCCATTGAATTGATTTAAATCTTTTTATGTTCCAGTTACCTAATTTTTTCATTTTTAGCCTATTATTAAGAGGAAAAGGATAATGTTTTAATATTATTAAAATAACATAATATATTATATATAAACGGATTGTATTAGTGAAGAGAAAGAAACAATTGAAAAAACCTGCTGAAAAAATAAATATAATGTTTGAGGGAAAGAATGTTTTTACATGATAATAGAATGATCATCATTGTTTTCATAATTCTAATAATCTTGGTGAACATTCCCACCATATCCTCGGATCATTCTATTGGATTGATGAGAAGTAATCCTGATCAAAGATGGAACGATAATTGGTTGTTTGACCAGGAGATCACCATCCATATTGATACATCACAATCTGCTGCTTTGTACCAACCTATTGATCTTAAAGTTGAGTTTGAATCTAAATGCTGGGCATTAAACGAAACCATTCATTCGATCCGGGTGTGTTGTTGGCATGATGGATCCTGGTTCGAGCTGGAATCGCAGATCTATGATCTGAATTTCTCAGATGATACGCATATCATCTCTTGTGGTTTGGTCTTTCTCATTCCCTCATTTGCTGATGGATCTGAACAATATTATGTGTATTATCACAGCGATGAAACACCTCAATCAGATTATCCAGATCATGTCACGGTGAAAGATTCATATTATTATTTTGAGCCCATCACTGGTCTCTCTGTTGAGGGAGATTATTACCAAGTTTGCCAGGATGATGAAATTGTTTATGGTGTTGGTCAAAAAGGCAAAGTGTTGAATCGTCGCTTATCTCAAATTGCGATTAGGATGAAACCTGGAACAGAAAAATTTGATATTTTAAATACGGATCTTCTCACTTCGTTTTCCTTTTCTTATCAACATGGTGAAAAGGATGAAGATGAAATTTCTTCAGATCAGCGACTGGTTTCAAAAGAGATTACTATTGATGGAAATTTGATGGTGGAATTTGTGATTGTGAGTGAATCTGAAGATGGTAAACTCCGGTCATCAAATCGGTATCGATATTATTTTCATCCCACTGAGAAAAAACGTATTGATGTTCATGTATATCATCAAATTTTAGAGGAAGGAATAGTAACTGGCATAGAAAATGGAGATGGACGTTTTGGCACCATCATTTCATTTCATTCCAAAAGTGCTTCGATGAAAAAAATGGTGTTTGGAAGTATCCTCCCCTTCGTCCATGTTTATGGGGAAAACAATCGGGTGAATGAATATACAATTGATACTAACCCTGAAGGTTCAAATCGGCAGTGGCCTATCTCTTATGAGGATGATTGTGATATCGGATCTGATCCTTGGTTCTCCTATGATGAAGGATCGGCCGGTAAAACCCATGGAATTCTTTTTTCTTCTCATTCTAATATCATTTCCAATGCATCCGATGAACGTGATGGAATTGAATTGAAGGCAGCTGCAAAGGAATACCTTGATCTAGTCGGTGCTGAAGTTGATTATGTTTCGATATCATTTGGAAGAAATGCCTTTGAACCATTTCAAGATCATGATCTAATCATTGATAAAGGCTTAGAGATCGAATTTGATGCGGCGTTTGTCACCTATCAAAATGCAACTAGTGCAGATGTAGCCGAGGAAAGCCATTTATTCCAACAGTTGATCAAACATCGTCATCAAATTGATGAAGCGATAACCGGTGGACAAAATATTCATACGTTAACGGTGGTACCTCATTTGACCGGTCGGTTTTTTTCGTTTCCACTTCTTCGAAATGCTACTCAGTTACCATTCCCGGTGTTAACTGCTGAATTATATCAAAATAATACATTGTTGGCATCACAAGAGTTGCAGCGATCTCCTCTTCGATTTTCATCGTTTCGATTTCCAAAGCTATCCCCTGGAGATTATGTGGTAAAGCTGTATAGAACGTTTTCAAATACATCCAAAAAATATGTAGGATATGCCACGACAAGCATTACTCAGGACACCGCGGTTCATGTGTATTGTACTTGGGAGAAATCTATCCGGATACAACTCCGTGATCAACATCAACGGTCAATCTCAGGGGTTTCTTTTCGATTATTTCTTGAATCAAATCTCATCAATGAGATCATCTCAAATTCTAGCACCGATATCAGCGTTCATGCACCTTTTAATCTCTTTCGTTGGTTTGTCGTTGATGATATTCAAAATCTGTCAGTAAGAGATGTCTTTCGTAAAAGCAATCCATATGTGTTAAAAGCATATTATAAGGGGTTTGAAATGTTTGATTCCTCTATTTCATGGGTGAATAAACCATTGGATCTTACTATTCCTCTTCACGATTTGGATATCATATTTACCGATGATACTGGTCTTGCTCCCGATGTTGATTTGAAACCGTATTTGATCAGCAAGGAAATGGAATTTCCTCAAGAGATCCAAGCTAGAATCATTGAGAAGGGAAGAGTTCGATTTGAAAATCTCCCTGCTGCATCCTACACACTTCATTTCTCCTATGGCGGGTTTTTTAATACTAAATCAATTATGATTCCTGCGGGAACTGATTCCCTTCAGGTGTTGTTTTCTCATACCGTGAAGGTTTCTTTTTCTATTCTGAATAATCGTGGTGAACCAATCACGGATGAATCAATTACCATTGAGGTAAATCGTGATGGAAAAACCATTAAAAACCGTATTAATCCGCTTGATACCGTCTATCTTCCACCTGGAGGGTATGCGGTTTCGGTGTTCAACGAAGATCAGCATCGCATCGGGTCAAAAACAATTGATATCAAGCATGAAGGAATGGTTGAAATTGTAACTAATCAGGATTCATTGTTGTATATCATTGTCACCGTTATTGCTGCTGTAGTCATCGCTGAACTGGTGATATTGGTTCTCAGCAAAAAGATTTCTATTAATACTTTTTTAAAACTTGGTGTGATTGCCATTGTGATTGCTTCTTTAGTTCAACCTTGGTGGGTCCTTGATGCCGTCAATAAAGATACTGATGATCAAAAAACAAGTATGATGTATCTTTTTCCCCCGAAAATGATCGATGAGTATCGTGTTGATGATACCATTTATTTAAGTCAGGCAACCATTCCTGAGATGTTTACTGATTTTCTTTCGATGCTCTTGTGGATTATCTATATTGGTCTAGCGTTTATGGTTACCAGTTTCATTCCTAATGTTTTTCTCGGAAAACGGTATGCCTGGGCGTTGTCAGCAGCTAGTATTCTTTTTGTCAGCATCGTTGCCATTGCCTTTGGTATGGGGATGAGTAGAATCTGTGAGATTAGTTTGGGTAGCCTGCAGGGTTCAGCGATTCTTGAGTTCATGCTTCCTACGTATGAATCTGTGTATATGAACGCTGATTGGGGGTTAGGTCCTGGGTTTTATTTGGTCATCTTTGCCGCGGTGGTTTCATTTCTCGCTGGATTGATTGATCTATTTCGGAAAAAACAGTTGTTTGATCGTATCCGGAGAAAGAAATGTTAATCATGTCGGGCGATTTCTTGTAACCGTTGTACGCCATTGATTTCATGGATGTAATCAAAGACTGCTTCTGGAACTAGATGGTTCCAGGTTTTGTTTTTAATGATACAGTGTCTGATATGTTTTCCACTGAGCTGAGATCGTTGGAAAAGGGGTGGTTCTATGATGAGGTATCCTTTTTCTTCGAATAATTGTTTGGTAAATGAGTTAGTGGTAACAACCTGGTTAAAATCTGGAATAATCCTTTGAACATGTTCCACCCAGTGTGTAGGATCATGGATATCTGGAA
The DNA here is from genome assembly GCA_964594475.1 of uncultured Thermoplasmatales archaeon. Classification (GTDB taxonomy): domain Archaea; phylum Thermoplasmatota; class E2; order DHVEG-1; family DHVEG-1; genus EX4572-165. The sequence continues at coordinate 3,885 of CAZQMI010000101.1, forward strand.
CTGCATAGAGTAGAAAACGATTGATTTCGGAGTCTTTGAGGCTGCGCTGAATCATCTCTGTTCGTTCATGATAATCAAATGGATTCTGAAGGGTATGATGATATTGTGATGATCCAACACCTATCTGTAAGGTGATATGTTGATCATAGATATGTGTAATCAACTTCAGATGTCCCAGATGGAATGGTTGGAACCGGCCGATGAAGAGGACGTTCATGTTACGCTCAATTGAGAAAGGCTCATCTATTTAATGATTCCCCCTCAAAAGAGGATTCATTTGTCTTAGGATTCTTGTTCATCTGTTTTTTTCTCACTTGTTTCGATTTTTCCAGAGACTTTAGGAGGTTTTAACATTTTCAGTTTCTGTAGCAGTTCCTCTTTTCCTGGTCCAACCAGTGCATGATCAATGACTTCGGGTAGTGTTTCAACAGCGATGACCTCAACGGTTCCCTTGTATTTTTCCTCAATGAGTACATCCTGTATGTTTGAAATGGGGACTAGCACCTTTTTTACTCCGGCTTGAGCTGCTGCTTCCACTTTCGCCGTTGCTCCTCCAATGGGAAGCACGGTTCCTCGAATGGAGAGTGACCCGGTCATGGCTACATCCTGTCGAACGGGAATGCCTTGCATGGCTGAAATCACAGCAGTGGTGACCGCAATGCTAGCAGAATCTCCTTCAACTCCTTCATAGGTGCCCACGAATTGAATGTGAATGTCATGTTTTGAAATGTCTCTTCCCATGTATTTCTTTATGATTGCTGAAATGTTCAACACGGATTCCTTAGCTATTTCACCCAGTTTCCCAGTGGCGATCACTTTTCCTTCTGAGGCTGAACCAGCAGGGGTGACCTCTGCAACGATAGGAAGTACAAGACCTGAGAATTCACTCATAGAAGGATCTGCGGAATGAACAGCTAATCCGTTAACCACGCCGATTTCTTTTCCATGCGTTTTAAATGACCGGTAATCCTTTTGCAGTTCAATAGTACGATCCACTACTTGTTGTTCCAGGGATTTTGCTATCTTTTTTGCTGCGATTACGTGATCCTGGGTGACGATTTTTGCGTTTTGTTCATAGGCAAGATCACCAGCGGTACGTATCAATCCACCGAGTTCTCTGAGTCTGAGGGAGAGTTTTCCTTTTCTCCCTGCTCGTCGTTGTGCCTCATGGATGACCTCAGCGACGGCTTCCTTGTTGAAATGAGCGATTTTACCATCTTTTTTCACTTCTTGAGCCACGAACCGGATCAGTTTCTCCCGGTTTTCATAGCTGTCATCCATATGACTGTGCAGATAGACTTCATAGCCATATCCTCTGATTCTGGATCGGAGTGCAGGATGCATTCCTTTTAAAGCATCAAGGTTCCCAGCAGATACCAAAATAAAGTCACAGGGGACTGGTTCCGTTTTCACCATGGCTCCAAAGCTTCGTTCGCTTTGCCCGGTGATCTGGAATTTTTTTTCCTGAATTGCTGTGAGCAAATGCTGTTGACTGGGTAGATTCAAGGTGTTAATCTCATCAATATACAGTACTCCTTTATGAGCACGATGAATGGCTCCTGCTTCCACAAGTTGATGTGGCGGGGTTTCTAGTCCTGCTGATTGAAAGGGATCATGACGGACGTCTCCAAGAAGCGCTCCGGAGTGAGCCGCGGTTGCTTCCACAAAAGGGGGATTGTCATCCTTGTCATGGGCCACAATGATTTTGGGGATATGCTGTAGTCCCTGTCGTTGCATCAATGCGCCACGAGAAAAGATAAGAAAGATCATAACCGCTGCGATGACACCGAATATGGCGTATTCTAAATGAATATTATCCCAATCACCAGTGGTAATCCCTGGTGCCAAACCAGCAAGAATAGATAAGGCAACGATCATGAACACAATGGTGGTGACCATGCTGCTTTGTTGTTCTTTTTTCTTTTTGGCTTCGGTGCGTTGTGATTTCACGATGTCCTTTGCTTTTCCTCCGGGAACCACGCGGATATGAGGAGTGTTTGAATCCTCATTGTTGGGATAGGCGATGATGTCTTCAAGGTCTTCTTTGGGGAGAAACTCGGTCATGGCTCGGGCGACCATGGATTTTCCGGTTCCGGGATCACCAATAAGCATCACATGTCGTTTCTGCTCGGCTGCTTTCCGAACGATTTTAACGGCTTTGTCCTGACCGATGACCTGATCCAGCAGTCGATCCGGAACAGTGATATCTGCAGTGGTTTGAAGGCTTTGTTGTTGCATCCATTCATCAATTGGTGCTAATTGCTTTGCTTGTGATGATGAGGTTGGTTCTGTTGGTTGTTCTGTCACAATAAATCCACACCAGGTAAAATATGATGGGGTAATAATCCATCCTATTTAAATAATTTCTATTTTTAGGCTATTCTATCAGTATCTATATCCTTTTTTTACTCAGGTGAAAAGATACCAGAGAAGAAGGGAGAGAATGCCAATGATGACAAAGAGAATCCATAGTAGATACGCCAGTTTAACGCGAACTAGCCATTTTGCTTTTTTTTCAGGGGTATCAAATAAAGAGCCGAGTATTGGATCGTCTTCTATGGACATTTTTTTTCACTTCTGTTGTGATTCCATTAGTGCTTTGATGCGTTTTCTTCTGAAGAAATCCTCTCGTTCTCGTTCCTCGAGTTGCATCTCGATATAGGTCTGTGTGGCTTTGAGCTTGGGGATGAGATTGTTTTCTAGTACGCTCACCCGTCGTTTTGTCTTTTCGATTTCAATAGCCAGGCTTTTAATGCTTCCTTCAAGGTCTGCCAGAAGAAGAAGGGATTGAACGGCCTGGTTGAATTGCTGTTGACTGTCATCTAGTTTCGCACAGCTTTCTGCCATTCCGTAGAATGGTTTGTTCTGGTCTTGTTGTTCAGTGATTTCCATCTTTGGGATTTTCACTCCCATGATGTTTTCCTGTTGGAAGGAAATCTCTTGCAAGGTTGGTGCAAGATCTGCCAGTCGCTCCACCTGTGTTTCACCGAGTATCATCTGTGCTTGTATTAGTGATTGAAAAGCTTTTGTAAATGATGCATCGATTTCTTCTACGAGTTCATTTCGTTTATCGATGATGGAAAAGAATCGTTCCACGAGGCTATCTCTTTTTTGTTCCAGGAGTTCATGTCCTTTATCAGCAAGAGTTATTTTTTTCCGGATTTCAAGCAATTGCATCCGTGTAGGACTGATTCCTTCTATTTTTTCTGCGGCCATAACCTCTTACTCACTCAGTTGTTTCATGATCTGTTTGATGGTGTTCTTTTTCATCAGGTGTTTCTTCAGATGATGATGTTTCAGCCTGTTTATCTTGTTTTGGATAATATTTGCTGATATATTCCTTATCTATTTTTTTCAGTTCAGCTTTTGGAAGAATGGTGAGTAGATCCCAGCCAATCCCTAAGGTGTCTTCTATCCCTCGGTTTTCTTGTTTGTCCTGTTTGACGAATCGTTGTTCGAATTTATTGGCAAAGCTGAGGAACTGTTCAGAGAGTGCATCTTCGCCTACGATGGAGACTAGATCACGAAGTTCGATTCCTTCTGCATATGCTGCATATAATTGATTAGCGACTCCAGCATGGTCCTCTCTGGTTCGGTCCTTTCCGATTCCACGGTCCATTAATCGAGAGAGACAGGGGAGTACTGCAATCGGTGGATAGATATCTTTTTTATGCAGGCTTCGTTCCAACACGATTTGTCCCTCGGTGATATACCCGGTCAGATCTGGTATGGGATGGGTGATATCATCATCTGGCATAGTCAGCATTGGGATTTGGGTGATCGTTCCTTTCTTTCCTTTGATTCGCCCTGCTCGTTCATAGATCATAGCCAGATCCGTGTACATATATCCCGGATAACCTCTTCGCCCGGGTACCTCCTCTCGTGCAGCGGCGATCTCTCGTAATGCCTCTGCGTAATTGGTGAGATCAGTAAGGATGACCAGGACCTGCATGTCAAGATCAAAAGCTAGGTATTCCGCACAGGTTAACGCCATTCGGGGGAGAATGATTCGTTCAATGGCAGGATCATCAGCTAAATTGAGAAACATCACCGTTCGTTCCAATGCACCGGTATGTTCAAAATCCCTGATGAACAGGTTTGCTTCCTCACTAGTGATTCCCATGGCACAGAACACCACTGCGAATTGTTCTTCTTCACCGATAACTTTTGCCTGCCGGGCTATCTGGGCAGCTAAATTATTATGGGGAAGGCCTGAAGCGGAAAAAATAGGGAGTTTCTGCCCTCGTACTAAAGTGTTTAACCCATCGATGGTTGACACACCGGTTTGAATGAATTCTCGAGGGTATTCCCGTGAATATGGGTTGATGGGTGCACCATTGATATCTCGTTTTTCATCCGGGATGATGGGTGGTGCATCATCAATGGGATTTCCCGCGCCATCAAACACACGGCCCAGCATCTCCTCACTGACTCCAAGATGCATGGTCTCACCGATGAATCGCACTGCGGTTTTATCGGTTTCCAGCCCCTTTGTTCCTTCAAACACCTGAACAATGGCCCTATCAGTGAATACCTCAAGGACTTGA
>CAZQMI010000102.1:0-8371 GCA_964594475.1 uncultured Thermoplasmatales archaeon
ATTGATTATATTTAGAGTTTTATCTCAATTATTTTTTTGAGTGTTCATTTTTTTCTCTTATTCTTTCATTGACACAAGTTCCATTTTTATGTCTTCAATATAAGGTAAGAATTGTTGTATGTTTCCTTGAATGCTGACAATATTTTTTGCCGTTGGTGAATAGCAATAAAATCCGGATTCTGCGGGTAATTCTATTTTATAGGAATCAAAGGATCCTGCGGGAACGGTGATGGTTTCATAGCAGCTGCAATAGACCAATTCTGGGGTTTCAGTGATTTCAAATGTGTTGGAATCCTGCAGTATCATAAGGATTTCACCGATGTCTGGTTCAGGTAATAGATCGTTTATGAGATCGGATGTTTCTGTGAATTCATCGGGGATTAACTGAAAAAACCGGGTGATGCGGTGAATGAAATGTAGTGGTCGTAAATAGATACTTGAAATCTTTCCATCTACTGTAATCGTTGTCTCAGGTATACCCCAACTATCATCTATTGATATGGGAAAATTGATAAGTGAACATGGTGTGCTGAACTCTGTTGTAATCTCAATGCTTAGTGGGATTCGGATGGCAGGTAACAGCAGTGGTTTTGATATTCTTGTTACAAAGCAGCCGGAAAACTGGATGGTTACCTCTTTTAAGCCTAAATCCTCCTTTTGGACGATAGCCATACCGGTAATAGTGGGTTTCATGAGTAATCCGTTTTTGATGATTCCTTTAAGAGGAATTGAATTCAAGGTGGTTTCAACAGATATTTCTCCTTCTATTTTAGTGTCAAATGATAATTCATAGTGATCATCTGTTACTTTTTCTACCGTTAGTGGTATCTCGGTTAATCCACCGTTTACTGATAGTGTGAGATCAATATATGTTTCCTCAGAAATCTCTATGTTGATCTGGTCGAGTTGATATGTCCATATGGTTCCTTCCTGCCATTCGGGGGCGTTTTCAATGTTTATTGAATGTTGAGCTTGAGAAAGAGTTGGTTCCGCATATGAGATATAAACCGTTCCAACAAAGAGTGCGATGAAGAAGATGCTTATTATTTTTATATTATTTTTATTCATGATTGATTATTCCTCCTTTTTTTAAATCTGCCTCCCGAGTAATGCCAGATTTGCAACCATTATATATGAGAAGTGTAAATATAAATCTTTCTCAACGAAAAGAACTAACATTTATATCATTTATCTCTTAAATTAATATATTTAACATGTATAATGCGATTAAACCAATTATTCATATATAACAGGGTTTTAGCCGAGGAGATGCAATGATGAAATCTGTTTAAAAAAATTTATTTTTTTATAATTGTTGTAATAATTGACTATTATGTTATTTTTTTCGAATACTTTAAATACTCTATTAAATGTTTGTTAAAAAAAATATACGGTGAGGAAAGAAAATGGTTTTTGATACAATAGTAGATGGTATAAATGCTGGATTTTACGACGCGTTTCAAACAATTGTAGGTGCTCTGCCAAATATTATTGCAGGAATTATTATTCTTGTTATTGGGTATATCATTGGTAAAATGATAGGCGGGGGAGTTAAAAAACTCTTAGAAAAAGCAAAAGTCGGGGAACGATTAGCAAAAAACAAAGTGATAAATCGTTTACTATCTGCTGTGGATATGAGTTTTGAAAAACTCATGGGATCATTAATTTCATTGTTTTTCTATGTCGTCTTTATTCTTGCTGCCGTCGATGTTCTTGAAATTACTATTCTGAGTAATTTTGTGAATGCGGTTCTATTATATTTCCCTCATTTGATTGCAGGAATCCTTGTACTGATTGTTGGATTAATAGCAGTCGAATGGATTGTTTCTTTCATCCAAGGGACGATGAAACAATATAATGTGGCAGCGGCTGATATTATAACCATCTTTTTCAGAGCGGTACTCACCCTTGTCGTCGTAGTAATAACCTTGGATCAGTGGAAGATCGATACCTCGATTATTTATACCTTCATTCAACCATTAGCTTGGGGTGTAGCTGCAGCCATTGCAGTTGCATTTGGATGGGGATTTAAGGATATTGTTGGAGACTGGGCAAAAAAACAGGCATCTGAGCTTTCCAAACAAAAAAAATAAATGAGACTAATCATCTATTAATTTCTCTTTTTTTCTTTTCTTTTTTTATCATATTACATAAGTCCACATTTAGTGAACAGATAGTTTAAATATGTATTTTTATTATCATTTTATTAATTTTTCTTTGAAGGTGGAAAGGATGGTGGTAGATGTCGAAATAGAGACTGAAGAAAAGATTTGGATTACGTTTTTACGCAATCATTGGAAAATGGTTGTTCTTTTTGTTCTTGCTGCTTTTATTGCTCTTGTAGGTGCAATTCTTGTTTTTTTATGGTTTGTCGAAGAAGCGCAAATGACGGGGCTTGTTCCTCCGACTCTGGGATTATGGGCTATTAGTCATATCATATCGTTTATCTTGCATCTTTTATTCTGGGAAATCCTATATATCGGTATTCCAATAATTGTTTTTGTAGTCATCATTATATTTCTTTGGTGGAAGAAATTGCCACTTGATGAAAGAGAGGAGTATAAAAACAGAGATCTCTTTGGATCAGGATCAAGTAATTCTGATAAAAGTGGGATGTTTTCTTTTCTACTCTTTATTGCATTTATCATTAAGATTTATCTGGATGGAAATTGGAACGTTGCGATAGCCTCCTGGGCCTTTGATTATGTTGCTTATTCCTTTTTGTGGGTTTTCATTTGGATTGCAGTATTAATCGGAATTCCAGTTAGTATTGGACTGATCTGGTGGGCACACCATGAAATAAATAAGAATTCCTAGTCTTGTTTTCATGGTATGTTCTTTTTTTATTTCTCGACATAATTCATGGATGTCCCATAAAGTTATTTTCATTTGTTGGTATGGTATCAGGTAAAGAGATAAACGCGATGATTTCAATGATTCGAGCGATAAAGAGGATGAGAAAGCCGATTAGAAGGATTGCAGTAATTGATCCTACAAGATACAGTGTTCCCGTTGTTTCAAAATGCTTTACATTTGTATGATCCGCAATACCTTTGTAGCTTTTTCTTAGATAGACCGATCCAATAATGAGAAAGATCCAGGCAACTAGAAAACCAATAATCGCGGCGATGATGATACTACTGAAATAATTCCAAAACGAGGAAAAATCGGTGATATTTGCGGTTTCAAGTGAGGTTAACCAGGAGATACCACCCATGGCACCAAATCCAGCGATGATGATGAGAAAGAGAGAAACAATGGCTATGATATTGAAAATGAAGGAAAGAAGAAAATTTTTGAAGATTTCTTCATCATTTGTTTGTTCCGAGATTGTTTTTACACTAAGAAAGATAAGGATGAGTCCGGCAATACTGATAATTGGACCTGCATAAGGAATAAATCCTCCTATCAGAAGGAGAAGTGAACCTACTCCACCATATGTTTTTGCATTGCTAAGATCTTTCATTTTATATTAACCTTTTAAAGTTAGAATATTGAAATCCCTCTTATATTGTAATTGATTATATCTCTATTTCTAAATTTGATAGTTCATATGATCTAACAAAGATGAGTTGAAGAAAATATTGGTTATATGTTAATTTTTTCTTCATCATAATAACTGAACCTATACTGTTATCTTTATTCTTAGAAAAAATCCGTTGAAAAATTGTTTTTCATTATCTTTATTTGCTTTTTCATGTTTATAACTAGAATATTTCCTTGGATTCCAAGCATAATTTTTTTTAATTTCCCAAAAACTAGCACACTCTGATAATCAAAACTAAAAGGAGGTTAACATCATGGGACCAGAGGATGAAGAGTATGATGATGAAGACTGGGATGATGAAGACGATGATGAATGCTAGTCGTTAATTTTCTTTTTATTTCTTTCAATCTTTCAGCATAAGATTTTTAAAAAATAATCACTTGACAGGAGTGTATGAAACAATTATTATTAATTAGCAATTCCACACTTCACGGCAGCGGATATCTTGACCATTGTGCAGATGAAATTATGAACTTTCTCAATAACCATAAGAACGTGTTATTCATTCCTTATGCCCGACCTGGTGGCATAAGTCATGAGGAATATACTTCAATTGCCCGAAAACGATTCAAAGATATGGATTATGAATTGACCGGGATTGATGAAGTCAATGACAAAAAACAAGCAGTGGAGTCAACTGATGCAATTTTCATTGGTGGTGGAAACACCTTCGTTTTGATTAGTAAATTGTATGAACATCAGCTGATTGGGCCAATAAGAAATGCGGTTCAAAATGATACATTTTACATTGGAACAAGTGCTGGATCTAACGTTGCCTGTCAAAGTGTCATGACCACTAACGATATGCCTATTTATTATCCTCCATCCTTTGAGGCATTACAGCTTGTCCCATTTAATATCAATCCTCATTATATCGATCCTGATCCCGGTTCCAAACATATGGGCGAGACCCGTGATACCCGTATCAAGGAATTTCATGTGTATAATGAGACATCTGTAATAGGTCTTCGAGAAGGTGCGATGATTCATTGCTCTAATGATACATTCATGTTAAAAGGTACATTTGGCGCTCGATTATTCAGACAGAATAAAAAGCCTATAGAACTTGAGATCGGTAAAGAAATCCACTTATGATTCACTTTTGTCCTGGTGGAAAAACAAAAATGATCAAAGATAAATTAACAAGACCTGAGTATCTTTCAGGGATCACCGCATTGATCTTGATTCTTTTAGGGATTATACAAGTATTGTTTGGAGAGCTTTGGGCAAAAAGTGTTGCATTAACTGCAAATGGAATAGATTGTATCGGGGATGGTTTTGTTTCTGCAACGGTTTGGGGAGGGCTTTGTGTCTATGAAAAACCTGCAGATGAACGTTTTCATTTTGGGTATTACAAAATCGAAAATCTTGCATCAATTGCAGCTGCTATCGTGATGATGGCTCTTGCTGGCTATATTGTTTTCAGATCCTATAATCAGCTCATCGATCCACATCCTGTACAATTACCATTGGTTGGTATCCAATTGGCATTGTTTGCCGCTATTGTAGCATTATTATTAGGATGGTATAAACACCGTAAATGTCGCTTAGGGAAATTAGGGTCGGTTAAATTAGATGCTTTTAACACCGTCAAGGATGGTATTGCCTCGGGATTGACAGTAATTGCATTAATTGCGACTTCATTTGGATTTCTCATTGCAGATGCAATAGCCGGTTTCATTATTGCTGGTATCATTGTCAGTATTGGTGTTGTTGCTATCAAGGAATCCAGTCTAATGTTGATAGATGCATGTGATAATGACTGCATTTTACAAGGTGATTTAATTAGAAGAGTAACTCGAAACATCGATGAAATCGAAGAAGCACATCTTCTGAGATTACGACGAGCTGGTCCGGTCATTCAAGGGGAACTAGAAATCGTTGTACCAGGTGATATAACAGTGGCTAGGTTATATGAGATACGGGAACAAATCATTGCTAAAGCAAAAGAAAAAATTCCAGAACTCGATAGATTGAGTATTATCGCCCATCCCAGTCAGTTTAAGAAAAAATCATCTTAAAAAAGGGTTTGTTGTTTTTTCATTTCTTTTAAGGGTTCAAATTTTGTTAAGACGGAATCAACCCGTTTCTCACCAAATTGAAACTCATCACAAAGCAGTGATTTCAGTTCTTTTTCATCGGGTGCTTTCCATTCAAGTTCATAGCCATCGGTTACTTTTGGATCAAGAAACAGAGATCTTATTTGCTTGATTTCTTCAAAGGTTGGTGCTCCTTCCCCGCCTATGGTGGAAAGCACATTTTCGATGTTTCCGTTTTTTTTGATCAAACTTAAGCTTTTCTTTGGTCCAATACCTTTGATACCCTCATTAAAGTCAGTACCCATAAGAATAGCCATATCAACCAGTTGTTTCTGGGATATGCCAAGTTTATCAAGGGTTTGATTCAAATAGATTCGTTCCGGATGAACCTTAGTATAGGCCTGTTTGCCAGGAAGTTTCCGTTTGGATGAACTAGTCAGATTCCTGATGAGAATTGGTGAACCAATCAGCAGGCAATCAAAATCTTGTGATCCCACTGCATAGACATCACCTCGCCGGACCATATAACTTGCTTGTGATTCGCCCTCCTCAGGGGCTTGAACGTAAGGGATGCCGATACTTTCAAGTAGTATTTTACTTTGTTTTACAATCTCATCGGTGACTCGGCTGGTTTGTTGTGCTTTTACCCGTGCTGTTGCAGTATCTCCTTTTTTAAGAGCTTCTTTCCAATCTTTTTCTGCTTGTAGCCTCCGCCGGTTTCGATCATCAATGGTTTGTTGTTTCAATGGATGTGGTGTTCCATCAAAGACATAGACTGGTTTAATCCTATTTTGAACCAGATTTGCTGTTCGATAATAAAGACCTGAAAGATGTGAGGTGATTTTTCCTTCGGCATTTTTTAAGGCGGTTCCATCTCGTTGTCGGATGGTTGCAAGAAATTGGTGGAGTACATTATAGGCATCAATGGCGATGATGCGATCATGAAGATCCTTTATGGTGATTGTTTCTGAGGGAAATAAGCTTCCTAGTTTTACGCCCATGCCAACCAATGCATGGTATGCAGGTCTTGGTTAAAAAACAGTATGGTGTGAGTCGATACCTTTAAAGGAGAAAAAATGATTTCATTCAGCTGATGAAACGAGATCTTATTTCCATGCTAGATGTTAAAGAGGATTTATTGAATATCATTGATCTTGCGATCGATTTGAAAACAAAATCAAAACAGGGCAGGGATACTGCGCTCCTCTCCGGGAAAACACTGGCTATGATTTTTGAGAAGTCAAGCACTCGTACCCGTGTGTCTTTTGAGGTTGGTATGGAAAAACTCGGCGGTCATGCCTTGTTTCTTTCAAAAAACGATATTCAGCTTGGCCGTGGAGAGACCATTGAGGATACTGGTCTGGTGCTATCTCGTTATGTAGATTTGATCATGTACCGGGCGATGAGCAATAAAGCGATGACGGAACTTGCTCATTTTGCAACCGTCCCTGTTATTTCCGGGCTTGATGATAAAGAACATCCCTGTCAAGTGATTACGGATTTGATGACTATTATGGAACATAAAAAGAAATTGAAAGGTCTTTCTTTTGTCTATTTTGGTGATGGTAGGAACAACATGGCCAATTCTTATTTGCTTGGCTGTGGCATTGCTGGTATGAATGTGAAAATTGTTTCTCCAAAGAAATATTGGCCCCAGGATTACTATGTTAAAGAGGCTGAAAAATTTGGAGTGAGGGTGGAAATCACCGACCAGCTTGAGAATGCGGCACAAGATGCTGATGTAATCGCGACTGATACCTGGGTTTCCATGGGTGATGAAAGTGAAAAACAAAAACGTCTCAATGATTTCAAGGGATATACAGTAACCGAAAAAGTAATGAAGTCAGCCGATCCTGACGTCATCTTCCTTCATTGTCTTCCTGCCTATTATGATTATGAGGTCACCAAAGCAGTTGCACATGGTTCTCAATCGGTGATCTTTGATGAAGCTGAAAACAGGATGTGGGCGCAGATGGGCATTATGGTCACTCTCGACCGGTCAATGAAATCATAAAAAATGTGTTTGTTTTATGATAAGATCTCATTGAGTTGGTTGGTCTTTGCCGCCTGTTTGATTTCTTGAGCGATTCTTTTACCTGTGGAAAGGCCTGGTTCGATAAATTCTGAATAGGGTGAGCCATTCACATAAGGATTTGTTCCAGCAACAATACGAGCACTAATCTCGAAGACTTTGAAATCAAGGCTTTCAGTGACCACGGTTTCCAGGCAGAATGAGCCAATGATTCCTCCAAAGAGATCAAGAGATCGTTCCACGACTTTTGCACCCATGTGAAATACTTTTGGTAACAATGATTCCCGAATGACAATGGGAATGTTACCAGTGACCACAAAGGTAGGATGAATGCCGATTTCTTCAAGTTCTGCAATGGAACCGAGCCGTTGTACTTCATCAATGGTGGTTTCATCTCGCCGGTCCATGGAAAGTAGTTGCAAACTTCCTTTTGAAAGCGAGTAGCCCTCCTGTTGAATGGGTGAATAAAAGTAATGTAAATAATATCTGGTCCCCATTACAAATTCTTGTATGGTGTAGGGTTTATCGGGCTGGATTCTTTTTTTGAATTCCTCATAGGTCTTGGCGATGAAAAAACCTTTACCTCCTTTTGCTCCATGGTATTTGACGATCACGGGTTTTTCAATATCTTTTGGGTCTTTGATTTCCCGAGGCATAATCAGTCCTGCTGATTCTAGCCAGTCTCGTTCTTTGTCCCGGTCTGATTCCCACATTAGAACTCCTCTATTGCCAAAGGTTGGAAGATCTAAGGTT
>CAZQMI010000103.1:0-8235 GCA_964594475.1 uncultured Thermoplasmatales archaeon
GCTTATGATGTTTATCGCGGAGGCAGATAATATCATCTGTATTTTCAAGAATAGATAAAAGATTAGCTTGCTGTTCCTCAAGTCGTTCTTCATATTCCTTTCTCTCTGTCACATCATCATAAACGGCAACGACTTCTCCAGAGGGTAATTTATACACCCAGTTCTCTCGCCAGCTTCCTGGATCATTATCATCCTTATACATTTGTTCAGGATGAAACTCAGCTTTTCCAGTTTCATAAACTCGTTGAAATACCTTGAAAATTCCAAAATCTTTCACCCCTGGAAAAACCTCGGTAACAGGTTTTCCTATAACCTCATTTCTTTTTTTTCCCTCGATTTTTTCAGCGGCTCTATTAAAATCTCTAAATACAAAATCTTTCCCATTATTTATGGGTTCATATACTACAACTCCACTCTTTCCTGTTTCAAATAACGATTTATACCTTTTCTCTAATTTTTTTTTCTCGGCAATATCCTGAACGACGGCTAAAGAAGAAATGAAATTACCTTCATAATCTTTGATTGATGTTGCTGATAATAAGACATCAATGATTTCTCCATTTTTTTTCACCATTTGATAAGACACATCTTCGATATACCCTTCTTTAAAGTATTTAGGTAACAATTTTTGCGCACGTTTCTGTGAATCTTCAGTAAGAAAATCAGTAGATTTCTTTCCCAATACTTCTTCCTCGGTGTAACCAAGTGTTTTATTCCACATCTTATTAGTGAAAATGATTTTTCCCTGCTTATCGATTGAATGCATCATAATAGGTATTTCATATGCTAAAGTCCTAAATTTTTCCTCACTTTTTTTCATTAACATTTCATGATTCTTTTTATCGGTAATATCTCGAGAGATTCCTACAATTCCAGCAACATTACCATTCTCATCATAAAAAGGAACCTTGCTTACTGAAACCCAATGCAGACTCCCATCTGGAAAATGCATTTCAATTGGTTCATTAAGTTGTGGTTCTCCAGTTTCCATGATGCGAATTTCATCATCACGCGTTCGATCAGCAATATCTGGAAAATAATCCGCATCAGATTTACCAATTATTTCATCAACTGATTTTGCTCCTAAAACCTCGGTTGCTCTCTTATTTATTTTGATAAATCGTGATTTTCGATCCTTGTAGAAAATATAATCATTGCTGTTATCTAAAAGAAAATGAAAAAGATCAGAATCATCAAACATAATCTGCTTTGTATCTCTAGCATCAATTGTTGAAAGAGAAGTATCCTCCATCTCTCAATCCTCACATCCTATAACAAAAAAACGTTTAAGATATTTCCGATTTTTACTTTAACTATTTTATTTTTTTAAAAGTTGTTTTGATAAACAAGGATTTTCATTATAATAATATAAAAAATGGGAGAAGAACAGTGGGGGGGGATCAACGTATACAAAAAATAAATCATGGTGCAAATCTGTTCAATTGCATAGACGCCATACGCATATAAAAATAGCTGATTATTCTAAGCAAAATGGTCTGCTTTAACATATTGTTTCTTTAATACGATAAAATTAATACTAATGAAAAAAACGAAGATAATACGTTGGTAATTTCCTAAGATATGACTCAATCATTGATATCATCACTAATCATATTTAGATAAATGTCAGAAATAATAAGTCCAAGTATTGCAGAAAGCAATGCTAATTTTATAATAAACAACTACGTTTTTTGATAGGTCTAAAAATCACGAATCATTATTCATCAACTTAATACCATTTCATTTTATATATTACGCATCTAAAAAAACATTTTTTGATTTTTTAAGTTTAAAAACCAACCACTAACATTCACGTCAAATATAATAATGAAACGAAAATTTAATTAAATGTCTTTTATATTACATTATTATCTAATAAAAAGGGAGATATTATGAAAAAAATAATCTATATTTTCATCATTATGCAGTTTTTGATTAGTACCTCTTTTATTTTCCCACTTTTACACGCAGATCAGATGATCAAAACAACAACAGCAGGACATGATATCGGCTGGTACACATCCCTATGTCTTGATGATCAAGATAAACCACATATCAGCTATTATGACTATGGTAATGGAGATTTAAAATATGCAACTAGCATAGGGGATTCATGGGACATACAAACCGTTGATTCAACTGGAAATGTCGGACGCTACACATCTATTCAACTCGACAATAACAATCACCCTCATATCTGCTATTATGATTATAGTAACAACGATTTGAAATATGCAGCTTACACCGGTAACATATGGGAAATCACCACGGTAGATGAAACTGGCAAGGTTGGTCTTTACTGTGATCTTACATTAGATCAAAACGATCAACCACATATTAGCTATATCGATTATAAATACCATCTTTTAAAATATGCAGAAATACAAAACAATCAATGGAACATTCAAACAGTTGATGAAAACGTTGGAATGGGAGAATATTTCAGCGATACGACCTCTATCGTTTGTGATCGCAATAACCAACCTCATATAAGCTACTGCGATCGTGAAGGGTTCAATCTCAAATATGCTCATTATGATGGAGATAATTGGATTATAACCACCGTGGATGAATCAGGTGATGTTGGGCAGTATTCATCAATTACCCTTGACAGTAATGATAGACCTCATATTAGTTATGTCTCCTGGTCAGAATGGTCCTTAAAATATGCTTTTCTCCAAAATCAGAAATGGAACATTGAAACCGCCAATGGAGATGGAGAGTCCGAAAATGGACTTGCATTGCGCTTGATTCTCAAAATAACCCTCATATCAGCTACTATGATTACACCTTAGGAGCATTACAATACAGCTACAAAACCGGAAATCAATGGCAAAAGGAAACCATTGATCAAGAGGGAAGCACTGGGTGTTTCAACAGTATTTGTATTTCTTCTGAAGATCAAGCAGCAATTAGCTACTATGACTGGGGAAATAAAGCATTAAAATACACATCCTCAAACAATGGATGGGACACAGAAACCATTGCAAAAAATACCTATCAGCACTGCATTGATCAACAACAAATCTACTGCTCAGGATACTCCATGCCAATTGCGGAGGGAAAACCACTAGCCCAAGCGTTTACACCCACAACTGATCTTCTCACTATGGTAGAAATCATGGTCGTCAAACGATATAATCCTGGTGATTTCATCGTAACTATTAGAGAAACACTTGATGGACCAGATATCGTTTCTCAAACATTTTCATCAGAAGAAATTCATGAAGATCTGTCATGGAAAACCATAGATCTAAACGATATAAACCTCACCATTGGACAACAATATTATCTCATTTGTTCAGCTGAAGATACTCAAGATTACAATAAATATTACTGGTATTTCGGGCACAACCAACCCTACGTTCATGGAGAAGCGTGGATCTATGATAGCAGCTGGAATATGCTAGAACAATCTGGTTTCCCTGGACTGGATCTTGGATTCAAAACCTATGGACTACTCAATGATAAACCAACAAAACCAACCATAGAAGGACCATCAATAGGACGGCCAACAGTTACACAATACTATCAGATTTCATCAGATGATAAAAACAATGACCAGCTTTGGTATGAAATCTCCTGGAGCAACACGGATCAAGACCTCATTGGTCCATTCAATGCTGGAGATAGCATAAGCATAAATCACACCTGGTCAACTGAAGGAGAATACACCATTTCCATAAAAGCAATCGATGAACACGATGCAGAAAGTGAACTAACTTTATTACAGGTAAGCATGGCAAAAACAAAGAAACACACGCTTTTGCAGCATCATTTATTAGAACGCTATGTAGATTTATTTTCCTTAATTAGATTGATTCTATCACTTTAGAAAAAAATAGCAAGGGCTATCTTAATAAACGTTGAAACAATCCCATTAGAACATTCGCACGGGGCACATTTTTCATATATTGCCGGTATGAATCACCAAATTTCTGAATATTTCGTTCATCTTCCCTAATCATATCAAAATAGGTCAACACAATCACGGGAATTCCAAGGAGGATCACGATCCAATCTTGAAAAAGACACATCGCCGCAATTGCCCATAGGATAAATGCACTATATTGAGGATGTCGAACAATCGCATAAAATCCTGTGGTTACTATTTTTGTGGTATGAATGAAACTTTTTCCCCTTGCAACACCACCTTTTTTTGGAAACGAGATGACCGGGACCATTCCAAACACACCAGATAGTAAAAACAATCCAATTCCAACGTAGCTTAAGATTTTTACCCGATCATGAGATGCATAGAAAAAACCATAAATCATCTGAAAAAGAAAAAAGAAACCAGCTATTACTGAAGGAATGGTATCTTTCCAAGAAAAATTCTGATCGGGCATGATTAATCAAAATACTTAGGACTATATAAAATTTAATTATATCACTAAATTATATTTATTAAATATTTTTGTAACAATTTTAGAACAATTTCTGTGTTTTTTTATACGATTGAATCAATGAAATATTTTTTTCTATTGTTTTTCTCACTGCTCGATTGAAATAGTTGGGATTAATTTTATTTGCAATTGAAAATGCAATAAGAGCTTTATGATACGCCGGAACATATCTATCCTTTTCAAATATCTTTTCTCTTCTCCTGTATGTTTTTGTTAACCGAGTAATGATTTCACTCATTAATTGTTGATAGAGATCAATTGATTTAATGTTCCCATTTACATAATCGCCAGCAACGATACCAGCAAAACAGCCTGAAAAAATAGCATTTGCGATGCCACTTCCTAAAAAAGGATTTACCACTCTTGCTGCATCACCAGTTATCATCACCTTGTTTTTAATCACTCTTTGAAGTGGTGTTGCTAGTGGAACACATGATCGAAACGTACTTTCAATCTGAGCATCATCTCCCATTTCTCGGTCGATATAAGCATCCAGCAAAGGTTGCAGAGATCGATGCATCCCGCCAGGAATACCCAAACCAATATTTGCCTGATTTTTTGAGATGGGAAACAGCCATGCATACCCAAGTGGTGCAAATGGTTCATCAAACCAGATCTTTACCAGTTTGGGATCAAAAGACCCTCGGACTCTACTCTGAATACAAACACCAATATCCTTACCTTTGATTTTTGTTTTCAATCCCACCTCTTTACCGATCACACATTGTATCCCACTTGCATCAATAATTATTTTTCCAGATATATTTTCATCATTATCGGTTTTAATCACATTTGTTTTTTCATCAAAATCTATTACAGTTGAACCAAGTATTACATCAGCACCCTCTTTTCGAGTCTTAGTGATGAGTTCATTTTCCAAGCGGTTTCTATCAAAAATTGTTAATACCTGATCACCGACATCTAAGCTGTATTCATATTTCTCTGTAAGATTTATAATAATTTTTGTGATTGGATTCATATGACAATCTATTTTCTTTAAATCAATAAAAGAAGCTGTGATTACATCAATCCCTTCTCCGCAATGAGGTGGATCGAAGGGATTCGGATTTCTTTCAATGAGTGCGACCGTTGCTCCTTTTTCTAATGCGTTTATCACAGCAGCAGTTCCTGCAAGGCTGCCACCAACAACTACAAGATCATAATTCATGAAAAAGAAATCATATAACCTCATATTTAAATATAATTATTTTTTTTAAAAATTTTTACGTTATTAATTAAACATTAATTGAAAAAATAAGATTTTTTATTGAAACATTTTTGATCATTTCCTATCAAACCTCTTTTCAATATAAAACCCCCCCTCATCTTGCTTAATTAATTTTTAATAATATTTTCCTCTGATTCCAAGATTTTTCCAGCAAATACTACCTTAAACATAGGAACAACATTAAGAAATTGAATGAGTTTGCGAATCAACAAAGGATGTGAATTATCATGAAATACGACAACATTGGACCAGAAGATGAAGAAGATGATGACGATTGGGATGATGAAGACGACGATGATTACTAGAAAATAATCATTGATCATTTTTTTCTTTTTATTTTCTTTATCTATACCGATATCTTTTCACTTTTTTCAACAAACTAATTTAAACAAATAAAAGATTACAAAATCAGATAAAAATCATCTTTTTGAGGTAATCCTTAAAATTGCACCGGTTCCTTTTAATCTATCCTGTATCGAATCAATAAAATCCAATTCTTCTTCAATGGATGCCACTCGCTTCCAATCATAGCTAAAATCGTGTTCACCGATATGATATTTTAATCCCATATCATTTAATATAGAAAAAATTTTTGATGCCTTTTCACCATCTGCATTAAAACTAATATCGATAAACGTTTCCATTGTTATCACCTTTTTCTTATCAAATCATTCTGAGATTTCTCCTTAATTTTATTATTATATTGTTATATTGAATAGTCAAATGATTCATTTTTTAATTATCATAGATTAATCGGTAAGTATAAAATATTTATGAGTTCATTTCCGTCTTTACATATTGAAAAAATTTTTAATATGATAGTTTATTTGAATCATTGATTATGAAGATAGATGCGATTAATAAAAAAATTTTATTTCTTTTACAAGAGGATGCAAGAAAAACCTACAAAGATATCGCAGCAAAATTAAAACGATCAGAAACAACAATAAGAGATAGAATAAAGGCAATGGAACGCATTGGAATCATACAAGGTTATACCACACTCATCGATAAAACCGCACTTGGATTGAATTTTTTTGCTATTATTTTTATGAATCCACTTTCATCAATTGATTTGGATTCAATCACGGATAAAATAAAACGAGTAAAAAACGTACTCAGAGTCTATCAAATCTCAGGAGAACATAGGCTTGCTGTCTTTATTGTCGCTCCATCTTATAAAGAACTTAAGGAAATAATCCGATCTCAACTTATCCCGCTTGGATTAAAAGATGAGGAGATAATAACAGTTTTAGAAGCAGATAAAGAATTTATTTCTCCAATTGAAATTCCATAGGATTAAAAATCTATTTTATAACCATTTATAAGTAAAATATGCTATTTATTTCAGTTTTTTGTGTTTTTTCAACGTTTTTTTCGGAATATTTTTATTAACTCATATTATTTTATTTCTCGTGCAGATAGACTATTTGTCTAATCTATGCAGGAAGTGAAAAAATCATGGCTACCCCAAAGAAAAAAAAGAAAGACAAAAAATAGCCTCCCCTCCTCTCCCCTCATAAAATGATAGAATGTGCGTGAATGCAACAGAGAGTAAAAGAAAAATTGGTATTGTCCTAATTTATACAGCGAAATGAAACATAAAAAATTCATGCCAACTCCACGGATGATCCATTATTCCTTCAAGCATAGCCGGAGATGATCCTCGTTTAAATTCATTGATGAAATCCCAGTAGAATTGAAAGAGATGAATCGCGCATTCAAACCGTCGTTTATATTTTGAAAAACATTTTGTTTTTCGGACTACTCTGCCGTTTCGTTCTCGAAAGATGCCGTTAAAGTTTTCAATTTGTGTTGTTTCTATATCTTCAAGATCAGCAGTTCCAAAGATAATTCGTTTTTCTTTATCAACGAGTCTTCCGTTTTCTTTGATCTTGATCAGCTGTCCATAATTGATGCATGGTTCAGCATAAAGTGCTGAAAGCACTTCTTTATAATCCCTGTTTCCATCCGTGAAGATCTCAATTTTGTTGTCTGGAAACGGGAGTTGCATTCGTTCATACAGTTTGTTCATCATTTTCATACAGGTGTCTTGTGTCCATTTTCCAACCGCGAATGCAATGAAAAAATAAGTGTTTCTTTTTATACAGGCGTAGGTCCACTGGTCACCTTCTTCAATCCTATTTTTGCTGCTGGGCTTAATGTTCTTTTGTTTTTTTTTACAAAAGACCAGAACTCATCACACTCAATAGGAGTAAGTCCCAGATGATGAATGAGATACTCATTCATTCGTTCAGCATGAACAGCCATATCTTCCAGTAATCTTCCAATAGTATCGCGATGATGCCCGGTGAGTCGTTCAATACTTCGAATCCCGTTTTTCTCAACAAGATGCTTGCAGATCGTTTCAATTTCTTTTTCTGAAAGATGTTTATGATATAAGGGTGTATTTGCTGTTTCCACAAACCATGTTTGACAATGATTGCAGTAGTATTGTTGATGTCCTGCTCGGTTCTTCCCTCGTTTAATAATATCTTTTCCTTCCTCTTTTAAAAAATATGAACATGCCGGATTCTGGCATGTGATATCTATTTTACTTCTTGGCCTTGCCATTATACCATCCCTATAATGTGGATGGTA
>CAZQMI010000104.1:0-8180 GCA_964594475.1 uncultured Thermoplasmatales archaeon
AAATGATGTGGTATTGTAAGTATCACTGTTTCATCAACAAGTGTATCCATTTCTTGTGCAACCCTTGGACCAGCAACAGGGACAGCCACAATGATCTTTTTTGGATTTTTCTTTTTTATCATGGAAATGGTGGCTTTCATTGTGGAGCCCATTGCGATTCCATCATCTGTTAATATAATCGTTTTATGGGAAATTCTGGGAAGAGGTTTAGCGTTTCGTAATACTTTTTTTCTTCTTTTGATTTCCCGAATCTGTTTTGTTACGATTCTGTTAATTTCCTCTTCTGGTATTCCGTGTACAATGTCATCTACTATGTAAGTACTTCCATCTTCAGCGATAGCACCAAATCCCGCCTCTGGATTATATGGCAGAGGTAGTTTTCTGGTGATAACAATTGAGAATGCACTATTGAGAAAGGATGCAATTTCATATCCAATTTCTACACCGCCACGTGGTATTGCCAGTACAAGAGGATTATTTGTTTTATATTTCTCTAATGATATTGCTAACTGTTTTCCTGCATCAGATCTATCGTTGAATGGAGTTGTTGTGATTATCTCACCCGATGGGGGAAGTAGGGAAGACAAGTTCCTAAAAAAGATTTATTTGGTTCATTTTTTGCTGATGGTATTTATTAACCTGTCTTCCGAAAAAGAAAAAAATAAATCTACCTCTTAACATTATCTCAAAAACAATTCAATTTTGATTACATTAAGATTTTAAGTGAAGTATCGGGTTAGTGGAGGCAAAACTTATTTTGTCTATCCTGACCCGATATAGCAGATTTAAGGCGATTCTATTTACTTTTTTCAAAATGATAAAAAATTAATTAGATCCTCATAACAGTGGGAAGTTCCTCAATAGAATCAAGAGTAATATCAGCTTGCGTTTTAATTCCAATCGTTTTGCATCCAGCTGCTTGCCCTGCTTTGATATCGTTTTGGGTATCACCAATAAGAACAGTCTGTTCTGGCGGTATGTTGAGGTGTTTACATGCTTCATAGATCATATCTGGTGCTGGTTTTCCTTGTTTGGTTTGATCGCTAGTGATAATAACTGAAAAAAAATGGTCTATTTCAAAATTTTCTAGGATTTCTTTAGTACATGGTTTTGGTGTATTGGTAATGATTGCTTTTGGATAATCATTTAGGTCTTCAAGAACTTGTTTGGTTCCGGGAAATAAAACAACATTATCTACATATTCTGTATAAAATGAGTGACAAAATTGTTTATTTTCTTGATTGATACCGAGTTTTTCTAGGTTTTCCTGTAGAGTATGCCCCCAGTATTTATCAATAAATGTTTCCTTTGATATGGTTTCCTGGTCTTCCTGTGTTAATGCCTTGTTAAGTGCGTTCAACCATGATTGCAGGCTATCAACAAGCACTCCATCCATATCAAAAAGTAAGGCTTCAGGTGTGGTAAATTCTTTCATTGATATGTGGCTCCAAGATGTGTAGTCCTCTTTACTTAATATTTCCTCTTCCATCATCGCAGGCGTCTTCATCTTCCATGGGTCGTGGATGTTCTGGATGAGCTGGTTGAGTGCATATTTCTTTTGGTACCCTACTCATAGGTTCATCACAGCAGTAAGGTATGTCATTTTTTTCCCTATCAAACGTTGCTGTTCTTTTACAAGTTGTACATTCATAGGTTTCATTAACCATTCTTATCCCATTCTGATATGTTACTGAAATAAGATATATTCAGCAAGTTCGAGTAGCTTTTTTGCATATCCACCTTCATTATCATACCATACCAGTACTTTTGCACTGTGTTTATCGACGACTCTTGTTGATTGAGCATCGATAATCCCTGAGTGAGTATCACCAATGATATCCGATGATACAAGATCTTCCTCAGTATATCGTAGAATTCCTTTGAGAGGACCGTTCGCTGCTTGTTTGAATGCTTCATTAATTTTCTCAACGCTTACCTCATCGGTGAGCTCTGCCACAATATCAGTGATTGCTCCATCAACTACCGGAACTCGAATGGCCATAGCATCCATTTTGTCTTTCAATTCAGGCAAGACCAGGCCGGTGGCCTTAGCTGCACCAGTTGTGGTAGGAACAAGATTGACAGGAGCAGCTCTTCCCCGTCTTCGTTTTCTTGAATCGCCATCGATAAGATTTTGACTGGCGGTGTAGGCATGAACCGTGGTTACTAAGAGATGTTTTATCTTAAATGCATCATCAAGTACTTTGACCGCTGGCGCTAAAGAGTTTGTGGTACATGATGCATTGGAGATGATATCATGCATTGATGCATCATATTCTTTTTCATTTACACCTTGTACGATCGTGATATCAGCACTTTTTGACGGGGCACTGATGATTACTTTTGATGCACCTGCTTTTAAGTGCTTTGCTGCATCTTCTCTTCTTCTGAATACACCAGTACATTCGAGAACAATATCCACATCAAGATCATCCCAAGGTAGATTCTCAGGATTTTTCTCATGAAAGATTTTAATAGTTACTTTTTTTTCATTTGGTTTGGTAATGGTTATAGTATCTTTATTGTGAGCAATAGGAAATGATGCGACTCCATAGACAGAATCATATTTGAGTAAATAGGCTAAATCGTCAGTGCTGGTGAGATCATTTGCTGCGATAATCTGTGTCTCTTCATTTGGTTCAGTCAGATAGTGTCGAAGAGTCAGTCTACCGATTCTTCCTAACCCATTAATGGCAATGTTTTTCATAGATATCAAGTAGTTTTGATGATGATATTGTTATTAAATAATAACTTAGATTCAATTGAAAAATGAGTCAAAAATAACTTCATGAAATATTCTTTTGTCAGATAAGATTATACTATTTTTGTGTGAAATAATTAATTTGAACATAATAATATTATTTTCTTCTCTTAAAGTATAGGTTTATTTAGAAGGAAAATGGATAAAAAAAGTGAGATAGAATGAGATCATAATTCTTCTAAATACTCTATGACTTGTTCATATTTTTTATGTATTGCCTCTCGATCAATTACATAGAATTCGTGGAGAATAGTATTTTGTTCTTTTTCAGTAAAATACTCATCTAGAATAGGTTTATAAAAATCATTATCCTCTTTCTCAATATGTTTACTATAAAGAATGGTAAGCTTCTGTAGCGTGTTTGAAATATTCGGTATAATGTTTTCATTTCCTGTTCGATAAGCATCAGTTTGCTGTTGGAGTTTATTAATGAGAAGACGTACTTGTTCATGATCATTATTTAAATCATCTAATAGCTGTTTATGAGAATGGGTGAGTTCTTTTTCCTGTAATTTATCAAATAGAATGTTTTCTTCTTTACTATGATGAGTGAAATCTACGTACATGTTGAAAAAATCAATTGATGTGAGAATAATTCCGGTATTGGGCGTTTGTGTTCGTTGTTGATGTTTGAGTTCTAATTGTAAAATATCAATTACTTTTTCAATGCGTCTATGTTCTTGCAATAATAAATCAATTGGTTTCATCAATAACACACATTCCTTTACATTAACTTTGAGCTATTGTATCATTACTGTTTCAAATTAATACTGATATATAAAAATACTTGAAGAGCATGTTAACAACGATTTAAAAATAGCCCCAAACTATATCTATGAATAAAATCTTTAGTTAGTTAAATTAAGTGAAAAGAAAAAGGTTGCTCCTTTTCCCTTTTTTCCCTCACCCCATATTTCACCATTATGTCGATGAATAATTCGAGACACTAATGGTAATCCAATCCCAGTTCCAGGAAATTCCGATTCATCATGAAGCCGTTGGAATGGGATAAATAATTTGTCCGCATATTTATCATTAAATCCGTCACCATTGTCTCTTACATAATAGATGAAATCATTGTTCTTTTTCATTTTTCCAATGGTTATCTCTGGATATTTGGTATTTTTTGTAAATTTCCAAGCATTTCCAATAAGATTTCTTAAAACGATCCGTAAGAGATTCTTATCACCTTGGTCCACAAGTCCTGATTCAATATCAAGCTGAACTTTTCTCTCTGGATTCTGTTGTTGTAATTCATTAACAACTTCATTTGCAAGAGTGCTTAAATCAACAGTAGTTTTTTTTAGCTTAGATCTACTTATCCGTGACAATTTAAGTAAATCATTAATGAGTTGAGACATTCTACCTGCTGATTTGCAAATACGTTGCAAATAATCTTTTGCTTGTTTATCCAGAGAATCATGGTATTCCTCAAGAAGGATTTCTGAAAAACCATTGATACTTCTCAAAGGTGCTCGCAGATCATGGGATGCTGAATAGGTAAATGCTTCCAGTTCTTTATTTGCAATAGAGAGGTCTCTTGTTCTTTTTATTAATGAAACATTTAATGAACGTATTTTTTCCTCTGTTTCTTTAATTGCGGTTACATTCAATAATGAAAGAACAAGTCCAACCACTATGTCTTTTTCATCTAAAATTGGAGTAAGTGTCCAGTTCCAATAGGATTCTTCTTCACTTCCAGGAACAATGAATGGTTTTGCTTCAAACTCAACTTTTTCCTTTTTCTCACGAACCTGTTTAAAAACTTGTTCATTTTCTTTATCTGGAAAAAGATCAAAATGGTTCTTTCCAATTAATTCATCTGGTCTATAACCAGTGCTTTCAGCATATGCTGTGTTTACCATAATAAAATTGAATTCAGAATCAAAATATGCTAAATGAGCTGGTGTATTTTCCATAATGACTTGGAGAAGATCTCTTTCTTTTTGTATCTCTTTATCCAGTTGTGTTTGCAATGCCTCCCAATTTTTTTCTTTGGTGATATCATGGATAATGCCAAGAGCGCTATCTGGTTTACCTTGTTTGTCATGGTAAATATTTCCAGATTTTTCAACCCAACATATTTTCCCATCAGGTTGTATAATGCGATGTTCAATCCAAAATTCATTTTTATCTGAAATACAATCCTTCAGTATGTTTTTCACATCACTTCGGTCCTCTGGATGAACTCGTTTAATGAATTTATCAAATGTATTAATATCTTCTTTTGATAATTGACCAAAAATTTTATTGATTTCTCCTAACCACATTATCTTGTTTGTTTTAATATTTAATTCCCAGCTTATAACTCCCGCTGCTTTTTGTGATAAACGTAACCGTTCTTCACGATCAAGTAGGATTTTTTCTATTTCTTTTCGATCGGTTATATCTTGAACCGTCCCGGATATACGGATGACATTTCCATTATCATCGGCTATTGGATTTCCAATAACATGAAAAAAAGTATTTTTACCCGATGGTAACGTTGCCTTTATATCAATATCATAGGGTTCTTTATTTTTTATTGCATTGGAAACCTTTTGCCTAAGTAATTTAGCATCATCTGGAGGGTGTAAGTTCATTATTTCTTCATATGAAGGAGGCCCTAAGTCTGGATTACGTTCATAGAGATCGTAAAGCATTTTTGACCAGTATATTTTTCGCTGTTTAACATCGTATTCAACATTGCCGAGTCGAGCAAGTTGTTCTGCTTTTTGTAGCCGTTTTTGATTTTCTCTTAATCTTTGTTCAAATTTTTTTCTGTCTGTTATTTCTTCAACGATTGCTCCAAATCCGATTATTTCATCATTGTAATTAAAAACAGGATACCAGTGCTCATTCCAGTAACGTATTAATCCAGGTTTCGCTGATGTTTCACCTTTAAACTCATGACTTTTAACTGGTTTTTTCGTGTTGATGATTTTCTGGATAATTTTTTTTAATGTTGGATAGAGGCTAGGAACTACTTCCTTTATATGTTTACCAAGATGTTCCTCGATAGATAAACCATTTAATTCTGTGAGTTTTTCATTTACCAATTGAAAACGTAAGTCTCTATCAATATAGGCAAAGCCAATCGGTACTTTTTTTATAAGGGTGTCAAGTAAGGTGTTTGATTGGGCAAGTTTTTCTTCAAGTTTTTTTCTCTTTGAAATATCATGAGCAATAACCAATGCACGGATTATTTTTCCCTTATCTTTGATAAATGTTATATTAAGTAATGTCCAAATAATGTTTCCATCTTTTGTTTTTATTTCATATTCTACTTTATTTGGAGGCTTTTCTCCATCTGATACAGCTTGTAATCGTTGATTGAATTTTTTACTAGATTTTTCAGTTAATAGATTCATTGGATCCATGGACAAGAGTTCCTTTTTTGAAAAACCAGTATATTCCGTCATGACATCGTTAACTAAGATAAATTTTCTATTAATCAGGTCTATTTCATAAATTCCAGTTGGAGCATGTTCTATGAGTTGTTTGTATTTTTTCTGGGTTTTCTCTAGTTTCTTTTCTAATTGTTCATATGATTCTTTATGCTTTTTCATCACAGAACCCCCGTTATTTCATCGTAAATTAGATTTATTTTTTCATAACCATAAATTTCCAGATTTTGGAAAATATATGTATAAATAATTTTGAAATATACATTTAGCTGATTGATGAGAAAACACGCTCCTAGAATTGATTATTAATGAATATCAGACAAATAGTTAACTTATAAAAGTTTCGTTATGAGATAATACAATTATTTCATATATCAAATTTATTAATTTTCTTTTTATTAATATATTGAAAATAATGTTATTTTTTTTATTTTATCTTTCATTATCTTTTTTATAATGATTTATTTTTAATAAAAATTGTAGCCTTCAAAAAAAATAATTTCTTATTATTAATCCTTAAGACTGTATTTATGCTGCAATGTTCTATCTCGAAAGAACATTATTTTATCCTCTCGAGCTAGCCAACCAAGTGCAATATAGACTTCCATGGGTCTTAATTCAGCACTTCTAGCTATGCTTGCCACATTTTTCTTACTTTTATTCTGAAGCGTGTGTCTTACTCGTTCAGCATGTTTGTTAATATCAGCAGCAATGCTAGATTCACCTAAATAGTAAAGACCGTTATTTTTTGATTTATTTATTTTATTTTCTTTTGCTAGCCATCCAATGCTTAAGAATAATTCATGATCGGTTAAATCAGTCTGATCCTTTAATTCCTGTGCAGATGCTTGTTTCAAATCCTCTGCATTGAGTCGTTGATAAATCTTTCCAGCATTCTTTTCAATTTGAGCGGAAAAATCATCCATAACTTATCTTCTCTCCATACTATTAGATTATTTTTTCTCAACGTAATAGATATTCTTTCCTTAAGATAATATCAAGAATTCCGTTCTTATAT
The DNA here is from genome assembly GCA_964594475.1 of uncultured Thermoplasmatales archaeon. Taxonomy (GTDB): domain Archaea; phylum Thermoplasmatota; class E2; order DHVEG-1; family DHVEG-1; genus EX4572-165. The sequence goes on from CAZQMI010000104.1 coordinate 7,166, forward strand.
GTATAGTAAATTGAAGAAGAATCAACAGAACATGGCAATGAAATTTCTTCCCGATAGTTCCAATTTTTTTCAGTCATAGTAATTATCACTTGTTTATCTTGAGCAGTTATTGAAATATTTTCTTTTGCTACTGCTGAAACCTCAATGGTTATAGCAATTGAATCAAAATATTCTATATAATCAAAATGATGATCTTTTTTGGTAAATTCAGTGAATTTAAAAGGCATATTTATTGAATCAAAAAATTCTAAAGTATTAAGTTGGATATGTGACGTGTCATCTTTTCCGATATGAACATGAAATCCATATGCATATATGACTCCAGATTCTAAATCTTGATTAGTTAGATCATGAAATGCTTGTTGCATTATTCCTTCAATAATGCGCTTAAATTTGTGTTCTTTTTTATAGTTTCCTTTCTTTGCGGCATCATCATTTGATTTCATATTATAAAAATTGAAAACATTAAATTATTTAACCATACCTTCAATCAAAATAGAAAATAAATAAAAAACAAGTTTAAGATGTGGAATGAAGGAATGGATGTTGATTAAGTGTAATCCAATAGTTGCTAATCATTTTCACCACTTTTAAAAAAGTCTTGAAATGTACTGGCTTTTGAATGTAACTATTTGCTCCAAGTCCATACACTCGTTGAATGTCCTTTTCTTCGGTTGATGATGTTAATATAATAACCGGTATTAGCTTCGTCGGCTGATAGTTACGAATGAAATCTAAAACTTCAAATCCATCAATATGAGGAAGTTTTAAATCAAGTAATATCAAATGAGGTATTGGCTTTTTTTGTAGTAGTTCAATTGCTTCTTTTCCATTTTTTGCTACCATGAACTTAAATTCATCTTCTTGTGCTACAATTTTAAAAGCACGTTTGGTAAGCTCAATGTCATCCGGATTGTCTTCAACAAGTAAAAGCTGTTTTTCATTAATGGTATTACCAACCTATTGAATGCAACTATGCTATTTCTATTGTTAATTATACATCTATTCATGCTCT
>CAZQMI010000105.1:0-8155 GCA_964594475.1 uncultured Thermoplasmatales archaeon
ATCACCGTGATCAAGATCTGGGATATCACTATTATCGCACCAAGTAGTGCACCAGGTGCTGGTGAGGAGTTCACCATAACCATTCTAGCGAAGGGTTCACCTCTTGCAGGTGCAACGATCGAATTCAATGATAAAACATATACTTCAGGTGCCGATGGTAAACTAACTATTACTGCTCCATCGGAACCCGGAGATTATACTGTGACAGCTTCCTATGAGGACTATACTGATGCAACAGTTACGATCAACATCAAAGAAGGTGGCGGTGTTCCAGGATTTGAGTTGTTAACACTTGTTGCTGCTCTCGGTGTTGCCTTTATCCTCATTAGACGCAGACGGTAGAAAAACACAGTTGAACAAAACGATTGAGAGAAATACTATTTTCTCTCACCTCTTTTTTTCTTTTTCACTTTTTTTTGCATGATGATTTTTCTTTTTTTAATAAAAGCTTTTATGGACCTTATTATTACCTATAAATCCAACAATTATAGATTGATGTTTGGAGTGATGAATCCTGAAAATCTCTGTTTTACTTCCCACGATCAATGAAGAAGAAGGAATTGGTCCTACATTAGATGCAATCAATACAGATTACTTTAAGAAAAAAAAATGGGAACTAGAAATTCTAGTCATTGATGGTGACTCAACTGATAAAACCCAAAAGATTGCAAAGGAAAAAGGAGCAAAAGTAATTGTTGAAAAAAGAAAAGGATACGGGCGGGCGTATAAAACAGGAATGCCCAAAGCAACTGGAGATATTCTAGTCACCGGTGATGCAGATGCAACCTATCCATTTGATCATATTCATCTCTATATTCAACAACTCATCGATGAAGATCTTGATTTCATCACCACTGATCGATTCGCAAAACTTCATCATGGATCAATGAGCGTCAAACATTACTTTGGCAATTCCGTGCTTGCCTGGACACTCCGAGTGTTGTTTCTTATTAATCTTCGGGACAGTCAATCAGGGATGTGGATCTTTCGAAAAAAAGCATTACAAAAGATTCAACCAATGGAACAATTCAATGATGGCATGCCATTTAGTGAAGAAATCAAAATAGAGATGTTTACCAATAAAAAGGTGAAATCAAAAGAAATCCCCAGTATGCTACGTGCACGAGCAGGTCAAGTGAAAATAGAAAGCTTTAGTGATGGCTGGAAAAACCTTAAATTCCTTTTTAAAAAAAGAATCACCAAATAAAACAATAATGATCCTCTTCTATCCGACGACTGCATGTTCTGTGTCAATATCACCCTTTTCAAATCGATCAGGTGATAATCGATTTAACACCGATGATTCCCTGCCATTAACGATATAATCTGAAAGTAATTCTGAAACCACGGGAGCAAGCATAAATCCATGACCCGAAAACCCATGACAATGAACAAACCCTGGAATCGACTTATCCTCACCAAGAATAGGTCTTGCATCCGGGGTAACATCATAAAAACCGGTCCAATGACGAAGCATGTTAACTTGGTTTAAAACCGGGGCATAACGAGTAAGAGTACGGGACATATGACGAATGAATGAAAAGGTTGGTTGAACATAAAACCCACTTCTTTCCTCAGGGATAGGGATCCCACCAACAATGTTACCCTCTGGTTGCTGACTAAAATAGACCCCATCTTTAAATGAAATAACCATTGCCTGAAACAAGGGTTGCAGACGTTCGGTGACAAGTACTTCTTTGCGAAATGCTACATTAGGTAGATTAATTCCCAGCATTTCAGCAATGTTTTTTGACCAAACACCTGCTGCATCAACAACCCAGGAACACTGAATCACTCCCTTATCAGTTAACACTTCGGACACTGAATTCTTTTTTGTTTTCACATTTAAAACAGTTGTATGAGTAAAAATATCAGCACCATGTTTTCTTGCCGCATCTGCATAGGCAAAAGTCGTTTTAAAGGGATTAGCATGACCATCCGTAGGACAAAATGTTGCACTTATCGCCTGCATTCCGTCAATATCAAGAATGGGAACGATTTCTTTGATCTCATCAACAGAGATCAGCGAGACATTAAGTCCAAGGTTCTTTTGCATGGCTACATTTTTTTTTGCTTGCTTTCTTTCAGCATCATCATGATTAATGATTAGATACCCACCTTGAAGAAATTCAATGTCCACACCGAGTTCATCTGATAACTGCTCAAAAATCTTCACACTGCGGATTGCTAGTTCCGTGTTTTCTCGTGTTGACCATTGCTGCCTGATCCCTGCACCACAACTACCCGTTGCACCACTTCCGAGATATTTTTTCTCAATGATTGAAACCTTTAATCCTGCTTTTGCCAACTGATATCCAATGGCACAACCATTTACTCCGCCACCAACAATGACCACATCAGCACAATGATTCATTTCTCTTCCTCCTCTTTGCTTTTACGAGCAATACTTCCCAAAGACACTGGGATAACAGGAGGTCGACTCGTTGGCATATCCTCATCCAAAATCCGTTTCCCTATTTCTCTTTCAAGGATTTTTTTTACTAATTGCAGACACACTCTCCCCTGGCAGGGACCCATCCCAATCCGAAGTTTTCTACGTAACTCCTCAATATCGGTATACCCTTGATGAATAGCACTGATGACATCGTCCTCTGTAATATCTTCACAGCGACAGACAATTGCTTTCTTCTTCATAGAAATCTTAAACCTTTATGTTTCTAGCATGCATGATATGTTCTTTTTTCACTTCAATGGTGACTACCGCTGTTTTCCCTTGGTAAACGATTTTTTTCACCATACCGGTATCTATTTTTTCACCTTTTCTATTGAGAACATCAACAGTCTGCAGCTTCTCAGGAACCGGTATCATTTCATAGGGAAGGGTGACCAACGCATTATCACCGGTTTGTTTTATCACAAAAATGGCAAGCCCGGGGCAAATGCCAACACATTTCGTACACGCTATACAGCGATCATAATCAACTACTGGAGGTGCGTTGATATCCTTCATAGATATCGCATTTACCGGACAGGAATCAACACAGGGATTACAGGGAATCTCTTGAATACATTCAGTAATAGCAACACCTTTTTCAAGTTGCTTTTTTGATGGAAGCAGCAGATCCTTCAGTGAAAGCACACCAGTTCGTTCATATTTTATCATGATACTTCCTCCAAAGTGTTTGTATTTTTTCCTTTGCCTGACGAGGTTTCTCACCAAATGGACCCCCACGAAGGCGAGCAAGTTCATCTGTAAAATGTTGTAAACGTGTATCAATTTCCTTGTTTTTTATCCCAATCTTTTTGGCTGCAGCAATTCCAGCGATTTTCCCTTCGATCATCGCGGTACTTGCTTCTTCAATCCCTGAAGAATCACCAGCGACAAACACACCGGGAACCGTTGTCTGCATGAAAGTATCATGAAGAGCGATATATCCTCCTGCCTCAGGAACCGTCTCCATTTCTATCCCTATTTGAGATAATAAACGAGTAGAAGGTGTTAGACCAACTGCTAAACAAACAGTGTCACACGTAATGGTCTCCTCAGATCCTGGAATGTGTTTCCAGTTCTCATCAAGCCTTACGATCACTGCTCCTTCAACTTTATCTTTTCCTAATACCTCTTTGACAGAATGATGGGTATAAATCGGTACACCACATCTCCTGAGTTTCGCAGCATGAACATGGTATCCTCCGATCACTGGTGCGGCCTCAACAACTCGATCAACTGTGATTCCGGCCTGAAGCAGTTGATAACTCACAATTAATCCAACATTTCCTGCACCAATCATGAGCATCTTTTTTCCTGGTTTCACCCCATACACATTCATCAAGGTTTGAACGGCACCCGCTCCATAAACACCAGGAAGATCATTACCTGGAAAGAGCAGCATATTCTCAATTGCTCCAACGGCAAATATCACTGTTTTACAGTTCACCTCATAAAAGATGCTTTGATATCCTTTCCGTTTAGTAACTCCAAATGTGAACAGACTTGATTTCCTGTTTTCGTAATACCCAAACACCGTTGCATCAAGCATCACCTCTACATTATGGTGAAGAGGTGTTTCAGTGAGCTGCTCTGACAACACCGTTGCAATAGTAATGCCGCGGGTGCCAGCTTTCTCCTGTTTTGATCCAAAGAACTTATGAGTCTGCTTAACCAGTTGTCCACCGAGCTGTTGATTTTCATCAACTAAAAGAACGGATGCACCCATTTCTGCAGCTTGCAGTGCTGCTTCTAATCCTGCAGGTCCTCCTCCCACGACCAAGAGATCAACGGTTTTATTCATTGACGCAGGAATAGAATCATTTGATTGTTTCGGCCATGATGCAAATCGACCCTGGGTTTTTACTGACACTCCTTCAGTCAACGGAGCGATACAAGTGCGAACATTGGGAACACCGTTTACTTCCATCAAACAAGAAGAACATTTACCGATTCCACAAAAAAAACCACGGGGATGATCTAATTTCAAACTTCTGGAAAAGATATGAACACCATTGGCATGCAAAGCAGCAGCGATACTATCACCCTGCAATCCCTTCATCGTTTTATCATTAAAGAGAAAAGACAGCTGCTTTTTTCTGTCGAAGTGAAGGATTGGATGCTCTTTGACTCTCAGAGGCACTCCCCAACCATGGTATCAACAACAGCTATTTAAAACTATTACGGGGAATATTTATGAAGCACCATGGATAACAATCCGATACCATAGTTTCCATCAAGAATCATTGATTATGTTATTTGATTTGCACATCCTTAAAATTATGATGACGCTGCGCAAGTTTTCTGATGAGTTCAATGTTTCGACCACTTTTACCGATCACCTTTGATTTATCCGAAGACGCAACCCGTACAAGAGCAACCGGTTCATCTGATGATCCAGTCAGCGTGATATCCTCAACGTTATATGGTTTCAACAAGTTTTGAATGAACTGCATCTTATCTTCATCTTCTTCAACAAACTTAATGGCCTTTTTGAACCGATCCCGCAATAATCCCAGGTTTTTCCCCTTCTTTCCGATCGCAGCACCAAGTTGTCCTTTTTTCACTACAAAAACCAGTTTATCATCGGTTACTAAACAATCAAGAATATCAACATGGATCAGTTGCGTTGCCATACGAATGTACTTCATAACCTCGGTGGAAAGAGAAATATCAGTCATAGAAAAACTTACCTTTTCTTCTTTAACAATTGAGCAATGTTAACGCCACCGTCATCAACAACTGCAAAGACCGAAACTGCAAAAGCCTTCCCGCAATGAGATCCAAGATCCATACTATTGGCATTAGCCTGATACAATGGAACCTTTTTATCTTTGGCAAGAGTCTGCATCTCATCAGCAAATGGACAGTTCGATGCAATCACCACCAGTTTCGCTTTTCCCTCATCAACGATAAGACGGGTTTGTCTGGCTCCGAAGACCACTGATCCTTTTTTCACTACGTTCTTAAATACTTTTTCAACATCAACCATGTTACTTTTTCTCCTTCTTTTTCGCTTTTGATCGTTTCATCACAAGTTGTACCGCACCTGTTCCAAGATTCACGGGTTGTCCAACGATAATATTTTCAGCAACACCCTGTAAATAATCAAATTCACCACGGCGACTAGCATGCAATAAATGATTCACCGTGATCTCAAATGCAGCTCTGGATAACACAGAGGTCTTCTCACCACTGACCCCATGTCTTCCGATAGCTTTAATCTTGCCACTCGCAGTCATCACATCAGCAACCATCATGATATGACGTTTATCCACATTCAACCCCTGCTCAGAAAGCGTGGCATATGCTTCTTGAATGATCATGTTCCGCGCTGCTTCAATACCTAATACCCGGCCCACCGCTTGAATGTCATTCGTAGTGGTTCGATAAGGGTCTACTCCTTCGATTTCAAGAACCTTTTTCAGATTACTTCCCTCACTGTAGATCACATATCCCTCACCAGGTTCATTTCGGATGATAATCCGATTGATCCCATTTACCCCTTTTACTTTCAAATTCTTCATTTTCTCGGTGATATCAAGAAGATTCTTATAGCTGGGATCATCAAGAGAAACAAGAATGGCATCCTTTTTCTGTTTGGCATCGGTTTTCCTAATTTTCTTAACGGCCTTGAACACTTCCTTCATGGTCAAGCCTTTATTTTCCAAGGTCTCAAGATTTGGTTTCACCGTGATGGTAAGATTGGTTAGATCGGTTTCAATCTCTCCAATATCATTTAACTCTGTAATCTCAATTTTATTAGCCACTTTTTTGGCCATCTTCTGATCCGATCGATATTTTTCCTTCAAATAGATATTCATCATCGGTGTAGACGGAGCACTCCTTGCATCAACGATTTCGATCAAGCGAGGGAGACCAAGGGTCACATTAATCTCAGCAACACCCGCATAATGAAACGTCCGCATGGTCATCTGTGTACCCGGTTCACCAATGCTCTGAGCACCAATAATCCCACAGGCTTCAGAGGGATCAATCCGATTTTTTTCAAAATCCTCATAGACCTGATCAACCACTGCAGCAATCTTCTTATCAGAAATCTTTTCCTTTTCAATTTTCTCAGTAAGTTCATCAATGATTAATAATGGTAACGTCCGATCCTTAAGCAGTGAGTAAATCTTTTTTTCAAGCGGTGATTGCTTCTTTTCTTTTTTCTTCTTTTTCTCTACTGGTTTTTTCTCAGTTTTTTTCTTTTCCGTTGGTTTCGCCTTCTTTTTTGCTGAGGATTTCTTTGAGGATTTCTTTACAGTCTTCTTTGTTGTCTCTGTTTTTTTGATTGTTTTCTTTACAGTTTTCTTCGTCGGTTTGGTCTTCTTTTCTGTTTTCTTTGTTTTTTTCTCATCAGCGGATTTTGGGCTTTTCTGCTTCTTTTTTGCTGCCATCCTCAGGCCTCCTCCAAAATATCAGCGATCACTCGATCAACATCAACGGATTTTCCATTTAGGCTTCGAGCTGGATCGATACCATCCTCACCATAGACAAACTGAATAATTTGCCCACCGGCTTGACGGACAGTACCATCATCTTCAACTTTTACATCTTCAAGAGCATTGATTAAACGACGCTGCATATAACCAGATCGGCTGGTACGCACCGCGGTATCCACCAGACCCTCACGGCCACCCATTGAATGAAAGAAATACTCCGTGGGATTCAAACCCTTCTTATAGCTACTGGCCACAAATCCCTTCGCACTGGCACCAAGATCACCCTTTTTGAAATGAGGAAGCGTTCGATACTGATACCCTCGATGAATTCGTTCACCCCGCACTGCTTGCTGACCGACACAACCAGACATCTGAGACAGATTAAGCATACTCCCACGAGCACCGGATTTAGCCATGATCACCGCGCTGTTCTCAAGACCGAGATGCTCACCTGCGATCTCACCGGCCATATCACGAGCTTTCCCGGTTACCCTCATGATCTCCATTTCCAAGGTTTCTTCAATACTACGGCCAGGAAGTGATTCCAATTCACCTTTTTCAAAGGCATTGACCAGTTTTTTAATATCATCCATGGCATCCTGCAAGCCTTCTGCGATCTTTCTTTTCGCTTCCGCAGGGATATCCTCATCATCAATACTAGTGGTAAATCCAAACAAGGTAGCAACCGCAATACCAAGGCGAGTCACATTATCAATGAACTCACGACCTGCATCCATCCCATGATCACGAATAATCCGATCAAGGATACGGCCTTTGAACGCACCGATACTGTTCTCATCAATGGTGCCCTGCAACAAGTTTCCGTTTTTAATGATCACCCAGGCCTTCTCATCATCCAGGTTCTCATAGGTCTTTGCCTTATACTTCATATTCATATCATCAGGGAGGAGAGTACTGAAGATCTCCTGACCCAACACGTAATTGTTACCCTGCTCATCAGTATGTTCAGGAATGTCGCCTTCATACCCAACCGCACCAAACAAATAGGTAGCATCCTCAAGAGAAATCTTTCGTTCCCTGTTCGTCAACAGAAAACATCCAGAAATAATATCATGAATTCCACCAATGATAGCACCACCAAATCGTGGTGACAGAATGTTTTCCTGCACCTTCATCAAGATTTCAGCTTCAGCCTTTGCCTCTTCACCCTGAATCAAATGAAGATTCATCTCATCGCCATCAAAATCCGCGTTATACGGCGGGCAAACACATAGATTAAACCGGAACGTTTTATAGG
>CAZQMI010000106.1:0-8019 GCA_964594475.1 uncultured Thermoplasmatales archaeon
AGGGAGCAACCAATGTTACCATTACTCTGAATTCTCCCCCTATTGGAAGCGATGCGATTCAAAGTGGTATATTAACCATTGAATTGATAAATGTACAAGCATATGCTGATCTTCGTTATGTACCCGGAAATGATAAAAAAACCGGAGAGAAGTTACCTTGGTATGCAACATTTTACCGTAATCCTATATGGTTTATAACTGCATTAACTGGAGGATGGGGAAAATATAGTGGAACGATGAATGAGGGAAAGTTATCAATAGATGTTTTAGTGAAAGTAAAGCAATACCATGAAGTGATTATGGAAGTTATTGATATTATTTCACTTTCACCAAATCAGGTGAAATCCGTACCAATTAAAATAACAAATCTCGGAAATTATAAGGACACCATTGGATTTCGAATTGTAAGTAAAAACGAGGGCATACTCCTTACATCACCGATTAATATCACGTTGCGTCCTGGAGAATTAAAAAACACGGTGATTGGTATAGGTGCTAATCCAAAAATATGGGATTCAGGTACAATTCATAAGGTTGATATACAGGTGTTTTCACTTGATAATATCAATAAAACCTTGTTCAGCAGAACTTTGCTTGTGGAAACAAAGGGAGTCTATGTCTCCGAAGGAAATATCGCAGGGTTTTTTACTCCCCTCATCGTTTTTGTTCTTATTATCATTTATTATATTATTCGTCGAAAAAGGAAACGAGATCGAATTGCAAAAAAACCAGATAAACCATGGAAAATACCTGAGGAAAAAAAATACCTTGAAGAATTAAAGAAGGAGGATAAGAAAAAATATAAATTAACTGAAAAACAGATGAAAGAAGAATACAAATCTGCACTTTTATGGTATAAACATTATATAGCTACGCATCGAAAAAAGCAACAAACTGATGTGAATATAGTTATCGAGCGGATAAAACCTTTGTTCGGTCGAATTAAAGAAGTTATTTTTGCATCTGCTGGATTTATTAGAGATAAATTGAAATCAGTAAAAATTGAAAATAGTAAGAAAAATACTACGGATCGTAAAAGGGAAAGAAAAAACAAAAAGAAGCTAACAGCGTTATGGAAAAAGTCTGAAGAGAATAATTCAGAAAAAAAATCAGTAGAAGATAATAAAAATAAAAAATTTTTATCGGTGAAAAAAAATAAAGAGAAAAGTGTGAAACAATTTAAAAAATCATCTTCACAAAAATCTTTGAAAAATAAAAATATACCATCAAAAAAACAACAGGTTATGAGGAAAATTGAAAAGGAACAGAAAAAGCAACAAAGAAGATGGGGTGAAACAACATGAATAGGATAAAAAATACATTATTTATCCTCTGTATCCTCGCTGTTTTAATCAGTTTGTTATCGCTTTCCTCATTGCCCGGACAGGCAAATCCTATTCAGATGAATAGCAGGATTGTTGATTTACGTTGGCAAGGTGATGAAATACAACAACCAATTGTTCCACGTAATGTTGTAAAAAGCTATAATCTTACCGTATTTTACTCCATTGATTTGGGAACATGGATTGCAGAAGCATTATATGATGCTTGGTATGGTACTACAGATAATGGATATAATAAAACCGTTGGTGTCGTTTTTGATGTGGTCGATTCTTCTCCGTGGTGTTCTGCACATTTTAAAATAAACGTGGTAAATGTGATGTTTTCAAAAAGTTCTACAGGAAACATCACCATGTATGTCGTCCTAGATGAAAACGCACCCGCCTATGGATCTGGTTATATAAACATTCGGGCGTCCACAGGATTTATTCCGATTACACCTATTCAAGGATATACAAAAGTGTTTAATCTTTCATTTACTCCAGAATATCTACCATATATTTCACCAACCATAAAAAAAGTAAACACCATTGAACTCACCCCAATGGAACAAGAAGATATCACCTTTGAGGTAGAAAATTTAGGTAATGCACGAACGAAGGTTTTTTTAGAGGTTGTAAACCTGCCAGAGAATTGGATTGGTGTGGTGACAAATGAAATAACGCTAGACGAAACGATTGGATCAACAGCAGAGGCAACTCTTTCAGTGCAACCACCACGAAATTTTGGATATTATGATGAGCAGCAGATACTCCGGGTGAAGCTAACCCCTGCACGTGCTGAGAATATATCCCAAAGAGGAGATCCAATGTATATCTCCTTTGTGGTGAAAAGTAAAGGGTTGGGAACACCTGGTTTTGAAGGATTGGTAAGCATTACCGCATTTATTGTTGTTAGCATTGGAATCTATGGATGGCGAAAAAAGAAAGAAGAGTAAAAAATAATATAATCGTTTTTTTATGAATATTTAGAACCATACTCTAGCGCATATTTATAATCAATGCATGCTTTTGTTTTAAATCAGATTTGATGACATCACAACAATGGGAGTAAAAGATATAGATATAGGTTCGCTGATTTGATTCATATTTAACTTATCAATATTATAAGAATGTTCAGAATCAATTTGGTTTCTGGATATCAAATCGCTGAAAATCATTGCGTTTTAGCCCTCGAAAATGATAATCTCGTTTTTCACTATTAATCCTTTCAGCTATCAAAGTATATTACATAACAGTGCCAAACTCATGGATAGTATTAGTAATGAGCTGCATCTCCCGATATTTTCTATCATGTAGATCTTTCTTTTCAAATTAAAATGATATCTTCAATTTTTTGTGATCCTGCTACTATATGATAAACCTTTTTTTTAAATCATAGGTTATGAATAATCTGTTTTCTCTCATCACCTGCTAGCTCAAACGAATCTCTTATGAGAAAGTTACAATTTCTTGTTCTGCAGTTACCATCAATTAGGTTCACATATTAAATCCATTGTTACTTCAAGAAAACGGTTTTACATCAGAAAAGGAAATCAACGATGAATAATCCGTTTGATAAAAAGATATATCCTATGAATGAAGTCTCTCTGAACTACTGTTTGTAATTGAAAGAGAACAATAAGAAAAATCGCTACCATTCCTCCATAAAACCCACCACTTAAACCCCAGGATGAATCAAGGGTGATACTATTATCTTCTCCAGGTATATTGCTATTTATTAAACCAGATCCATGAATGTCTCCAATGCTTGCCTCTGCATATATCGACATTGTTGAGTAGAAGAGGAGAAGAGATATGATTAGAAGAATAAGAGCTAGAAAACTCATAAGCATCATTGTTTTTGACATCTGATAATGAGAAAGAAGTATCGTAGCCAAGAGAGATAATCCAGCAAAAATGACCAGTATTTCTATATAGATCATTGATCGGCTTATTTCCTCTGTTGGAGTGATGATTTCCCCTGCTTGAACGGTGGGTGTTTCTGTATATGAAATAAAAGAATGAGGGAAAAGGTATATTGTTGTTGATTGTTCAACTTGTTGATCAGTCCCATCAAGGCTCCACCATGGTAAAATTACTGTGCTCACAAGAATTGCCATTGAGAGCAGTAATATAAAAAGAGGAAGCTGTTTGTTTTTACGGATAAACAATATTGCTGCAAAGAAAATACTGATACCCGTGATTAACCATATGATTATTGGGTGATTTGGTTCTTTAGAGGTCACAAAGGAGACTGATTTTGGATAAGTAATGGTTAATTGTCGTTTACCAATGGTTTCACTTTCATCAGATGCTCTTAGAGAATAAAGACCAGGGGGAACGGAGATGCGGATTAATCCCTCCTCGTTAGTTTTAAGGTGTTTTCTTGTTTGATTTCGTTGTATGACAACATCACCATCTGTGATGGCTATTCCATGGGAATCATATAATGAGACACTAACATTATAAGCTGCAGGAAAAAGAAGTGTATCCTGAAGGATGATATCATTTGTTAAATCATATTGTGCTGAGTTGAGAAATGATTTGTATCTTATAGATAAATTATATATTCCTGTATAGAGATCTGAGAAAAGAAAAACGGATTGATTTTTTTTCTCAGGGGATAGTTTATGTTCTATTATAAATTCACTATTTGATACATAGATGTCAATAGGTACTGCAGGTGAGAGATTCCATGTGTCTTTGAGAATGATAGAAAGATCACGAAGTTGAATGGTTTGATCTGTTGTGTTTTGAATGTCGATTTGTTTTTGGACAATAAAGGAATCGTATAGTAATGTCATTTTATAATTAGCTGGTGGGACACGGTCGAGTGTATATATGCCATTGTTAGTGGTAGAAGATGTGAGTGTGTTTGGATAATCCATGCTATCACTAATCAGCTCAATTGTTGCCGGAGATTGATATGGGCTGCTATTCGCATGAAGAATGGTGAATGAAACATCATATACTTGATATGTTTGACTTATTTCAAGAGGTATTACACTGCGGGTGTATCCAAGATTTATCTGTGTGCTATCTATGATGAAACCATGATAATGAGTTTGAAGGGTGTAATCGTAGTCCAGAAGACTACAGGGAGCATACAACCAGGATTCACCGTTTTCATTTGAAACCGCTGTGGAGACCACCATATTATTGAGGTAGAGGTCCGTGTTTACATGTGATAATCCGTTATTATGTTGATCAGTTATCCTTAGCTTTACCGATCCTTGTTGCCGACAGAGTATCTGCATTGTTTCATTTGTCCTTAAATCGATGGTTCCTACACCAATATAACGGTTATTTTTTGAGAACAGAGAGTTTTTGAAAAAAATTTTCAGAACGTAATTCCCATTGGGAAGATGAGAAAACCACGTATTGAGAAATAAAGTACTATTATCCCAGTTTATTCTAGATCCGTTTGTTGTCTCAATGCGGCTACAAACACTTGATGCATATAATGTTTCATTTAAATATAGTTCAGCGATGATGGTAGGTGAAGAAAATCCTATTTTTGAAGCAAGGTATTCAATACTAAGCCCAGGAGTAAGATAAGCAGTAACGGCAAGGGATAATGTTCCTTTTTCCGATCCATCACCTGAGATATCGGCTTCTTCAACAGGTTTCAAATCGATGAGTTGAGTGTAAAGATTCGCTTCAGAAAAAACTGCTTGATATCCACCGGTTTGAACAGAAAAAAACTCCGCGTTAAAATGAATGCGATATTCATTTGGAAGTGCCGTATCCTTGCCTGTCTCTGGTTCATAGGTGTTTCTACTAAAAAAGATATAGGATGAAGTACTGGATACTCCCGGTTTATTCACTTTTTCTTGATAGACTTGGATCTCTATTCCATCAGGCTCATCAGTTCCGGTTTCAACGACTGAGTTATTGGAAAAGATGACTGCATGTGATTGACTTGAGGTGGGAAAATCCAGTGAGCACGTTCCAGGGCTACCTAAGTCCAAATCTGCTTTTCTACCAAGAACTGGTTCCCATGTACTATCAGGGTTTTGTGAGAGGGTGTATTCAACAGATTGATTTTCAATAGTATAAACATGAATCGCTGAAGGAAGACGACCGAAATTTAAATCATCATAAATTGCTGATGAAAATGTACCACTGGATATTGATCCATAGAAGACATCTATTGCATCACCTTCCGGGGCTGAGCCAGCGATGAGCTCATGAGTTATCTGAGTTTGAAGACGTGTGTTTTCACTTGGCGTATAATAATAGCTATAATATGCTGTAGTCTGAAAGATATCATTACTCGTTGAGCTTACAATCCCAAATTTTACCATGAGATTGCCATCCACGATGATTTCTTTGGATTGGAGCTTTTCTGCAGTGGAGATTTTATTCCATTGATTATTTTTTTTATACCAATAATCCAATGCAAAGGAAGCGGTTTGTTCAATGTTTTGAGGTGAAAACGTGTTGGTATCTGGTTGAATTTTGGAGATTTGTTGTGAAATCGAATTCTCCATGAAATCTCCCTCTTGGGCTACCGTGTAAATCAATTCATCGTTCTGTAAGACTGCATAGTACCATGATTCGAATCGATAGCCAGTCACTGGTTCATAGTGATAATGAGATGATTCAACAGTGACTCTGTCTGGATATAATGGTGGATTCTTTATTTCATCATCATAGTAAACAATAAAGGCTCCCTCTTCAGTGATTGTTTCAGGAAAAAGAAAGATGAGATTACAGGAATGAAGTGTGGTATCATCAGAAAAATTAAGATTGTAGATTTGAGATTCCAACTCTTCTTCACTTAGATTAGTTTGATAGATGACTCGAATTGAATGATGGGTCTCATTCACGGCCCAACAGGGTTCTGAAAATGTAATGGAAAGGTCAACTGGTGCATTCTTTGAAGATGGAACCATGGTTTTTATTGGAATTTGTATTTTCTGTCGGAAATCATAGGAATCGTCCCACCAGGAAATATCCTCAGCAATCGCTGGATGATTGATAGTAACCATGAAGATTGTTGATCCAGTAAGTAGCAAATACACAGATATCAATGTGGATATGTATCGCATCAAAATCAACAGCCGCTCTATTATATCTTTATAGTATACATGTTTATGATAATATATAAATAGGTTGTTGTACAACTCTTTTGGCGTTCTCCATTTAATAAGCAAATGGATCGGGAAAGTTCATATGAGTCGTAACATTAAAAACAATAAGGTATATATCTTGTTAAGTAGAATCGTACTGTTAAATACTTTGGATTAATGTAAATGATGAAGAAAACATTGAATAATGGGAGAAAAACTATTGGGTTTTTCCCTCTATTTTACAATTTAGCCGAAACTGGAAGGGCCGTTCTTATCGCTAGGGAATGTCAGAACCGTGGGATGGATATTGTTTTTTTTAGTCACGGTGGAAAATATGAGTATCTGGTTGAACCATTAGACTGTGATATCGTTCATGTTGCTCCGAGATACTCAAAGGAGTTCATTGATCTTTTATGGAAATCTTCACGATTGGAAACACTTCGTAACCCCTTTTCCGTTACTAATCTACGGTATCATGTTAAAGAAGAAATTAAAGCTTTTAAAGAAGCTGGTGTCGATCTAGTTGTCTCGACAAATAATTGGCCGTGTCGTATTTCAGCACCAGCAGCAAACATTCCATTGATCTTTGTCACTCCAAAAGTCATCCCACATTTTTCAAAGTTTCCTGAAGATGCAGAATTTTTTTTATCATATTTGTTACCAAATAAGATTAAACTCTCATTTATTAATTGGTATGCTCCAAAATCAAAAATGTATGTGAAATCTTTTGCGAAAGTTGCAAATGAATATGGTATCAATCCACCAAGATACACGTCTGATATCAATCACGGTGATTATACTTTTTATACAAATGATGTTAAGCTGCTTGGCGAAAAGAGAGTTTCAATCTCACCAGATGAGCGCTTTATTGGACCCATTAGTATCGATTCTCTCTTTCAAAAGCAAAAAGACCAAGAAGCGCAAAAGGTTCAAACGGAAATCGAAGATCATATTATAAAAACAAAGAGGTCTATTCTTCTCACTTTAGGAAGTTCAGGAACAAAAACGTTATTTCTTAAGTTGTTAAATGTCTTTCAGAAAACAAATTATCAGGTTGTTGCCGTTTATGCAGATATTCTCAGCCAGAAGGATCTTCCTTCAGTTACTGAAAACATATTGCTTAAAAGATTTGTACCATCAATCGCACGAATCAATCGTTTGGTTGATCTAGCTATTATTCATGGGGGTGAAGGAACAGTGCTTACAGCGGCTTATAGTGGAAAACCTGTAATCGGTTTTCCGATGCAGTTTGAACAACATCTTAACCTGGAGATGCTGGTAAGAAAGGGCGCTGGGGTGATTGCATCCAAAAAGATGAGTGGAAGTGAAATAAAAGATCTGATTGAAGATGTGTTTTCAGAGTATCATAAATATCATTCAAATGCTAAAAAAATCGCAACTTCTCTTTCCCCGCCAAAAGGCCATATAAAAGCAGCTGCACTTATTGAACAATTACTAGAACATGGGAGGCTTAATGATCAATCATAAACATATTTTAATTTCTTGTTACTTCAATTGACCGGATATTGAACACTAACAGCAATTCCATATGTGATAATTTAAGAAAATAAATCAATGATTTTCATTTTGATAACTTATCGGGTTAATTTTTTAGAAATATA
>CAZQMI010000107.1:0-2222 GCA_964594475.1 uncultured Thermoplasmatales archaeon
GATATTATCCATGAAATAATGCTAAAATATCTGCGTTAATTCTCGGACAGGCTCTTAATTTAAAAATTATGTCAAATAAAATTCCTTAAAATAATTTACATAAGAAAAACTTGTTTTGCATCATCGGAAAAAAAGATTTTGTTTGTTTTCCCATAATTTTCAATGTTGATGATTCCTTTGATTTGCATGTCTTTTAAAACCCGATGTGCTTTTACCTTACCCATATTTGGTAATCGACTGATTTCAGATTGTAATATTTCTCCTTTGTTTTCAATGAGTTTTTTGATAACTCTATTTTCATTATAGTTCAGAAATTTCAAAACAAATGTTTTACAGGTTTTAGTAATGTTTGGGCAATTTTTTTGTTTTTCTTCATTGTTTTTGCTTGCTATTTGAGAAATGATCTGTAAATTATTTTGTATTTCCTTTTTCAGATTTGATGAAATATAGTAATAACTAACGGGAAAGAGAACAACGAGTATAATGATAATCAGAATTAATATCGTATAGAGGAGATTCAGATTTCTTCCTTGTCCCACACATTGGGCAGCAGAAGTTGAATAATCAAGGAAGAAGTAAATCAAAACTACTGTACAGATAATGGTAGCAATGATAGGGACCACCCAAACCCAATATTCCTTCAACTGGGGCATAGCTTTTGCTCATTATGTTTTTATTATTAATAGTTTGGTCATGGTTTCAACAGATGAAACGGAAGTCGATGTTGGTTTCACCAACCCTTTATATATTGTTTCAATTAAAATAGAAAATAAAAAAGTAGGAGCAGAAAAAACATGGATAAGAAAAAACCAATCGGCTTTGCCATCGTTCTTGTATTACTCGTTGGAAGTCTCATTGTCATCGGATCTGGCAATACAAACGAATCTGTTAATTCAGACGAGGAAATAATTGCAAATGAAAATTGTTTAGGTTCCTGTGGCGATTGTGACGGGCAATGCACAGGTCAAGGAAATGGTATTTGTGATGGATCTGGAACATGCTCACAGAAAAGACAGATGAACAATAACTGTAATGTAGATTGCGAAGGAACTGGATTACGTGCACAATATCAGCATAAAGTACGGTCTTGTATATCCTCCTCTGGATGTTTGGATATGTGTAACAATTAAAACGAATAAAACGTGTTGATTCTTGAGGTGGATTTTTAAGGTTAGATCCATTGATGGGTTTGATTTCTATGCAGATGAGCCGCGTTATGCCAGTTATCATGTTGCTTTTCCTTTTTAGTGCAAATACGGTTTACGCCTGGGAAAATTGTCCTTTTGGAGAAATCAATGAACCATATCCTGGGACCTGTGGACGATATATTGATACAGATAATGATGGCATCTGTGATCTCTCTCAATCTGCCCCAGAAGACAGGGTTGTCTCAAATGATAGTCAGAATGATGATAACACAGAAGCGTCAACTGAAACCAGTACGCCAACACTGTCCACCACATCAAGGCTCAACTATTTTTTTATCCCAATCGCACTTGTTCTCTCCTTATTATATGGTGTAACCCTACTTCTTTCTAAGAATGGGAAAATAAAAAAGAATCAGCACAAAAAAATTTGGAATGTGCTATTATTGATTACTTTTCTGGTCTCGGGTATCTTCGGTATAATTCTTTCGATAGTAATTAGTTATGGATTACGACTTTCTTTTTATGCTGATTTATTATTTTGGCATGTTGAGTTTGGAATTGCTATGGCAATGATATCCATTTTCCATTTGGGATGGCATTGGAAGTATTATAAGAAAATGATAATCAAGAATAATTAATCTAGGGTTTGACTATTTCCATTTGAATTATGTTACGTTTAGAGAAATATTGATGGTTGATAACTGAATTTATAAAAGAGCAATCAAGAAAGAATCTTGACATATTCTAAAAAAGTTATTTAGATATCAGCATATATATGGTTTATATTAATGGTTGATGGGTGATTTCAGATAAGATCGAAGAGGGTTAAAATACGATTTATCTCATTGCTGTGTTGTTTTCTCATTTGTTTTGTAATCATATTTCCATCAATTTGTGCCATTGAATATTATGCTAATCTAGATATAACCGTTGATAAAATGGGTTATGTAAGTATTGATGGATTGACAAATCATCCTGATCTTCTCATTGAAAATTCAGCTCAGTATACATCAAAAGAAAAAAGTGTTTGGACGTTGAATATCTCAAAGGAGGTTGTTTTTTCAGATTTTATCT
>CAZQMI010000107.1:2232-7941 GCA_964594475.1 uncultured Thermoplasmatales archaeon
CGGCAACATACCAGGCGAAGATCTCACGCACCAACTCAGCCTCTTAGATTTTATCTATAATGTAAGATTACCTGAAAACTCACAGATTAATGCTCTTTCTTCAACGGGGTCGATTCGTATTGGTGATCAATCAGGTAGGATTGTTGTAACTGGATTTGGGGAAAATAAATCACTTTCAATTATAATTCAATACCAGGTGGATAAAATTGAAAATAATGAACAAGGCCTCGAATTAGATCTTTTTTCAATAGTGCTCATCATTTCTATTATTGTTTTGATTATTCTCTTTTTCATCGTTTTTTTATTTGTTAATGATAAAAACAACTCTCTTCAATCAAAGAATAAATCAACATCTAAAAGTGAACTACGAGGATTAAATAATCGACAAAAAGAAATAATTAACCTTCTTCAAAAAAGCAAGATAGCCCTCACTCAAACAGATATTCAGCGAGAGCTGGGAATTCCAAAAGCATCAGTTTCAAGAAATATCCGGCGGTTAGAACTTAAAGGATTAATTGAAAAAGAACAAATTGGGATGTCAAATCTCATTCGACTGAAAACACAATAATATTTGTTTTTCTTCCAGGTTGTTCCGGTATGTTCCGGTGAGATTATTTATGCTGTTTCATCCAAGAAAGATGTAGAGCAATGAAATAATGAATTGCTTGAAATGGAGAAGTGATTCTATGAAAAAAATGATAAACATCATCATCGTGGGCATGCTTTTGGGATCAATCATCCCACTTGTGTATGCTGAGGATGCAGCAGATTCTATGAATGCTATTACCATTGATGATAAAACAAGAAAACAAGCCGAGATTATGAATAATGGAATCGGTGCAGAGATTCGTTTGTTACAGCTGGAAAAAGCAATACTGAGAAACATCGAAAAGGGTGAAGCAATTCTTTCATATCTTAATGATTCTGATGTTGATCTTCTTGAGCTTGAAGCAATAATTGCTGAATTAGAGCTATTAAAGCAAGAGGTTCACTCTGCTGATTTTAATGCAACAGATGCTGTGCGTGTCTTTGTTGATCTTAAACATGATGCAGTGAATCTTACTAAGGATTTTAGAGAAACAGTTCGTGTTTTTTTGAATGGTTCTATTATTGAGCAATTACAGCAAAGATTGAGAAATATGACTGGTAATCAGACAAAGAATCTATCAAATAGGATTCAGGCTAAGATTCGACAATTCAATAGCAATCAGTTCCACGAAATGTTTCAACTTATGGAAAAGAACGGTAGTATTGTCATGAATCAATATCAAAATGGTTCCCTTACCCTTAGTCAGTTGAAACAACAATTTAGATATATGTTTAATCAGACGGAGAAAGCAAAACAATTCAATGTTCTTTCATCTGTAAAACAAGAAAAGATTCAACATAACATGCGGATCCAGAATCGTATTCAAAATGCAAGTATGGGTTTTCAGCAGAGAAAAACAACTAGATTGATGAATCGATTGCATTCCATAGAAAATCCTGAGGACAATCTGATTTACCAGCAACTCATGAATCGGCTTCAAAATAAACTTAACAAGATAGGAAATTCTGATAATCCAGGTAATCAAGATGGAAGTGGTCAGGGTCCTCCAGGAAATGGGGGATCTAACAAAAACAATGGGCCCGGTGGTAGTCAATGAAGAAAATTCTGTTAACCATCATTTCAGCACTTATCATCATCCTTTCTTCGGTCCTTGCTATTCATCTTATGACCAACGATGAAGAGACTATAAATAATGCTGAATATGATGTTGATGCTGCTGCTGAGATTTCAAAAGATATTGATGAACTTACGTTAGATGAAGAAGATGAAATAGATATTGGAGAAATGATTTAGGATAAACGGTGAGAAAAATTGAATAGAAAAACAACGAAGGCATTTATTGTCCTAACTGTGGTCGCAATGATTGGTATAACCTTTTTTTCGGGGAGTATCGTAGCTAGTAGTTCTGGTGGTGAACATCGAACAAGTAATAGCCAGCGTTTAGGCGATGATAGTGGTAATGCTTCAGATGATCCAGATAATAATCGCTCAGAACAACGAACCAGATTCGAAGATAGCTAACTTTTTTTCTATCTTATTTTTATTTATATTATAAAAAATATGATTCCAAGTATGACGAAGAGGCCGCCTGCGATTTTATTGATGAGTTTTTTATCTAATCGCGTGGCAATGAATTTACCAAAAAAGATAGCGATAATTGAAAGGATGCTAAGAGCACACATTGTTCCAATTAAAACTAATATGGGTTGATATTGTATGGCAAAAAGACCTGCTGCGATTTGTGTTTTATCACCCCACTCGGTCAACATGATGAGAAGAAACGCAGTAAAAAAAGGATTCTTGTAATATTTCTCTTCACCTTCTTCTTTTTCTGTTGTTATCAACATATATAAGCCAAATATGATGAAAACCAATCCAGATACAATTTTTAAAATCTGTATATCGATAATGGTGGTTATCCAATTACCAAAAAGTATTGCTAATCCATCCACAATAAAAAATGCAAAGAAAACACCAAGGAAAATCTGAAGGTGTTTTGTTGATTTTGAAGAAAGTAAAAGAACTGATAGTTGTGTTTTATCACCCAATTCAGCAAGTCCAATGACAATGAAGGGGATAAGGATGTCTTCGATCATATGATTAAATCAACCTTATAATGAGATGCTTTTTAAAAAAGCTAGTATGATTAGGATTGGTTTATCAATTAGACAAGAAATCATTGAATTCACAAAAGCGACATCATTCAGTTTTCATTGTTTTTAAACTTACGATATGATAGGTTACTGCTGATGCAATGATAATCAGTGCAATTTGAATAAGAAGATTTGGCCAAGTTAAAATCATTGAGATACTAATGGTAAACCATAAAAAAAGAATAG
Source organism: uncultured Thermoplasmatales archaeon (assembly GCA_964594475.1). GTDB lineage: Archaea > Thermoplasmatota > E2 > DHVEG-1 > DHVEG-1 > EX4572-165. The sequence continues at coordinate 5,122 of CAZQMI010000107.1, forward strand.
AAAAGAGTTTCACCCGTGTGGTTACACCCCTTCCTTCATGGTAATTCTCGATATGCTTTCCAATCCATTTCACATTGATAAACCAGTGATAAAGCCGTGTTGATCCTTTTGCATAACAAGCTGCTGAAAGTAGCAAGAAAGGAGTGGTCGGAAGTAATGGTACCACAATGCCAATAATACCAATGCCAAGAGAGATGGTACCGATGCCAATATACACGCCTTTAATCATATCTATCACAAATTTTTTGGCTTAGATAAATGAGGATGAGTCCTTTCCATCTTTGGATATTATGGTTCACCGGTTGATAGCGTTTTGGTTATTTTGTGATTTAAGCAAGATCGAATCGATCAGCGTTCATCACCTTATTCCAGGCCGATATGAAATCATGTACGAATTTGTTTTCAGCATCATCACTGGCATAGACTTCAGCAATTGCTCGAAGTTGGGAGTTCGACCCAAAGATAAGATCAACTCTCGTACCAGTCCATTTCAATTCAGCTGTTTTTCGATCTCGGCCTTCAAACACATCTTTATCTTCTGAGGTTGGTGTCCATGTTGTTTGCATATCTAGCAGATTCACAAAGAAATCATTGGTCAATCTTTCTGGTTGGTTGGTAAAAACACCATGCTGAGTATTTCCAACATTGGTATTTAACACACGCATACCTCCAATGAGAGCGGTCATCTCAGGAGCAGTCAACGTCAGTAATTGTGCCCGATCTACTAAAAGTTCCTCTGCTGAAACCGAATACTTCGTTTTAAGATAGTTACGGAATCCATCTGCTTCTGGTTCTAGCACAGCAAATGCCTCTACATCGGTTTGCTCTGCCGATGCATCCATTCGTCCTGGTGAAAAGGGAACGGTAATATCATGACCTGCGTTTTTTGTAGCTTGTTCGATACCTGCACATCCGCCTAAGACAATTAAATCGGCAAGTGAGACTTTTTTTCCACCTGATTGTGCTTTATTGAACTCTTTTTTGATGTTTTCAAGCGTGTCGAGTACTTTTTTTAGTTGTGTTGGTTGGTTCACTTCCCAATTCTTTTGTGGGGCGAGACGAATACGTGCTCCATTTGCACCACCGCGTTTATCAGATCCTCTAAACGTGGATGCTGATGCCCAGGCAGTGGTTACTAGTTCTGAAATCGAAAGATTTGAGTCAAGGATTTTTTTCTTAAGCGTGGTGACATCTTCTTCATCAATAAGATCATGATCAACAGGGGGTATTGGATCTTGCCAAATGAGTTCTTCTTCTGGGACTTCAGGCCCTAGATACCGTGATCGAGGACCCATATCTCGATGGGTGAGCTTGAACCATGCACGGGCAAAGGCATCTGCAAACTCTTCAGGGTTTTTATGAAACCTTCGTGCTATTGGTTCATATCTTGAATCGAATCTAAGTGATAGATCTGCAGTGGTCATAATCGGTGGATAACGTTTTGATGGATCATGAGCTCCAGGTACTTTGTCCTTGTCAGCAACATTTTTTGGTTCCCATTGCCAGGCACCCGCCGGGCTTTTTACCTTTTCCCATTCGTAACCAAATAGCATATCAAAATAACCCATGTCCCATTTGGTCGGCTTGGGTGTCCAGGCTCCTTCGATTCCACTGGTTATGGTGTCATCTCCTTTTCCGCTGCCATGACTGCTTTTCCATCCGAGTCCTTGTTCCTCGATGCCTGCAGCTTCGGGTTCTGGACCAACATGAGATGGGTCACCTGCCCCGTGACATTTTCCAAAGGTGTGTCCACCTGCGACAAGAGCTACAGTCTCTTCATCATTCATAGCCATACGAGCAAAGGTCTCACGGACATCAACACCTGAAGCAACTGGATCAGGCTTGCCATTTGGACCTTCTGGATTCACATAGATCAGACCCATTTGTACAGCAGCGAGTGGGTTTTCAAGATCACGTTCACCACTGTAGCGTTTATCCCCAAGCCAGGTGTCCTCGCTTCCCCAGTAGATATCTTCTTCGGGTTCCCAAATATCTTCACGTCCTCCGGCAAAACCAAATGTGTTGAACCCCATTGACTCAAGTGCACAATTTCCTGCTAAGACCATGAGGTCGGCCCAGGAGATTTTTTTTCCATATTTTTGTTTGATGGGCCATAGTAATCGACGTGCTTTGTCCAGGTTTGCATTGTCAGGCCAGCTGTTGAGTGGTGGGAAACGTTGGCTTCCCGATTCTGCTCCACCACGACCATCACCCATTCGATAGGTGCCCGCACTGTGCCATGCCATTCGGATGAATAGTCCGCCATAGTGACCGTAATCAGCAGGCCACCAATCCTGAGAATCAGTCATTAGTTTGTAGAGGTCTTTTTTCACCGATGTTAGATCAAGTTTTTTGAATTCCTCTGCGTAATTGAAATCTTCATCCATCGGATTGCTCTTTTTTGAGTGTTGATGCAGTATTTTGAGGTTGAGTTGATTTGGCCACCAATCCTGATTTGATGTGCCTCCTCCAGCTATTGTTTTATGTGTTTTGCCTGTTACTGGGCATTTACTTTCTTCATTCATATCTTATTCCCCCATAATGTTACCATTATTTTTCACAACCCGTAGTGATAATAATGTGTTGTTATAATTTATGTATTAACTCATCATTGTTATCACATATTGCAATTTATAAGAGATATAAGAACCTTTAATATAGATATCTAAGTATTAGCATTGTCCTCACAGTGCTTTTTTCTTGTTATTATCGTGACAGATGGTACAGTGCTTTATTATGTTGTTTTTTTTGCATATATGCAATTTTTTTTTAAATATGCCTAATGGGAGAACCTAGCTGAAAATGCTATTTTGGTATAAC
>CAZQMI010000108.1:0-7805 GCA_964594475.1 uncultured Thermoplasmatales archaeon
GTTCGAATCCGCTCAGGGCTGTTATCGTATGTCCTCCAATATTTTTGGATATTTCTATTTTCCTTTGGAACATTAAACCAAATAAAAAGAATTTTTTGTAAATAATTTGATCAAAGAAAATATTAATGATTATTAGAAACAAAAGATAGTTTGGAAAATTCCTAACATTTTCTTTGAGTATATAAAAGAGGAAAAATATTAGTAGTTCTTGAGGTTGATAACAATGACTCAACGAAAAGCAATAACCCTTGTATTAACAGGCGCAGCTGTGCTATTGATAGCAACATTGTCTGCAACAGCAGAAAGAACAACTGACGATCTACCTGAAATAAAAACAGTAAGTATAGAAGATGAAAACCAGGATCTGTTAACTAAACCCTCAACTGAAGTGATTAATGAAGATCGTCGGTTTGATGATTCAGAATATCCTCCAGAGAATGAGGATCTAATCATTGCTCCAAATCCAGATGATCATCCTGATAACCTTGTTGCCCCTGAACCTGGTGCCGAAGGAGATGTATTCATATTAGGGGAGGATAACCTTGTTCGTCCTGAAGAGGATGCAGATGGAGATGTATTCATCCTCGATGATGAAGAAACACCAGAGAATCTGGTTGCTCCTAAAACCGGTGCAAAAGGTGATGTGTTCATACTTAACGATGAAAACATTGAGCAAGGAAATCAGGAAACAAAGGACCAATCATTTCAGATGATTACATTTCCACCCATAATGATTGGGATATTTCTTGGTTTTGTTGCTTTGGTATTTGTCCTTCAAAAGAAAAAGCAATAAATGGATCAAATACCTCACCCTTTTTTCTTTTTTCCATCAATACCCTCAAAATCATCTCATAATAATGAATTTTTAAAAATATTTATATAATTTAACTAATAAATAGTATTAGTAATTATTAGAGGTGAAAGCAATGGAGGAAGAGGAGTCTTTTTGGCATACAAAAGATTTGTTTGAAAAACCACTCCCCTATAGAGAAGTTCTAAAGAAAATATTAAAAATCTCTGAACCCGATAAAAAAGAATGGGTGATCTATAATGGAGAAGATTTTGAATTAATAAAAAATGAGGAAGAAGAATGTACAAATTATAATATCTTTGTCTATGATACCATTCTTTATCCACCGGATTCATCAGCTCATGATACTTTACATTAGCTAATCAAGATCAATTGGTTTTTACATTAGAACTCATAAAGATATTGTAAAAGAACTCATATATAATATCTATAAATCTTAAAGTAATTTTATTCCAATACCATAAAACACGGCAAGAACAATTGCCCCTCGAAGTATACCTGCAAAGAAATTAATCAACACAAACCGAGGCATGGCAAGTGCCCTTTTTCCATTCTCCCTTGTATTAAGTAAACTAAAAAGATATAATGTCGCTGAATCAATCATTAAAGGAATACTCATAATGATAAATAATCCAACATAACCATATTTCAGCACAAACCGTTCACAGGCATCAAGGATCTTTTTGGTTAATGGAGTCCCATCAGTCCATTTCTTCACCGTTTTCCTAACCCCAATACCGATATAATATACAATAAACGAACCGAGCCCTTTTCCAGCAGCAAGAATCAATATCAACAACACAGGATGAACAGAGGTGTTAAACAATCCAATCTCAACAGGTATAGGTAAAAAAACAGCTGCAGCGACAGCATATAAAAAAAACACTATTCCATACGCAATAGGATCATTGACTAAATCCATAAGGATTGAAATGAAATCCATACACTCTCCCTAATCACTAACCCGGTATTTGGTATTTCTGATAATAAAAAAAACCCAAAAGAAAAAAAACCAGAGGAGACATGATATCTGATATGATCAAAACGAACAATCTGTTCACATGTTTTTGCATCTCATTTATAATAATTCTGGTTCTTATTGCTGGATGTACGCAACAAGAATGGCAACCAACCTATGGGAAAGAGTACACCGTTTCAGTCACATCCATTATCGATGGTGACACCATTCAGATCATTCTCCCTCATGGAGAGGAGGTAATTCTGCGTTTCCTAGGAATAGATTGTCCTGAAAAAACACCTGATGCAAACAATCCAGGTGAATACCACAACATAACAAATCAAACCTGCCTTGCTTATTATGGAAACAAGGCAACCAGATTTCTAAGCTCATTAATCGAAGGTGAAACCATCACCATCTCATTTGATCCACGTTCAGGATTCAAAGATATCTATGATCGGTGGCTTGCCACACCATCATTAACAAATGGAACAAATATCAATATCCTCCTCCTCCAAAAAGGATATGCAAGAACATACACTGAAGGAGACTGCGAGCAGGAGCATCAATATATCCTATATGAACAAATTGCAATTCAAGAGAAACAAGGACTATGGTCCTGTCAAAGCTCGTCTCACGACCTCATCATTGAATATGTTCATTATGATGCATCAGGAAATGACAATGAAAACCTCAATGATGAATATGTCATCATCACCTATCAATCAGATCTAAATTCATCTGACATAAATATCTCAGGATATGTACTCAAAGATGCATCACAAAACACCTATATGATCCCACCAGGAACAAGCCTTTCACCACAACAATCTATAACTATCTTTTCTGGCTCTGGAAAAGATTCAACCATAGAAAAATTCTGGAATAGCAGCCAAGCAATCTGGGGCAACATCAAAGATACTGTGTTCCTCTATGACAATAATAATCAGCTCGTCGATAGCTATCAATGGCCATGAAACATACTTTCACTATTCACCACAACACTATTTTATACAAAAGATTTGAATAGTATGGCTACATCTGGCAAAGGCACGATAAAAACTCATCCTTTTTCAAAGGGGAATCATTGTGAAAGACATTCTCATCAAAGGAGCCCGAGAACACAATCTTAAAAACATCACTGTTAAAATCCCAAGAGATCAGTTTATTGTCATCACCGGACTGTCAGGAAGCGGAAAATCAACACTTGCTTTTGATACCATCTATGCAGAGGGGCAACGACGATATGTCGAATCACTTTCCTCCTATGCCCGGCAGTTCCTGGGACTTATGAGCAAACCTGATGTTGATTTTATCGAAGGGCTTTCACCAGCCATCAGCATCGAACAAAAAACAACAAGTAAAAACCCACGCAGTACTGTGGGAACCATTACTGAAATCTATGATTACCTTAGACTTCTCTATGCCCGTGTGGGGACACCACACTGTCCGGTTCATGGGAAAAAAATAGAATCACAAACTCCTGAGCAAATCGCAGACAGCATTGCCTCAGAATACCAAGAAATGATTACCATTCTTGCGCCCATTGTCCGGCAGAAAAAAGGAACCTATGAACAACTCATCAAAGATCTCAACAAAGAAGGATACCTCCGCGTCCGAGTAGACAAAGCCATCTATCGAACCGATGAAACCATCACCCTTGAACGATACAAAAAACATGACATTGAAATCGTCATCGATCGACTCAACCCACAAGATGACATGTCCCGACTCACTGAAGCCTGTGAACAAACACTGGAAAAAACACAAGGCTTACTCATGGTTCTTGATAAAGACAACAAGGAACATTTGTTTTCATCAAAAATGGCCTGTCCGGTTTGTGGCCTTGCCTTTGAAGAACTGCAACCCCGCATGTTCTCCTTTAATAGCCCATTTGGTGCTTGTGAAACCTGTCATGGACTGGGCATCAACATGGAATTTGACCCCGACCTCATCATCCCCAATAAAACCAAAAGCATCGCTGATGGTGCCATCAAACTCTACAAAGGAATAAGAGACCGCTGGAGGATCAAATATCTTGGAGCGGTCGCTCAGCATTTCGGATTCGATATCTTCACACCCATCCAAGATCTCACCGAACACCAATATGACGCATTGATGTATGGATCAGGAGAACGTATCAACTTCAATCTTTCCATGCGCAGAGGAAAAACACGGTGGTCAGGAACCCGAAGATGGGAGGGACTCATCCCGCAATCAGATCGATTATACAAACAAACCGAATCAGATTACCGCAGACGAGACCTAGAAAAATTCATGCGAGTTTACCCCTGCCCCAGCTGCAATGGGAAACGATTAAACCCAAAGGCTCTGGCAGTAAAAATCAACGATAAATCCATTTCAGAGCTTACCAATCTGAGCATTCGAGATGAAATCAAGTTCTTTAAAACCCTTGTGCTTTCAGAAAAAAAACGAGAAATCGCCTGGCAAATCCTGAAAGAAATCCGGGAGCGGCTTGATTTTCTAGACCGAGTCGGACTCAATTATCTCACCCTCTCCAGAAGTGCAGGAACCCTATCAGGAGGAGAAGCACAACGTATTCGACTTGCTACCCAAATCGGGTCGAATCTAATGGGTGTTATCTACATTCTTGATGAACCATCCATCGGTCTTCATCAACGAGACAATAAGAAACTCATCGACACCTTGCACAACCTCAGAGATCTGGGTAACACCTTAATCGTAGTTGAACATGATGAAGAAACCATCAGAAGTGCAGATCATGTCATCGACATGGGACCTGGTGCTGGATTACATGGTGGGAAACTAGTTGCAGAAGGAACCCCAGAGGAAATCGAGGTACATCCACAGTCCCTAACGGGTAAGTATCTTTCTGGTGAACTTTGTATTGATATTCCATCACAACGAAGAAACACAGAAAAATACATCCATGTCCTTGGCTGTAAGGAACATAATCTAAAAAACATCAATGTAGACATCCCCCTTTCCACCCTTACCCTGGTCACCGGCGTATCAGGAAGTGGAAAATCAACACTCATTTACGATATTTTATATAACGGATTACGGAAACAATTGCACAATGCCCGAGTGAATCCTGGGAACCATGATTCTATTCTCTGTGATCAACGCCTTCGTAACGTCATCGTCATCGATCAAAGCCCCATCGGCAAAACACCTCGCAGTAACCCCGCAACATACACCAAGGTCTTTGATTACATACGATCACTTTTTGCACAAACTCCAGAAGCAAAAAAGCGAGGATACAAACCAGGTCGTTTCTCATTCAATGTGAAAGGAGGACGCTGTGAAGCATGCCGGGGAGATGGACTGATTAAAATCGAAATGAATTTTTTACCTGATGTCTACGTGGAATGCGAGGAATGTAAAGGGAAACGGTACAACAAGGAAACCCTTGAAGTTCGCTATAAACAGAAGACAATAGCTGATGTACTTGCGATGACGGTTGAAGAAGCACTTGATTTCTTCACAAACATCCCCAGCATCAAACGGAAACTGAAAACCCTTTCAGATGTTGGACTTGGCTACATCACCCTTGGACAAAGTTCCACCACGCTTTCAGGTGGGGAAGCACAACGAATCAAACTCACCAGGGAGCTTTCTAAACAAAACAAGGGAAACACCCTCTATCTTTTAGATGAACCTACCACCGGGCTTCATTTCCATGATGTAAAAAAACTGATCAGTGTGCTTAACACCTTAGTAGATAAGGGAAACACAGTAGTGGTAATCGAACATAATCTTGAAGTGATCAAAAACGCAGATCACATCATTGATCTCGGACCAGAAGGTGGTGATGACGGTGGAAAAATCGTTGCCACTGGCACACCGGAACAAGTCGCAAAAAAGGAAAAAAGCTATACTGGAAAGGAATTAAAAGAGATATTACCAAAAACAATGGAAAAATGTTTACCATAACCCATCTCCCACATAAACCCGGATGCTATCTGTTCAAGGATGAACATGAATCCTTGCTCTATATTGGAAAAGCAAAGGATTTAAAAAAACGAGTGAAAAGCTATCAAAAAAACAATAATCTTGATCCCAAAACCCGATACATGGTCGATCACATTCATAGCGTTGATTACATTGTAACCGATACCGAATCCGAGGCTTTTCTTTTAGAAAACACCTTGATAAAGAAGCATCAACCTAAATATAATATCAATCTAAAAGATGCTAAGGGGTTTTCATATCTCCGTATCACCGATGAAGCCTATCCACGTATCGTGATTGCACGACGAAAAACGGAAAAAGGACAGTTCTTCGGGCCCTTTATCTCTGCAGCCGATCGTGATTACATTCTGCAGTTCCTAAAAAAAACCTTTCATATACGTACATGTAAACGGATGCCGAAAAAACCCTGTCTGCGTTATCATATTCATCTCTGTGATGCACCTTGTATTGGAAATATTGGTAAAGAAGAATACCATCAACAGATCGAAACCGCAAAACAGATTCTGAAAGGAAACATCAGCAGAGCGACCAAACAGCTCACCCAGGAAATGCAAGAGTTTTCAGATCAGAAAAAATATGAACAAGCCCTTCGAAAACGGAATCAATTAATCGCGCTGACACACTTGCAAGAACGGCAGAACATGGAACGGCAAAAAAAATACAATGAAGACATCATCAATTACATCAACGTCGATGACAATATCTATCTAATGCTATTCAATGTCTATAAAGGAACACTGACGAATAAAAATGATTTTGTGTTCTCATTTTCCCCTGATTTTCTAGAAGAATTCATCCTACAATATTATTCAGATCATCCCATTCCCAAAGAAATCATTCTCCCAGAAGAAATCTCAGAAAGCCTACAGCAGTTTCTTTCCCAGCAGAAAAAAAGTAAGGTCCGCATCACCATCCCCCAACGAGGAGAAAAAAAACAACTGCTCAGGTTGGTGAAAAAAAACATCGATATCACATTTTTTGCCGCACGGAAAAAAATCACTGCATTACAACAACGCCTGCGTCTTCATGAAAAACCCGTGGTCATCGAATGCTTTGATATCTCCCATCTCTCTGGAACCAGTACTGTTGGATCAATGGTGCAGTTCAGAAACGGAAAACCAGATAAAAACAATTACCGCAGATTCCGAATCCGAACCGTTGAAGGCATCGATGACACCAAAGCCATCGCGGAAGTCGTCCGCAGACGGTATAGTCGACTCCTGCGAGAAAAGCAATCATTTCCAGATCTGATCATCATCGACGGTGGAAGAGGACAACTCAATAGTGCGCTTTCAACCCTTGATGACATCGGACTGACTACACCAATCATCAGCATTGCCAAACGAATGGAAGAAATCTATCTCCCAGGTCAAACCATGCCGCTACAATTAAAGAAAAATGATGCAGCCTTACAATACATCCAAGAAATAAGGGATGAAGCTCATCGATTCGCCATTAAATACAATCGATTACTTCGAACCAAGAAGGTGATCTCATCAAAACCATGATCCCATTCAACATACAATCTAGTTATGAACCAAAAGGATCGCAACCCAAAGCAATCCAACAATTAGTAGAAGGGATTAACAAAAGATTTGACAAACAAACACTGCTTGGAGTGACGGGTAGTGGGAAAAGTTTAGATTATTCAGAATTAATTCTTTTAAAGAATAAAGAAGGGAAAATTGAGAAAAAGAAAATTGGAGATTTTGTAGAAAATCAATTAAAAAATCCAGAAAAAAAAGATGATAGTGAGTTTGAAAACATATCAGATTACACAATAACATCATTTAATAAAGATAACTATAAAGTAGAAGAAAAACAAATTAAACAGATATCTAGACATAAAGAAGAATATATTTACGAGATTGTTCTTGATGATTTAACAAATATTCGAGTTACAAAAGATCATAATTGTTACAGATTAAATAATTGTAAATTAGAGTTGTGCAGTACAACTAATTTAAAAATTGGAGATTATCTTCCAACCTCTAATTATATTCCTACACCATCAGCAGATATTAATTGGATTAATTTGCTTGATTATAATCCTAAAGTAAAAGTTAATATTAAGAATCT
>CAZQMI010000109.1:0-7656 GCA_964594475.1 uncultured Thermoplasmatales archaeon
TGAGTCTTCATCCAGGATTACAAAGTCAGCGTCATCTGATACTGAAACTGTTTCCTCAACTTCATAGACAGCACTCGCAACCAGGTCATCGAAAGCTCCTGGTAGGTTGTCGTAATATAGTTCAACGACGCCATCAAAAAAGACATCCAAACGATCATAATTAAGATATCCAGCGCCTTCCCAGAAATCATCCTCATCAGACATGACAGCATCTATATCAAGATCATCCTTCTCTGAACATTGACCATAATCTAACGTTACCTCATACACACCAGAGAATTGAAAAGGTTCTCCAAAGGAGTCAGTCAAGCCTGAGTAATCAGTTATCAACACACTGTCAAAGAATGCTTCTTGTGCGTTATTGTAAAATATGTTGCAACTGGGAGACTGTGTGCCATAGTCTATAGTACCATCAAACACAAACCCAGATAGGTTATCGTACCAGGCAAAGTCAGGTGAACCACAACTATAATCTATACAATTGGGTCCAACTATTGAAGAGAAGGGATACTTATCTTTGAGATTTGTTACAGCTAATAAGCCATCCAGCTCATCATCGGGCAGTTCGAATTCATCTTCTAAGAACTTGCCTATAGCAATCTCCCGAAGAGTCCGTGTTATTGGGCGAACTTCTTCTATAGCATCCAGGATGTCATATATAACATCTTGAGGGAGAGAATTGACAACCATCCCGAGAACTATATCAAAGTACGAAGTCTTGTATTTGATAAGTCCGTCTGTTGTATTATCAGGATCGTAAGCCGGATTAGGTGATCCGTCAGGCAATACGGGATACACATCAGGGGTGTCACTATATTGTGTTCCTTGATAATCGGACCAGAGTTCTGTTACTTCAGCATCAAACCCAATAGACCTGAGAACAATACGGAAGCTATCGTGTGTTCCTTTTATCTTATACCAAGGGATAGCCCGTGCTATTTTAAGTCGTTTGAGCTGTGTAGGGAGGTCGTAGGGTACTTCAACACCAACAAAGCTACCCAACCACCCTAAAAGCTCCTCAGGACACTCGAAAGGATTGTGTAACGATGGCAGACCTTTGGTTAAGTCAATAAAGAAACTTCTGAAATCCGCAACTGCTCGGAAGAGCCCTTTCAGTATGTCATCTGGATCAAACGCATGGATTTGAGTAGGCAACAGGTTGTACAAGAAATCTTGACCATATGTATTGTCATACTCTGACAATATTGCCTTGGCATCATCCGAAGTAGAAGACGGATAGTTAGATAAGATTAACGTATGTATATACTCTACTGCTGATTGCTTAGCAGAAGGGTAGTATACGGAATTAGGAAAGCTGTTGCGATACTTCTTGTATAGAGATCTGAACTCGCTGTTTCGAGTCAGCCCTAATGCGACTTCTTTTATTTGTTCTTGTGTTAAGGTAACAGCCATATTATGTTATTTCTATAGAGTTAGTTGCAGCAATCCAACCGCTCTCTCCATAAACGTTGAAGGTCTTAATTCTGTAATAGAAAGTGCCAGGAGCAGACTTAGTTACGTTGAACTCCGTATTGGTTCCGGTATAGATGTCCACAGCATCCTGGAAGTTACTCTGCGTTGCTTCCTGAAGAGTATATCCATCAACACCTGTGACCGCAGACCACTTGACAGTATAGGGAGTACCAACAACCCCAGTCAATGGAACGATCAACCAAACAGGTGGAATAGGTATTCTTTTTACCTCTATAGTACCCGCAGAGATTGTTTCATACTTTTCAGCGTCTATACGCCCTTGGTTGTGTACAGGATCTGTGATTATATATGCGTTTTCTACACCTAATATAGCTTCAACAGCCTCATAGAGCTTAGAAATATACAGACTGTCTCCTGGAGAAAAAGTCTCCTGTTCAAAGACTTGGGCAAGAGCCTCTTCAACTTTGGATGATACCTCTGAAGAATCCAGTCTTCTATCAAACTCGATTACTGCTGTAACATCAACGTCCTTCTTGACGCCAGGTAAAACCAGTATCTCCGTACCAATCATTTTCTTGGTGTCTAAAAAACTCTTCAAAGAGGTTCTCAATCCATCGGAAGGAATCAGCAACTCTCCAGCTTGCCCTTCAGCCCATACGTAAACATAGACCAAATTGTTTTCTCTCGGTACCTTATTAGTGTTCAAAGATGCAGATGCCTCAGCAATGGCTCCGTAAGTAGGGTCAGAAAAGGTTGCAGATAACGTTTCATAATCTTCTACTGTGACAGCTCGATCATTCGTACGAACGTATTTAGGTGCAAACTTTTTTATATGCTCAATAGTCTCTCTATCAGAACCACCGGAGCCTCTATTGACTGGATTACTCAACCGAATACTGACGGTCGTGGCGCCTATATATCCGTTCACAGTGGTGTCTATAGTATTGAGGGCTATATTACCACTGGCACCAACCGTTGTACGGTAGGTCATTTCGATGCTCACTCCATCGGCTGGTTTCTTACCCAGCACACCATCTCCGAACCGAACTATCAGTCGATCAGCAGCGTCTCTGTCTACTTCGTAATGCTTACCTTCATCTGAATAGATTAGAGACTCGATAGAACTCCATTCTTCCCCGTCGACTACTACCACCAAGGATCCTTCTGCGGCTTGACCGAAAGTGGTTGTAAATTCCTGGTTGTTACTTCCATCCGAAGTAAACGTATCGTTTTTTGTTTCACCTTGGATGATAGTAATCTGTTTATTGTAAACCTCAAACTGTTCAGTAGCATCAAGATTGGGCCAAGGAGAATACAGCTCAGCCGACAGCCGGTCAGTAGAAATAGATCTTATCTGATAGAAACTATTGTCAGTTCCTGTTGTAGCTCTAAGGAAGTGACCCACTCTTACATTAGAGGGTAACGCACTGCTGAACTCTATATTTCGAGAGGCTTCTGTGAAGTCTGTAGTCAAGGAAGGAGAAGCAGACAAGACGACTGACATAGGTGTAAGATTACCTGCAGAGATGAGGTAATCTGCATCCGTTTCGAAGACAACTTCATCTACAGTTCGTACTTCGGTTCCTTTTTTAATAACAACGTCATTTGTTTCTGTACTAAATAATGAAGCATTAAGAGGAAGAGACGCTGATGTAGCACCCGAAACGGGATAAGCTATGAGTGCTACCAACCTCAACAAGTTCTCTCTTAACTTTACAGTATCAAGATAAGATTCATTTGCCATCTTATCTAACATGAAGGACTGCAAAGAATAGTCGTAAGCTATAAGTTCAAGTAGCGCCTCTCCAAGATTAGAGTCAGAGAAGTCAGTCCAAACTTCAGGAAATCTTGTTTTAATGAGCTGCTGAAGTTCTTCTTTATTGGACGTATATTCACGCTTGGTATAATCAATAGTCGGTATGTTGATTCCCATTTTACGTCGCCTCTAAAATAAACTCAACGTCAAAGGACTGTACAGGTACTTCACGTCTATCAAAATATATCTTAACCCGTATTTGATTGTTGTCAGCTTGTACCTCAAAGTCTACAATATCTACTCGAGGCTCCCAACGTGAAATAGATTCTATAACGTACTGTTCTATCAAAGTACGAGTGACAGAATCATTTTGACTGAATGGAACTTCTTTTAGTCTAGAACCAAACTCTGGATTCATTACTCTTTCACCTATATATGTTCCAAGGATCATCATAATTGATGATTTTATTAGTGATATTTCTGAAGATGGTGTAAAGTATCCTTTTGACTTTTTGGTCAGAGGTCCTGCGAGACCAACCCATTTAAGTGTCTTTGGATCTTCAGCCATTATATACCGATCGTGCTAAGGTCTTCAATATAAGAATTAATGCCACCAATTTTGTTCTCTACATTTGACACCTGGCTTTGAACATTGTCGGAGAGAATCTGAGGCTCTCCCTCATTGTTAATTGACAAATTAGAGTTATAATAATTAGAAATTTCAGAAGCTGTATTTCCCTTACCTGGTGCAAAACCATCCAGAGTCCCACAAATGGCTTCTATACATTCCAGCCACCCCTGCAAATTACTCAACTTGTCAGTAATACCTTGAGAGCTAAATTGAGATCTTAAATTATCCTGTAATGATTTTAGTGACAACAAAGGATCCTTCTTTGCACTACGAAGTAATCCCTGGTATGATTCTTGTAGCTCGGTTGCAAAGCCTGTTACGTCTTCGACATTCAGCTGTGGACAGGCTTGAGCTATATTACCAAGCATATTGTTTATGTCCGAAACTGGTGTTAAGTCATTAGGATCCGGTATCGAATTAGCGGCCTGTCCTACTTGATCCGAGACACTATTAAAAATATTGCCTACCGTGTTCTGCATCCTCTGCACTTTTGTTACCATACGGTCCAAATCCTGCATCGCTCTTCGTGCTTTACCGGCTATTAGATCACAAGGGGTTGCCATGTTCTCACACTATAGTAAAATCATTTCCACTGATGTCACTACCAGCAACGGACACCGTTATAGATGGTGGATTAAAGGACAGTCCACCTTTGGTTGGAGTTAACGTGAAACTCCCGTTTGAAAGAAACAGTACGAAGTCACCATCTTGATTGGTCTCTGTTTCTACTTCATATTCACCCGTAGTGGATATGGTTACTCCGTCGTTGTTGGCTCCGTTGACTGTACCAGATATCTTATTACCGTTGTACATACCGTTAGGAGGCATTTCACCAGGTATCTTTTCAGATCCCGTTTCTCCCTCTAAACTACTAAGTATCGGTTGCGGGCTAAGATAAACATAGTCCCACCCGTAAATTTTACCATCGCCATTAATGTCCGTCTTTAGCTGGTACTCCATCAACAATCTTTGAAAGGGCTGCATAGCTATGATGAGGTCTGTATCTATTGGAGGACGATTAGCTCCTCGCAAAGTCAATAGTTCTCTGATCCTTTGTATATGATCTTCTGTTCCTGTGAGTAAAGCATCTGGAAGAGTTTCTTCCTTCCCATTATAGGGACTCACAAAAATAGAAGTGATTTTGGAATCAATAAGATCCTGTAATTCTTGCCACTCAACTTCTGATAATGGAGTAGTTGGGGTACTCGGCATATTATCCACCCTTCCTAACGTTGGAAGATCCGGTCACTATAGTTCCCTTAAAACAACCAGTGAAGGAATCACCCAATCTCGAACTGTTTATACCACCTGCTCGCACGCTACTTGACGCTGTGATCATAATACCTGTATGACCACAATTGCCCATAACCACATCCATCAGTCTGGAGGTAGGTTGTTTATTGCTCCGCACTGAAAATAAGCCTGTAATAAGAGGCCCGCTCATAGGTATGATATCGGGTGAATCATGACAGTGGCACAAACCTATTCCGATATCACCTATACGAGCATCATTGGGCATAGCTCTCTCCTCAATTCAAATCAATAATAGGTGCTCTAACTTGCATAGGTCCACCAGCTGTAACGTTTGCTTCCGCACCTATGGAAACATTAGCCGCACCGTTAACGGAAATATCAGCGTCACCAGTAACAGTCACCGTATGATCACCATTCATAAATACTTCTAAGACACCATTTTTGGTGTCTATTCTTATATAGTTACCTGCACTATCAGTGATACGAATGCCCTTACTGCCATCCCTATCATCGAACTCAATCTTATGTCCTGAAGGAGTCTTCCATCCTTTTACATCAGGAGGGATACTTTGCATTTCTTCAGGTGTTTCAGCATTGCCATTCGGAGCACCCCACCAACCTCCCATCCAAACCGGATGGTCTGGGTCACCCATTTCAAACATAACCCAAACAGTAGATCCAATTGGTGGTATATCGAAAGTACCAGAGTTTGGATTACCAGCTCCCATAAAGCAAGGCCAAGCCCAAGGTAGATCTGACTCTGGTATTTCCCGGAATAGCTGGTAAACTTTTACTTTACATCTGCCGAGTTTGAGTGGATCATCTCGATTGATTATTTCTCCTCGGTACAATCCATTTATAGATAGCTTTTCTCTACCACTGATATTATCCAATTGGAGTTACCTCCTTAACCACCCTCTGACCACTACCGAATTGAGGAGCTGTTTCACTCACGTCTTCAGTAGAAGTTGTATCATTATCTGTTATTTCTGAGCCTGTTGCCGTAGCTTTTGGTTCTACTCCAACAACATCAGCTTCACCAATACTCATAGCGTTTCTACCCAAAAGAACAATAGAACTGAACTTTAAGGGAGTTGTAGACATTGTGGTTATTATATTATTCACTAAATATCTTCCTGAACCATTTGCTAATCCACCAGTATAATCATTTTGCAGAGCTATATCAATTAGCCTTCCCGGTTCCAGAGCTGGATCACAGATCATCTTCATCTTCCCAGTGATCTGCTGTAGATCATTTACATACCAAAGCTGCTTTGCCATCTCTTCTACTTGAGCTTGAGTCTTGAACGGAACACCAATATACTTGCTACCTGAGAATGACAAATAAGAAGGCATCCGTCTACCCAACCGAACCTTTTCAGGTGTATCATCATCAGTTATTGTAGAGACCAAGTCCTTTTTGTTTATGGGATCATATCCTTGTACCTGCAGTGCTCTGTTCAATCCTATACCAAACTTGTTATTGAAGTTAACCTTGAACTTAAAGCTGGATACTACGTGATCTCCCTCATTGAATATCTTGTAAGTCTTATACACTATTTTGCTGTAATCAGGAGTATGGAAGTGAAGCTCAGTACCGTTACGGAAGTAAAACCGATAGTCGCCTCTTCCAGTTTTGTTTGATATCGCTCGAGGTAGCAACCAATCTTTTATAAAGTTTATGGGATTTATATTGTTCTGCCTGAAAGAATACTCTCCTTTGGTAGGTTCTATAACGTAAGACAAATTGTTCTCTTCTGCAAACTGCTTTACTATATCTGATATTCGAATGGTTCCAAAAGATCTTGAAGCCCCCACGGGCACAGCCAGAAAAGACTTGTCTACCAACCACAGATCTACGGCAGACCCATCTAATGTATAAGTCATCTCATATGAAGCAACCACCATATGTTTCCATTTGGACATAGTACTTCTGTCCCAACCATATCGAAAGCTAATATCTGTCTTAGAGTCAGTGAACAAATTTTCCAAAGTGGTCCATTCATCATCAAAGAATCTAAAATATGCAAAACTGATTCCAGTGGTGGCCCTCTCATGCATAACCATCTTCTTGAAATACCGAGGGTACAACGGTTGGGTCTCGCCGTTTACAACGAACTCAAGGCGAGGTGTTGGAGATCCTATAGGGGAAACATTATTGGAAGCCATTAGTTCATCAACATCCTTAACACTTGATCTTTAGATGGTATCTTGATCTTGTCTCCGATTTCCAAATCAAATATGGGATCTATTATATTGTTAAAATTCATAATCACCCATTGCAAGGTTGGGTCTCCATAGAAGTCGTAAGCCAGCACATCTATTCGTCCTATATCTTTACTCTTGATTTGATATAGTTCATAATCACTGGGATCTTGAATTTCCAATTCTTCCCAAGGCCCAAAAAATGCGTTACCATCAACATCGGCATACAGATCCGTATCCTTGTATCTTGAATTTATGGGAAGAATAACTCTCTTTGTTGATTCGGCCATTAATCTACCATGCCTGCAAAATTGATATTGGAAAGACCACGATTGCGTACATACTCTCTATTACGTAAAGATCTTGCCCCAACTCT
>CAZQMI010000110.1:0-7655 GCA_964594475.1 uncultured Thermoplasmatales archaeon
AAGGTATAGAGGAATTGAAATATATGGTACGACAGGTTCATCGGTTATTCGATTTTCCTTTGATCCATTTATAGATACCATATCAAAGTTATCAGTTTCATTTATTATGTAATTTTGAATCTCAATTTGTATCTGTCTTTGATATGAGTTTTTCCCTATTTCAACTGGATTTGATATTGATAGCTTTATATCCTTGTTATAATGTCTAAATAAATCATCTCCTTTTGTAGAATCTAAAGGTAGATTAATATGATGCCATGGGACTCCATAAACAACAGTTTCAGTGAGAGTTTTTATACCTCTTTCAGTATGCCTTTTGAACACTTCGGGATCATTTTTTACAAGTCGAATCAATTCTCCAACTGAATTTGAGTCTGCTGATGACTTAATTTTTTTAGCAAATAGTTGTAGAAAACATTCTATATAATCAGAACCTCCAATTCGTCCCCAACCTGTTCCATAACCAGAATTTCCAATATAATTTGAAACGCCTAATTCCATAAGTTTAGTAGCAAGTTGTGTTGACGAATCCATTGTTTCATTTACAAATCCACCGTGACATGAAGCTGAAATAATTACTGGATGATATTTGTTTATTAGATTATTCTTATCCCATTTGTATTCATTGTTTGCATAAATACCTTTATCAATGCATATTGCAGATTTACTTGATGCTCTACCTCCATGACCAAGATGAAAAAACAAATCATATCCCTTATTTAATGCATTGTAAAGATCTGATGCGCCCCAATTACGATTATCTATTGTCGATTGTTTTGCATTTTCATTATCATATAAGACATCATAATCTAGATTACGCAGGATTTTTGGTATATTTGCTACATGATTTGAGTTTCCTGATTTCGGAGTTAGTGTTCCTGCATCAAGAAAAGCCGATCCTTTAGACCCACTTCCACTTGCTACAACGGCATTATTACTTGGATTATTAATAAGTTGAATTCCACTTTGTACAGAGGATTTTAATTTAAGTGGATCTGTACCAATAATTCTTCCAATCGCTAATTCCAAATCACCATTTTTCCATTTCTCATTTTGGTCTATATCTGCATATGGGTTATCTGTAAACATATATCCATGCGCATATGTATCAGATCCAGATGAAAAGTCAGATTCACACATTTTACCTGATGTTGTTGGATGACACCATAAATCATCAATATTGAATCTATAAAATGGCACAATTTCATCACCACCAACAATCATTACATATTTGATTGATTTCATTTTCATATACCAGTTATAAATCCATCCATCGGTAAGATTTGAAACATAATTGGGATCTGAACCAAAATCGAGCTCAGAATTATCCCAATCTTTGATGTCGGGTTCATAGTAGTCTGCAAAATAGATGATGCATTCTTTTTCATTTTTTTTATTTCCGTCTGAAATAGAATGCAAATATTGTAATAATTCAATTACTTCCTCATCATTATATTCATCGAACAATTTATATCTATTAGTGACTATGATTCCGGAGGGATTAGTTAAAATATTATAACTTTCCGAATCTTCATCTTCATAGAAGTATTCGCCGCCTAATTTCACACCTGCATGAACCATATGTTTCTTGCCTTGTAGATATCGTGGAAGATCAAAACGTGCAACAACTTGTTGTTTTTCCCCCGAAGGTACATAAACATACGTATTATAACGAATATATCCCTCTCGTGGTGAAGTATCCTTCCATCGAGCTAGAGTTTCTGTATCATAGTCTCCAAAGTCATTTCTAGAAAAAATCGAAGTTATTTTAACTCCTTTTGGAACGTCAAAATATAAATCATATTTTTCCGTAGATTGTTTATTGTTTGTAAATTCTGCAGTTATATGACCAATATCGTTTGATGCTTTGTTTACAATTGCTTTGTTTCCAGGAGCTTTTTCTGCGTCATCGATATATACTGTGAACTTAGGAGATTTCTGTGTTACTCCGTTCGATATTTTTACATTATCTATTCTCACAGGACCATATGCATCTCTATCGCCAAAAAGAATGGGCATTTGTTTTAGACTAATATCAATTTTCTCAGTTGATGTCCATTTAAGATCTTCATCCATATAAAACTGAACATATCCGTCTTTTTGAATTTTTATTTTATAGGTATGCCATTCATTTTGGTGTTCTCGAGCATCTGAATCATATGTATAGCTATCATATGATCCATCTTTTGTCTTTATATTAAATCTAATGTAGGGATGTCGATTATTATAATTGCCATCATCGGTAAATGATATTCCAGCAAGATGACTAGTGCCACCTCTTGTTTTATCAACATATGCACCATCTGGTCGTTGATGGTTTAGATTGGGATCGTGATCAGATAGTCCACCTCGGCCCCAATTCCAGTCATACCCTCTAGCTACATACATATCAAATTGAATGCTTAGACCATTTGTGTAATCAAATCTCTCTTTACTATATGCTCCATTTCCACACCAACTATCTCCATTCACATCTAATGAGGGAGAAGGTCTACCCATACTTGTATCCAATCGTGGTTCTGGATCATTTGCTGATCCGCCCGCTTTATCATATACAACTAAATACCAATTATTCAATGTGTTAAAATCATCTTCAAATTCATTTCTTTGGTTATCAGCTTTGACAGTATCAGGTATAGACTGTATTGGAAAATTTATAGAAATAAAGATAAGAACAATTATTATACTTAGTAACTTAGAATTTGAATATTTTTTATATAGGTTCATACAATTATTTCTAAAATTATTATGTTTTAATCTAAGAATTACACTCATTTCTTTTTACCTCCTATCATTATATCCTCCCTTCCTTTGGGTAAGTAGGTTTTTTGCTTTTCCTCCATCCTTGAATCTAAAATGATTATGACTCAAAGGACATAGATTGAATGAATTATTTTTATAAAAGTATTATGGTTTTTTTATTATTGGAATAAATTTGGTATCTTCCTAAAGATAATTATGAAAAAGCAAATTTGTTTTACCATTTTTATATAAATTGTAATGTATCTTTGCCTTTGATGTATTACATCTTTTCTTTTTATTTAAGGATATAGTAATAAATACGCAGGATCATTTGCTAAATACTTAGCAAGATATCGTACATCACCAACATTCACCCGGCCATCACTATTCACATCACCATCATCAAAAAGCTCGGTATATGCCGGATCATTTGCCAGATGCTTAGCTAGATACCGCACATCACCCACATTCACCCGGCCATCACCATTGATATCACCTATCTTATGTTGTGCTTGTTCCTCAGTGATGTTTATGATGACTGTGGTTAGATCTGATTCATCTGCTCCATCTGTTGCTTTATAGGTAAATGAATCGATTCCAATATAGCCGTTATCTGGGTAATAGGTAAACGATCCATCATTTGCTAACCGTAATATTCCATGAAGGGTATCATCAATTAGGTGAATGGTTAAGGTGTCCGGTGCATTATCAGCATCATTATCATTTTGTAACACACCGGGTGTGGTTATGTCAAGTATTTTTCCAGCTGCAATTTCATAATAATCATCTGTTGTATCGGGGATAGTATTTTCACCGGCGATCACTTCAAATGAGTGGATTGCAGATTTGTCCTGATTTCCTTGTACATCCTCTGCTTCCAATCGATAGGAGTAGGTTCCAGGTTGATCAAAGATCTGAGCTCGAGTCCATCGATGCTTCTCTACTTGATTCATTGATAGAATCTGTTCAGCATCATTTGGATCGGTCACGTGTACGGTTACCGCTGTTGCATCACCGGTCACCACGCCATCAAACATCATTTCTCGATGGGTAAACTGAGTATGAGGAGTAACAGAAATAGCAGAGACAAGGACACTGTTCATGTCTTCACAGAAGCAGTACACATTTCCATTTTCTGATGCTATATAAATCCGATCATCAAACAAGGCAGGAGACGAACACATGCTTTCACCAATGAGTATTCGCCACATAAGATGTCCATCCGTCGTGTTCACACAGTATAAAAAGCCATCAAGACTACCTACGACCAATCGTCCGTTTGCTACTGCTGGTGATGAAAAGGTGACAGGGCCGATAAATGAGGTCCATACGATGCCACCGCTAGTTATATTAATACACGTCAGCTGACCACCGTTTGAAACAGCAAATACTTTATCGTCCTTGATGGCAGGAGACGAAACTATACCACCAAAACAGAGATGTTGCCATTGAAGGGCACCGGTATTGCTATCAAGACAATAGAGGTTTCCATCAACTGATCCGGCGATTACATTACCCTCCTGAACTGCTGTGGAGGAGAACACGATTCCATTTGTTTGATAGTTCCATTTGATAGAACCAGTGGATAGATCCAAACAGACGATTTCTCCGGCTCCTGAACCGATAAAGATATTGTTTTCTTTTATGGAAGGTGTAGTATGGATGAATCCATTGAGTTCAGTTTTCCAGTGCATAAGCCCTACGTTTTTATCATAACAGTATACATATCCATCATTTGACCCGATCACAATATAATCATCGATAATGCTCGGTGAACTAAACACTCCTCCACCGGTTGATGTCTTCCAGTATAAATCTCCGGTATGAGCATCATGACAATAGAAATATCCATCTGCTGATCCAATATAGACATACTCATTGGTCACCAGTGGTGATGATTTAATTCGTCCGCTAGTACTTTCGCTCCAATAAAGCTCACCGGTATATGCATCCAGGCAGTATAGGTCTCCGTTTTGTGAGCCGATGAATACTTTTCCATCGTAGACTATTGCAGGGGAGGAATCCACCGTATATTCAAGATTCTGCTGCCAGGCTAACTCTGGAGTCAGTGGAATATTGGTCAGTGAATAACCGTGATTGAGTTCATCATGATGATACGTTGACCACCAATCATGGACATAATGGGTTTGATTATGTATAGTTTCATTGTTATGTGCAAAATCAACGGCATAATATTCGAGGTAGTGTTTTCCTTCACCTGATAAGGTGAAATTACTGGAGTATATCATGAAATCATTATTGATACCAACGCCTGTTGCTGGTATAGGATCCCAGATGCCATTATACCAGTGTCGATAATAGATAGTTTTCACTCCAGATATATCATCTTCTGCAGTCATGTTTATTGGTGAAAATGGAGTGATCCAGGTATCATCTTGATAGGTAGGACCGGTAATGTCTTTGGTTGTTCTTGGTGGTTCGACGATTTGAATTGAACTGGTTTCATTATCGGTTACCATTTCATCATTGGAACTTATTGCTTCGATGATGAATTCATATGCTTTATTTTCCATTTTTACCCAGTCTAAATCAAGATCAATACTGGTGATATTATCATAACTTTCACCAGGTGTAAGCCTTGATGTTATTTGAGCAATATCGACGTAATCCAAATTGATGGATGTTGGTAGGATAAGTGATGGGTGGCAATAATGAGCTGGTGGCTTAAAATGATCAGTTGGAATGAAAGAGATGTTAAATGTGTCATTAACATTACCGCAGTTGGTTATTTTATATTCAAAAATAACGGTTTCATCGATTGATGCATCGGTGATATTGATTGTGAAATTCTTTAATAAGAGTCGATATGCTGCATCGATATCTAATTTTCCTGCTCCCTGGGTATTGGCATCATATCCTAAATCAACAGCAGTTTCCTTTAAGAGATATTTAATTTGCAATGGTGTGAGTTCATTATCTTCTTGTAAGAGTAAGGCAATTGCTCCTGAAACATGAGGTGTGGACATACTAGTTCCACTTTTTGTGGTAAAAGTATCACCTAAAAATGATGAGGTGATCGATACGCCTGGTGCAACGAGATCTGGTTTTTGTTTTCCCTCAGGTGTTGGGCCTCGTGAGCTAAAGGATGCCACTACATCGGTTTCATCAATGGCACCAACGGTGATAACTTTTTCTGCATCTCCAGGTGAACAAATCGTTTCATATCCTGGTCCATTATTACCTGCCGCAGCTACAACAACCACACCCATTTCAACTGCTTTATTCGCTGCTTTACTTAGTGATGAAGAACCTGTTCCTGCATCTCCACCAAGACTCATTGATATGATTTCTGCTCCATGATCCACCGCCCATTCAATAGCAGCAACAACATCACTAGTATTTCCCACACCAAATTCATTTAAAACCTTGATGGGCATGATAGTCGCATTTGGCGCTACACCTGTATAGGTTGCATCATTTGAAGCAATGATACCTGCTACATGGGTACCATGGCCATTTTCATCATCTGCGTAATTATCTCCTCGTACAAAATCATATTCATAACTAATATGATTAAATGAACTATGAGAATGATCAATACCGGTGTCTAGAACAGCAACATCAACACCTGATCCATCCATTCCAAAATTACTTATATATGTGTTATTCGTACTTGGAACACTGGTATCAAGGAATGACTGTATTTGATCATCTAACTCGATTTTTTGAACAAAGGATTCATTTTCGAGTTCATCAATTGATGATATTGGTATTTCAGCTGCGATGGCATCGATTAAATGATAGATATATTTGACACTTCCACCAAGATTTTCAATGGTTTGCTGATGCGCAGAAGTCGGGCTAGTTATTGTTTGGATCATGACATTGATGTTGTCATCCCGTGTTCTGTGTATTTCATTCCAAACTGATCGATGAATTCTTTCTTCGCTTCTTGTAGATTGCATATAACAGCTTACAATATCAACATCAACTTCGGTGAACGAAAGGATGTCAAGTTCAAGTTCATGAATATCGAAAACATGACCTGAACTTATGTTTATTGCAAAGGGATACAACCCTGGTTTTGTAGAATATCTTCGAGGTGGCCGTATTTCAAGAACAACGGTTTTTTCTTCGCTAGCACCAAGAGTATTGGATATTTCACTAATACTCGTCCAGTTTCCTGAGATGGTTCCAATACCTGTTTCAGTTCTATTTTCTGCTAAAATATCATAGGTATCTACTATATTTCCTTCATTTTTCAGATTGATAGTATATGATACGGTAAATCCTGGCTCAACTTGTTGATACGTTGGTGTGATGCTTGATTGTACATCGTATGAATAAGGTACATTGATTGATACTGGTACTCTGTCAAAATATCCTTCGTCACACTCAATTTGAATGAAACCATTGTAAACACCTGGTGATTGATACTTTGGCACAGCAACCGTTACCTCGGTTGTATAAGATTCACCAGCATCTAGAGTTGGTATAGATATTGGATTAAAAGAAGTCCAAGGTTCTATATCACCCAAGGATGTAATCTGAATATTTTTAACCGCTTCATCGCCATTGTTAGTTACAGTTAGATCAAAAGAGGATTGTTCATTATGCTTAATTGTTAAATCAATACTATCCTGTTCTATAACAACATAATTACCATAATCAATCACTTTAAATGAAGTCGATGATGGGCCATAAGATTTATGATCTGTTTTAATAGTAGCAACCGCAGTATATTGACCTGATATTTTTTCATTTGAATTCCAGTTTATATTGTATTTTTGAATGGATTCTGAATCAACCATCTTAGTGGACGATGGTAATTCTGCAATCTTTATACCCGTAGGATCAAATATATAAATAACAGCACAAGCATTAATCATCGTGTTATTACTATTTTTAAAATTGATTTCAAATTGTTGAGTTTCACCACCCATAACTCTCTC
>CAZQMI010000111.1:0-7653 GCA_964594475.1 uncultured Thermoplasmatales archaeon
AAGTGATTCTATTTCATCACTATCTGTTTTTTTTCCCGTTACCTGAATTGAATCGTTTTTATTGGAAACTTTAACTACTTCAAGATGAGTGCGGATATCTACTCGTTTGCTTAATTCCCGTGTTAATAAATCCGAAATCTCAGGTTCCTCTTGTGGAATTAACTTATTTCCTTGTTCTAAAATGGTAACGTTTGTTCCTATGGCTGAAAAAAAATGAGCATATTCAACGGCAATATATCCTCCACCAATAATGATTAAACTGTCAGGTTGTTTTTGTAATTCAAGTAATGATTCGTTGGTCAAGTAATCAATTCCATTAATTCCTTCGATCGGTGGAATCAACGGGCGGGCACCGGTACCGATAAAAATTTTTTTCCCACGTATTAAAATGTCATTTACTTTAATAGTATATTCTTTAGTAAAAGAAGCTTGACCTTGATAATAATCAAGATCAGAAACATCATTTATTCCTTTGAGCTGATAAGCTTGACTTTCTTTTCGGACCGTTCTCATTCGATCCATGATGCTTTCAAAATCGACGTGATCAATGGTAGCATCAATCCCAAGTGTATCTGCTTCTTTTGTTTGCATGATCACATCTGCTGGATACATCAACATTTTACTTGGTATACAACCAAAATTCTGACATGTTCCACCTATTGGTGGCATATCAATTAAGGCTACACTTGCACCATGCATGAGCGCATTTTCAACGATTGAAGATCCTGATCCATTACCTAGGACGATAACATCATATGATTTCATTATATTCTCATTTTAACCTATTACATTGCTTCTTTTTGTTCTACTCCATAGAATTGAATAGTCCGTAACATATCATTTCGAGAAATTGTTCCAACAAGTTTATCATTGTTATCTTGAACAAATATTCGTCCTATGTTGTTTTTAATCAAGGTTTTAAAAACAGAGAATGCATCTTCATCTGCAGAGACAGTTGAGACATCCTTGTTCATGATTTCCTGAACGGTGACTTCTTTCCAGTTTTCCTTTTTGATTGTCTTTAAATCTTCAGAACTGATGACGCCGACGACCCTTTGATTATCTACCACGGGGTAGACAAATTGTCTGGTTTCTTTCATCTTTTCATAAATTTGCTGCACACTAAGGTCTGGAGATGCTGTTTTTACGTCTTTATCCATGATATCAGAAATTTTTTTTCCCTCCAAAGTATCTGAAATCTCTGTTGTCTTTTGCTCTTGAGTTGCACCAAAGAAAATAAAAACAGCGATCAAGACTAACCAGATATTAAAAAAGAGCCCGAAAATTGCCATGGCTACTGCTATTCCTTTTCCGATGTTTGCCGCAGTTTTTGTTGCCTTTTTATGGGTCATTTTTAGTGCTAATGCAGCTCGTAATACTCTTCCTCCATCTATGGGAAATGCTGGTATTAAATTGAATCCAGCAAGAATGAGGTTATAAAAGGCAAGGGTTCCAATTAAATTAACAACAAGTGTTATTGATAGAGTATTTGCAATAGGTTCAAAAATGATGAAGATTGCATAAAGAATTAATCCAATGATAATACTTACTAAAGGTCCAGCTATTGCTATTGATATTTCTTTTTTGGGATCTTTTGGAATTTCTTCTGATTCTGAACTGCCTCCGAATATGAAGAGTGTGATACTGTTTATGTTATGTCCATACTGTTGAGTGATATATGAATGTCCAAGTTCATGTAAAAGAACACAGATAAACAAAAAAATCGCCACGAGACTGCCAAGTAATATTTTTAATGAAAATGAGATTGGATAATCACCAAAACCAAGAGTAAATCCAAATAGGGTAAATGTTTCAATTGAAAATGCCCATGCAAACAGTGCCAATATGAAGATAAAGGTAAAATGTATTTTTATTGGAATATCTAGTATTGTTGCAATTTTTATGCTTGTTTTCATTTAATGGATTTTGAGTGCAAAAATGATATAAAATTATAACTTAAGAACGAGTTAATTATAACTAAATAATAAACTGATTTTAATTTACTTATTAGAAAGAAACCTCATTTACCATATAGATTATTTTTTCCTTCAATGAGTAGTCATATCTTTTTTTATGGTGTTTACTATTCACAGAGGAATTTTGTGAAAGAACATTCATGACAATATGATTATTTTTAACAAGAGGGAGGATGGGATGCTAAAAATGGGATTATTGCCATGATGATCCTTCACACCTCAATTGTAATTATCTAGAAAAATATACATATAAAAACATGATTTACTTACAATTGAAAAATAA
This sequence comes from uncultured Thermoplasmatales archaeon, assembly GCA_964594475.1. Lineage (GTDB taxonomy): Archaea > Thermoplasmatota > E2 > DHVEG-1 > DHVEG-1 > EX4572-165. The sequence goes on from CAZQMI010000111.1 coordinate 2,260, forward strand.
ATAGTATATGATTCAAAACATCAATAAATTTTATTAAAATTGCAATCTAAATTAATATTGATTTTACGCTAAACAAATTTTACATTTTTTAATATAATCAATTTTTAAAAAATAATAAGATGAAATTACTTAATTACATCTATTATCAATTTGTTTTAAAGTTATTACTAAATAATTTCGTTGATAATCTGATTTGGCGAATAAAATGAATGATGTTGAAATCAAACTTAATAAAGATATAGATATGGAAAATGCACTGGTCATACTTGGGTTTCCAACAGTTGGACTAATCGGATCAATTTCAGGTAACTACATCTCAAAGTCGTTAAATCTTAAAAGGGTTGGATCAGTGCAATCAAGATATTTTATGCCATCTGTCATCATTCGAGATTCAAAACCAGTCCCTCTAGTAAGAATTTATCATGGAGGAAAGCAAGTATGTCATGAAAACGATTTATGCGATAATTTAATTACTATTGTTTCAGAGTTTCCAATTCCACCTCAAATTGTCGATTCAATGATCAGTCAGATTATTGAATGGACAAATAAAGGAAATGTTTCATTGTTTTTAGGTCTTGAAGGAGTGAAATCAACTGATAAAAATGAAGATCAAGTTGATGTTTACGGTGTAGCAAGTAACGAAAAAATGAAGCAGCTTCTCAATCGCTACAACACTGAAAGAATTAAAGATGGAATGATCGCAGGATTTACTGGTGCACTTCTCTCCAGGATTACAGAAAACAATGATAATATGATTTGTATGTTAACAGAGGGGCATGTCGCATATCCAGATTCACGTGCAGCAGGCCGTCTCTTGGAAAAAGTTGATGAAATGCTAACAGGAGTAAACATTGATTTAGACCCATTATATGAAGAAGCAGAAAAGATTGAAACAGAGATTAAAAAGAACCTGAAACAATCCCAGCAAATCCCCCGAGCGCAAAAAACAACAGTTCCAAACATGTATCATTAAATAAAGAAAAGGATTCATTAAAGATAAAAATCATTTCACTAAAAACAATTCCTCATTTCTTTTTGATACAAAAAAAATTTAAATTAACACCAAAATATATCATGAGGACGGGAAATTGACTTGGTAGCCGATGTTACAAGCAAATTGAAATCAAAACTCAATGATGAAAACAAACAAAAATGGATCTTTATCTCTATCGCCATTGCCATTTTCTGTATTATTGCACTTCTTCCAACCCCTGAAGGACTTTCTCAAATGGGGCAATATGCATTAGCTGTTTTCGCGTTTACCATTACGCTATGGATAACTAGGCCGGTCTCCTTTCCGATGATTTTTTTCTTTATTGCTGTTCTTCTTGTTGGAACTGGTGTGTTGACCCCAGAAAATGCCTTTCAAGGAGCTGGATCGACTACAATTTTTTTTCTTTTAGGAGCAATTATTTTAGCTTTTTCGTTAAACAAGTATAATCTTGACAAAAGAATTGCTCTTTCATTTCTAAAACGATTCGGTTCAAAACCTTCAAGCTTTCTTTTTGGAACAATACTAATCAGTTCTACTCTTTCAATGATGATGCCAGCCCATGGTGTAGTGGCATTATTAATACCCATCACCTTAAGTGTTTTAAGAGCTAGTAAACAAGAAATGATTGGAACTAATTTTTCAAAAGCTATCCTTCTTTCATTGGCATATGGATCATCTATTGGAAGTATGGGAACATTATTAGGAGGAGCCCGTAATCCTCTTGCGATTTCGATTTTTTATCAAAACACTGGTGAGATGATTAGTTTCCTTGATTGGTTCATCGCAGCAATACCTATTGTGCTCATTATGATTTTTTTTGTTTATCTCATCCTAAAATATTTCTATCCACTTGAACAAATTGATATGAATGATCTAAAAATCTTTCTAGAAAGTGAAGTTAAGAAAATGGGATCTCTTTCATTTGGTGAAATGAAAGTTATTTTCTTTTTAATTTTTGCTTTTATTTTGTGGTCTACCTTTGGCACCATTATTGGTATGGCTACCGTTGCGGTGTTCATTGCTGGTTTATTAGGTGTGACTAATACCTTAAATTGGGAGGATGTTGAAAATAAACTTCCATGGGGAATCATTTTTCTGTATGCTGGTGCGATAACCTTGGCGTTTTCCTTAACTGATACTGGCGCATCCTCCTTTCTTGCTCAGACGCTTATCAACTTTGTTTCAATCAATCCAATTCTGGTCATTTTAATGGTGGTAACATTAACCATCTTTTTATCTGAAGTGATGAGTAATAGTGCTGCAACGGGAACTATTCTTCCTATAGCACTGACTATTTTCACCAGTTTAGGATTGTCAGCAAAAATGGGTATGTATGTCGTTGCACTACCTTCAGCATTTGCATTGATGTTTATTATTGGCACGCCGGGTTCTGCAATGGTCTATGATACGGGTTTTCTGAAAGTAAGAGATTTTATCAAACCAGGCCTCACCCTTAATGTGATCGGTATTGCGGTCTTTATGACCATTGGTCTTGGATGGTGGAAAATAATAGGATTATGGTGAAATAAGGATGATTCAGAAAAAAACAAAGAAAAATGAAAAGAAGATATTAATCGCTTGCTATCAACGACCATTCAGTGAAAGCAGTATAGAAACGATAAAAAACTTTCTTGATGAGAACAAACCTGATGAAGTCCTCATCTTAATCATTACAGAGAGAAAAGAATCATCAGGAACAATTGATAGTTATCTTGGAAGAAAAGATATTCAAAAGCTTAAACAACAATATGAGAAAGATCAGGAGATTCGATCAGGTGGATATGCTGATCGGATTGTTGATATAAGCCAACAGTTACATATCTCTGTAGAGAAAAAGAAGAAAAAAGGTGATATTGCAAAAATTATAAATGAGGAAATAAAAAAATACAAACCAGATTTTGTCATTATTAATCATTCAGAAAAATCAACAGTTGATAAAATGATGACCGGTTGTGTTGAAGATGTCATCAGTGAACAATGTGGGAATGTTATTATTGTCTAACAAAGTGAGATTGTTAACAGATTAAGAATTTATTTCAGATTGATCCTTACTGCCCGCTAGATAACTTCCAAATCCTATAATCCATATGATGATAGGGTATGCAACCCATCGTTCTGTGCCACCTTTACCAAGATAGGAGATCAATATTTGATTGAAGAGTAAGAAAAACAAGGATATCATTCCCAGACCAGCGAATACAAGATTGAGGGGAAATCGAGTTATTTTCACACTAACTAACGCACTGATTCCACCAGATATAAAAATAATAAAAGCAAAAATTGAATGAATTGGTGTGATATTCCCAGGGAAAAGACCCACTCCTAGAGCACCCACTCCTAATCCAAAAAGCGGCATATTCAAAAGATAATCCTTGTTATATCTGAAAAGAATAAATGAAGCAAGGATAATGATGATACCTGAGAAAATCATGATGCTATTAAAGATAGTTGCAGATGGTTGGGTTATAATACTATCCGGTGGCTTAGTAGCAGCCAGATCGCTTATTTCATTCTCTCGAGTAGTATACCCTGATGGATAATAGATTTCTGCAGTTATAATTCCCATGAAAATAACAATTCCTGCAATCAGAAATAAAAACCCTGCGATCTCAGGTCTTTTCAAGATTATATTCATCATATTTTCCACCATATTTAGAGTAAAGAAATAATACATTATATGTTCTTTTAAGATATCATACTAACTATTGATTCTTGGCAGTTACCTCATTCTTATTCCAAAGATAAACAAAGAAAAAGAAAAAAATATGAAAATTAGTCTAATACATCATATTGTTTACCTGATTTTATTACTGATACTGAAACCCAGGTGTTATGATATCATTAATCGCTTGGATAAGTTGAGTGATCAGATCGATTAATTGATTTATCGCTGAGATAATAGCATTGACAAGATTCACAATCTGAAAAAGTTCCAATACAAATGCAATTAATGTTTGAATGAAATCAAGAATCGTACTTAATAATTGTATTAACCAATCAATGATTCCATTTGCCTGAAAATCATTTCCCAAACTCATTTTATGTTCCAATGTTTCAACTAGGGATCTGCGTTCTTCTATTTGTTCAATTGTGTTCATTGCGGGTTTACTGTGTGTCTGTGGAACAGCAGTTACCGTTGAAATCATCAGCAGTGAAGTAAAAACTACTCCTATCACCAATATGTTTTTTTTCATTTCTTTATCACCTTTTCTCGTAAAAAAATAATCTAATTTATATAAGAATGACTTAACTTTGGTTTGATGTTAAATTAAAATCAAATCAAAGTATATTCAAACAGATTAAAAATGTTGGTTCCAGGTTGCCATTATACAAAATTTGAAATAAATCCAAATATGAAATCAAGACCCACTAAAATAAGTATAGCTATGATAAAAATCAGTAAGATCCAAATGGCAAATTTCAAAAGATACCATCCAATGATTGCTGCAAGGACTATAACTAGAAAGAATATGATTATTGATACATCAATCAATGCTAAGAACATGCGTTTACACTCTCTTTTTCACATTTTCTCTTCTTATTGTTTGATAAAGGTCATCGAGTTTCCTTGATTGTCACTTAACACCATTTCATTATTTGCTGGAAAACGATAATCTAACGTAACTCCAAAGTTTCCTGAGGAAAATGTTACTGAATTATCACCAACGGAATAATCAAAATTTCCTGTAAGTTTAACGATATCCAAGGGTCCATCACCTGAAATTGCAACGGTATTGTCATCATTGTATTCAAGGGTGGTACCTCCACCTTCAGACTCCCAAGTGCCAATGAATTTGCTTTTTTCATCTATACATCCACTTAATCCAATGATAAACAGTAGAACAGCGGCTGCGATTATTAATATGTTCTTTTTCATTTTTTTTCACCCTTTTTTTATTTCTTTACCCATTTCCCATCTTTTTTCTCGTATTTTTTCTTCACTGCAGACCATGCAACTCTATTTGCTACTTCCTCGTGAGAAGCATTACCTTTTCTTTTCTTTGGGTCTGCATATTGATCCCAAGCATTATTATAGGCTTCTTTGTAAATTTGTTGTGCATTTTTTGGAAGATTATCTGAAACTTGATCGGGAAGCTCACTTATGTTATCATAGGGCATTTCTCTTTCTCCATTACATCTGTTCTCATATCAAGGTAAGAATACCAAAGAGGACCAAATATCCAACAATGCGATATCCAATAATCTGTGGAATAAAAATAATCAGCATTCAAAAAAACAATTGAAAGTAATCCGATAACCTTACAATCAATACTAACCATTTTCTATCCTATTCCCTTTTTCTTAAATTAAATGTTGATATCTATAATATCCATGTTTATATAATGAATAAGTCCATATCGTTTTTTCACGGTCCTTTCGTTTGACAACGCTGAGCATTC
>CAZQMI010000112.1:0-7545 GCA_964594475.1 uncultured Thermoplasmatales archaeon
GATTGAAAAGGTGTTGTTCTACATTGATGATATGCATCGTCCGGTTGCAGAAGTGCTTTCTGAACCATTTGTGTTCTCATGGAATGAACGTGCTTTTGGCAGAGCATTGGTAAAGATTGAAGTTATCGATAACGCCGGAAAACTATCCAGTGAGCAACTCAGGGTTTGGAAGTTTTTTTAACAATATAAGTAGATGGTGTTGAATAAGTCATGGTTCAAACGATGATTTCAAAAACACACTGTGATAAACTCATCTGTTTAATCCTTATTTTGTTATTTCTTGCAAGCTCTTTGGTAACCATCACGATTCCAGCAAGGCACTCTGTAACACGTGATGAGATACGGAATCAGGGATTATCAATTCCTGATTGGTATGAGAAACCATCAACCTACATGGAATTGGTTGGTTGGTATCTATCATTGGAAGATCTATTTCCTGGTTTTCTTGATGTGTTTAAGGCCAATGAATTATATCAGACGGGCATAGTTGATGGTGGGTATGATCTCTATTATGTTCGTTTAACCAATGAAAGCAGAGAAATGGCTAAACCTGAGGTGCTTTTTATTGGTAGTCCTCATGGTGATGAAACCGTGGGAACCATTGGACTGTATTGGTTCACCCATTGGATGATTCGAAAGGCATGTACCGATGAACCCTGTGAAACGTATTCCAAGGAATGGCTTGCATGGTTGCTTGATCATCGGGAGATCTATATTGTTATTTCTCAGAATCCGTTTGGTTTTGATATGATGCAGCGATATGATGCAAATGGATGGGATCTTAATCGAGAGGCTGATTATGATGCACCTGGGGAACCGACAGGTGGTATCTGGGGTAGTGTGAATGGGAGGACTTTACGGGCCTTTATCGATGATCATCTTATCCGAGTGGGCTGTGATTTTCATGGTGGAGCCCGGATGATTTTGTATCCTTGGTCTTCGACTTATGATGAATTGATCATGCAAAGCATGATTTCACCTTATTCTTATACGCATGTGCCTCCGGATTTTCATTTCTTTGATGTCTCCTCACAACGATTGGCATCGTTTATGGGATCATATGGGGGTAGATTGGATGGGGAATCAATTGGTCCTATTCCGGATACGGTTGGCTATGAAGCACGAGGATGTCTTGCTGCTTGGGCGTATGGAGCTAATATTGAGTGTTGTCCCGCTGAGGATTCCTTTGTACGAGATGAACAATATGGCAATTACCCAGGGTCTGGTATTTTGTGGCTATCTCCGGAGATGTCTCGGACGAAGAACCCTCGGGGGCAGAGCTTTGGCAATGATACCATTCATCGTTTTGGGGCTGAGGTGAGACGGTTCATACTGCATCAAACGGATCTGGCACAGCCCTCTGTGCGCTGGATGAATGGTGAATGGAAACAAGATATGGTGCTTTCGGTCAATGAATCAGTTTGTTTCCAATGGCAGGTAAATGGTAGCCTGATGGTGGATCAGACCATGTTGAATTGGACGTGGAGCAATGAAACGGATCAGCAACAACAGCAGAGTGTGAATAAAGCAGATCCGATTAACTCCTATCAGGGTGGCACAGGTTGGGATAATGCCTACGGGGGGAAAACCGATGGAATTATTTATGAGCATTCTGTTGTGTTCAACCGATCTGGGGAATATGAAATCAAGGCTCAGGCGATGGTTGATCAGATCTATAAAGATACCGTTTTTTCATCGGTGTATGGGAATAATTCCTATCTTCGATTGATCAAGGAACGAGTGGATGACTCTTTTGTTGAACAGAGAATTGGCTCTGATGGTGTTGAGAGTATCAATGGTTCACGGTGGTGGAAGAGCTCTGTTGTTCATATCACGGTGGTCGATGAATCCAACGCTCCGATAAAATGTACTCATCCAGAGAATGCGTTGTATGTTAATGATGAAAAGAAGGCTGAGTTGTTCTGGTTGAATCATCCATTAGTGTTTGGGCCAATTACCATTCAGATCGATAGTTCCATTGATTCATCATTGATAACTAATGTGTCGTTTTTTGTTCAGAACCAACGTGTACATGTGGATAATCAATCTCCATACTCGTTTTGGTTTGATGAACCCTGTTTTGGGTTATCTACCGTTCGGGTTGAACTATATGGATCATCGGAATTGATTGGTTCTGAATCAGTGAAGCTTTGGAAGTTTTGGTAGATCAAATCCTAAAGAGAAATCAATTAGTGGATACCATAAAGAACACAATAATTATATATTATGTGATTAGATAGTATTAGTTGGATAAAAAAGGATTGTTGCAAATTAGGATTTGGTTGATACTCAATGAGAGTTCGTACTGGTCATGTGTTGATGTTTCTGTTGGTTCTTTTCTTTTTTTGTGTACAACAGAATGGTTGTGCTGAAGAGGATATCTCCGTAGATCATATACACATACCTGAAAAGGATTTGATTTTGGTTTCTTTACAGGTTTCTTCTTTTGAGTTGATTGAGCAGAATGATGAAACCACCGTAGTAGATGTACCTGGTTTTGATCAATTGAATGCTATTGGGTTTCCGCGTATCCCAGTGAGAACGGTGTTGATTGGTCTTCCTCCGAATTCCCAGCTTTCTCAGGTGTCTCTTCTCTCTGATCAAGACCGTAAGATCCCTGGATGGTATCAGTTAGCTGAGGCAACATCGATTGCAAATGATTCGTTGTTTTTCCCATTAGTTTCTGAAGAAAAAAGGATTGATTCTTCATCGTTTTTTCCTGCTCAACCATTTGAGATAGTAGGCATGCAGCATATTGAAGGAATATGTGCAATAGAGATCAGGTTTTATCCGTTTTCCTATCATCAAGATGATGGAATGTTGTCTGTTCATGAAAAAATCGTGTTGTCATTGACCTATGAATCCCAGGTTGATTCATCATGGTCATCAACTGATCATGATCACCGTGATCATCTTGCATCATCAATGCTGATGAATTATGATCAGATCGCATCGCTTTATCAAAACAAGATCACTTTTTCTGATGAATCGGTTCCATTGGTAATCATTACAACAGTACCTTGTGAGGACCGGGTGGTGTTTCTGAAAAATTGGCGTGAGATGACCCTGGGCGAATCGGTAAGAGTAGTTAATATCTCCTGGATTAAATCAACCTATGCTGGTGAGGACACTGCAGAGAAGATTAAGGCGTTCTTACTGGAAAAATATGATCAATGGCAGCTTGAATATGTTTTATTTGTCGGTAGTCACACATATCTTCCCATGAGGGCATGCTATCCTGATCCAAGTGATCATAGTTCATCGAAGGAAACGTTGACTGATCTGTATTATGCTGATCTTACTGGTGAATGGGATGCTGATGATGATGGTTTTTTTGGTGAACGTGGGGATGATTCCCCTGATTTTTATCCTGAGTTGTATGTGGGAAGGATCCCAGTGGATGATCCAAGTATGGTTGAGCAGATTTGTCAGAAGACGATTTCCTTTGAGTCTCGTGATGATTCTTGGAAGCAACGGGCGTTGTTACTTGGTGCTATGCTCTATTATGATAATGAGGGTGGGAATCAGGATATTCAGAAAACGGATGGTTCTCGACTGATGGAATCCATGAATCAAGCGATTTTTGAGTATGAGGATTATCAGGTCACCAGATTATATGAAACCGAAGGAATGAGTCCCTCTCCGTTTGATAGTGATGATGGTCTCTCAGCGGAGTCAGTGCTAAAGTATTGGCCTGATGGGTATGGAATGGTGAATTGGAATGCACATGGGAATGCATGGGCCGCGCAACGAAAGGTTTGGAGTGTTGATGATGGTGATGGTGTCCCTGAAAGCAGTGAATTAGATCATTTAGATTTTTTTTCTTCTTTTGAAACGAGTTTTCTTGATGATGACCGGCCGTCCTTTGTGTTTTCATGTGCCTGTCGGAATGCTGATCCTTTTGAAGATCAAAACCTTGGTGTATCTCTTTTGAAACATGGTGCGGTTGGTTTTGTTGGGGGAACCACGACGACTTGGAGTTCAGTGGGTTGGGATTCTCTTGATGACGGTGGGATTCAAAGTATTAATCATCTGTTTATGAGCCGATTTATTCAACAGCAGTATCCTTGTGCAATGGCATTAGCTGATACCTTGTATGAGTATAGTGTGAACTATGATTGGTGGGAATGGATGAGCTATCAGAACCTGTATGCGTTTACCTTGTATGCTGATCCATTGCTGTCTATGAAGCCGTATCAGGTTTCATCTCCCATGGTTCCGCAGTTGCCACAAGGTCCTTTCATTTGTCAGCTGGGATCAATTGAGCAGTTTTCAACGCAGGCTGTTGATGAAACAAATCAATTATGGTATCAATGGGATTATGGTGATGGATCCGTAAGTCCTTGGATTGGCCCCTTTCAGTCTGGAGAACAGGTAACCGTAGAGTATAGTTGGAATACCGTGGGATCATATCAGCTGCGGGTGAAAATGCGTAATGGGTTTGGACTTATGAGCAAGTGGTCGGATCCATTGCAGGTCACTGTTGCTGGTCCTCATCTTGAAATTGAATCGATACAGGGTGGAATTGGAGTAGTTCGAGTTACGATTGAAAACAGTGGTAATACAGCGGCCTATCAGGTTCAGTGTAACATTGAGGTTGAAACCCTGTTTAGGAGTAAGCAAAAAGAACAAATTATAGAAGTGATACCTGCTCAGCAGAACATGGTCGTAAATAGTATGTTTATGTTTGGATTTGCTCGGATGACTGTTGAGGTATCGCTTCCGGAGTATGGCTTAGAAGAAAAAACATATGCTCTGCTCATTGGTCCATTTGTCTTGATAAGTTAGAGTTTGTTTTCAGATTCGTAATCATAAAATAGATGCATCGTATATGTGAAAGGAAAAAAATGTTATGAGATTTGGTGGATAACTATGAAAAAGAATAAAACAGCATTGATTGTTTTTCTGCTTCTTTTTTCTCTATTTGTTGGTTGTGTTGAAGAACAAGATAAGTCCTCTGATGATATCGATTTGCGGGTTGCTCGGTTAACAGATGATGATCTAAAAATGGGTTTACAGATGATCAATGGCAGTGAGAATTATACTACTCAGCCCTATACGGTTGAATCTGGTAAAATGTTTGAGGGAAACACGGTTCTTAAAAAATATGAGGTTTTGTTTTTAAAGAATACATCGGTTTTTCTCACTCAGCAGATCGCTCAGCTTCCTTCAGTTGATGAAGCAAGTGCTTTTGTTGAAACCTTGAAATCATCAGGTTCTATTCCAGGTATGGTCAGTGATTGGCAGTTTTCTAATGTTGCTATTGACATGATCGGTGATGATGTGGTATTGAAACAGAATACGACCATGCTTGAGGGTCAAACGATTACGATTTATTTGCTGGTGTTTCATGTAGATGAGGTGGTTTCTATTTTTGCCGCAGGATCAATTCCTCAGCAGGATCTAATTGGGTATGCTGATCTGGTGGAGCAACGATTGCAGCAATTATAAAAAAAACACTTGCAATAATGTGTTTAGTCTAATAGGTTTTGGATGGCTTCATCGTCTTCGGCATAGCGGTGAATGTGAAAGACATGATTTGGAATGCCGAAGGTATTTGTGTATTCCCAGACGATGTTGTGATCAGGGGTGATTTCAAACATTTTTCCTTTTGCTCCTTCACAGATGAGAGTGTTTCCATTGGGGAGTCGTTGTGCACTGGAAAGATGACCTGAGAAAAAGGTATAGATGTTATCTGCAGTATATGTCCAGGTGGGAGATATTGGGCCGTATTTTGCTCCTACCTTGAAATAATGGCCGTCATTATCTATTGGCGGGATGATTTCATCAACGGATGAATAAAACCGAAGATTTGGGTTGTGTTCATCGATTTTTTCATGGTTATTATTGAACAGAATAATGTTGTCTTCACCGGGGTATCCCTTGGGTATCCAGGTGGCATCATGTTGTTGGAAGAGTTGCTGATCATTACTTGTACCTGCATCATAGGCTGCGGGGTTTCCCCATCGGTAGAGCAGATCTCCTCCTTTGCCATAGCGTCCACCGCTGTGCCCTGCGGCTTCCTCTGTTGTTGTGCTATGATCGATGACCCATATTTCGTTGTAATATCTGACACTGAGCAGGATTTGATCAAGCTGGGGGTGGTAATCGATTGAGTTGATATGGGTGAAATCTGGGTCGCTTTCAGGGTAGTTGATATCGATGAGCTCTGGATGATTGCGGATCACTCCGTAATTTGCTTTGTCTGGATCATGGTCCTGTATGAGATGGTCCCAGACATGCCATTCCCAGACGATTTCACCGGTGGTTTGACCGGTTGGTTGTACTTCGATGATATGATCAGGGAAAAGCTTTCCTTGAGTGAGTTTTTGTGGATTTCTTCCAGCTGCAATGGCTTCTGCTTCAGTTTTATGTTCCCAGGCGATCATGAGGATATTACCATTTGGTAATGGTTCGATGTCATGATGGAGGCGGTATTGATCATTTGAATAAGTGAAATCCCATATGTTTTCTCCATATGGGCCGATGATGCCGACGTGTCCGGTTGCTCCTCCTAGATTGGTGACTGGGAAATAGGGATTGGTTTCTGAGATGTCTGTACAGATGAGATTGCCATTGTCAAGAAGATAACTTGCCATCCCATTGATGTTTCCCCGTCGCCAGGTCTTCTCGATATCTCCATCATTGTTGATTAGATAGGTGTTGGTGGTGTATTCGGGGCTGAAAAGAGTGTATCCCTGAAATGAGTTTTCATCATTGAGTATTTGATTGGTTATTTTTATGAATGGTCCGATGATGAACGCATCGACCTGTCCGATTAATGATAGTGTTCCGGATTGATTGATGAATATGTTGATATGTGGGTAGTTGAACGGGTTGATACCGATGCCCATGATTTGATTCTGCATGGTATAGCTGCTACTTGCACTATTTGGCTGTAGGACAGGGATGGTAAAAGTTCTGATTCGGGGGGTAAAGATGAGTCCATTGCTGATCTCTGTTTGAATGCGGATATTATGATATGTGATACTGCCGGTGTTGTTCACCGTTATTTTGAGTTGTAATCCTCCTTGGATATCATCAATGCGTATATCTGATGCGATATTTGATTGCATGACTTCGTTTTCACTGATTTGACCAGAGGGTAGATCTGATGAACTTTTTAGCAGTGGTGTTAATGAAACACTGATTAATATGAGAATAATGAAAATGGAAATGAAATGATGGGGATGATTCATTTTTTTCATAGCTTTTCACCAAATATGTTCAAGCAGAGAATGATAATGTTATTCTTTATTTTTAGTAAGTGAATTTTTTTCCCACTGTCTATTTTTTTTCAGGTTCCTTAAATAGTTTACCAGTTATTATATCATCTTTTTGTTTCTATTTAAATTTTATTATCAAAAAGTTATTTTTTTACTGTTCATTGCTCTGATATGCATAGTTTCTTTCATTTTTTTTTGAGAATGAGCTTTTTTTATTGGTTTTTTCATATTTCGCAGATTATTGTAAAAAATTTTTGTTATTATTCATTTTTATTTTTTTTATAGGCGAGACGGCTGCGGAGCGGTTGCTGCCCGCGCT
>CAZQMI010000113.1:0-4006 GCA_964594475.1 uncultured Thermoplasmatales archaeon
ATAGGAAAAAAATAAATACTAAATTGAAATGTAGTTAAATGGAGGTAAAATTATGGCAGATAAACCACACATGAACATGGTAGTTATCGGTCATGTCGATCACGGGAAATCAACCTTAGTTGGACAAATATTGCTTCAGACCGGGCAGTTCCCTCAGCACATGCTCGATAAATATAGAGAAGAAGCAAAAGCAAAAGGAAAAGAAAGTTTCGCTCTTGCATGGATTTTTGATAATCTGAAAGAAGAACGAGAGCGAGGAGTGACCATTGATGTTGCACATAAAAAATTCGATACTGACAAATACTATTTCACGATCATCGATGCACCAGGTCACAGAGATTTTGTGAAAAACATGATTACCGGGACATCACAGGCTGATGCAGCAATTCTTGTGGTTGCAGCTCCAGAAGGTGTCATGGCACAGACCAAGGAACATATGTTTCTTGCCCGAACACTTGGTGTCAAGCAGATGATCATCGCTATCAACAAAATGGATGCCACCAAACCTGAATGGGATAAGAACAGATTTGAAGAAGTCCAAACACAAGTCAAAAAACTGGCAAAAAGTGTAGGATATAAAGATGATCAAATACAGATCGTACCTGTTTCTGCATTTACTGGTGATAATTCTGCAAAGGATAAAGGAAAACTTGATTGGTGGAATGGACCAACCATTCTGCAAGCAATCGATAACTTTATCGTTCCGGATAAACCAACTGATTTACCGCTTCGCTGGCCGATCCAAGATGTCTATTCCATTAAGGGTGTCGGAACAGTTCCAGTTGGAAAAATCGAAACCGGTGTGCTAAGACCAAATGATAAATTGATTTTCAAACCAAGTATGAAACCTGGTGGTGCAACTGGTGAATGTAAATCCATTGAGATGCACCATGAGGAGATCGCTGAAGCAAAACCCGGTGATAACGTTGGAGTAAATATGCGTGGTGTATCCAAAAAGGAAATTCGCCGTGGAGACGTCGCTGGACCAATCAATGATCCACCAACGGTTGCCAAATCATTTAAGGCACAGATTATGGTATTGAACCATCCCTCTGTCATTACCAAAGGATATACGCCCGTGTTCCATTGTTATACTGCTCAAATCGCTTGTCGTTTTGATGAAATCGAAAAGAAACTTGATCCACGAAACGGTCAGGTGAAAGAAGAAAATCCTGATTTCATTAAAACTGGTGATGCTGCAATTGTCAAAATCATTCCAACCCGGCCGATGGTGATTGAACCAGCCAAACGAATACCACAGCTTGGTCGGTTTGCGATTAGAGACATGGGACAAACAGTTGCTGCTGGTGTCTGTTTGGAAGTTGAAGAGGCGTAAGCAACACGCTTCTCTTTTCTCTTTTCTTTTTGGGAATAAAAAAAAGTAAGTGGAGTATACAGGTATGGCGCAGAAAGCACGGATATCACTTGTGAGTACTGATGCGAGAAAACTTGAGGAAGTATGCAATCAGATTAAGATGATTGCTGAAAAAACTGGTGTTGATCTCAGTGGTCCTATTCCACTTCCAACTAAGCATTTAAAGGTTCCTTGTCGGAAGTCACCTGATGGTGAAGGAACAGAAACATGGGATCGATGGGAGATGCGAGTGCATAAACGACTGATTGATCTTGATGCCAGTGATCGTGCACTCAGACAACTGATGAGAATTCAGGTCCCAGATGGCGTTAACATTGAAATCGTGTTGCGTTCGTAATTTTCACACAATCTTTTTATCTCTATTTTTGTTTCCTTTTTTCGTTTCTTTGATTGATCATATTTCTGCCGAGGTAGCAAAGTCCGGCCTACCGCGCCGGCCTTGAGAGCCGGTTCCCCTTCTGGGGAGCGAGAGTTCGAATCTCTCCCTCGGCGCTTCATACTTAGCGAGATATTCTACTAGTTTTACTTCAAGAAAGTAGCTGAGATTCATCCCTGAGTCTTTTGCTCTTTTCACTACATTTTCATTTAATCGAAGTGTCACTTTACGTCGAATCATAGTACGTCTATTGTACGTACAAAAACTATAAAAGGATTTGGGCGAGCTGAGCGGGAGAAAAGAAAAGAAGAGGGAAACGTATTGATTGAGGTATGAAATATTTGCCTCTACCGTGGGTGAGTTTTTTTTATGCATAGGTTAGGTAGGGTTAGGGGAATATAGTGTTAATAGGTAACATGATTTAATATTATGATAAAATATTAAATAAATAGATAAAATTCAACAATTGTAACACTAAAATAACCAAAAAATTTATATTATATCATATCTATTGTTATATTTATTACAAGATTCTGTTTCCTTTTGAGGGAAATATGAATATTTTAGGGGAGGCAGAGTTTGGAGGCGAGCAAAAAATGAAAAATAAAATAATGGGAATTTTGGTAGTAATGCTGTTAATTGCGAGTATAAGTCTACCGATTGTTAATAGTTTACAGGATTCAAAAATGAGAAATATTGTTCTCCATAATAATCCTGGGCAGCCTATAGTATTAACCGTAGGAAAATGTGATAATTTTGATCCAAACCTCCCAATCGGAGGAGAGCAAACTAATCCAAGACTAGAAATATTAGATTTCATTGATCATACTTATCCCTATAGTGGTTCGAGAGAATGTGATGAATTTGGATCAGATAGACACTGGGCTCATACTTTTGATCTTACAGAATTATGTTCAAATTGTTGCATTGATGAAGCTTTCCTTGAAATCATGGTATGTAATAATGGTAGTAACGACAGATTAAATCTTGGTTTACTTGCTAATGGAACTAGAACAGTAGCTATTGAATTAGATCCTGTGGAATTAGCAGGATTCACTGATTATAATCTTACTGAAATACGTTTCAGCACCGGCTGTGACGAACATGGGTTCAAAATTGAAGACTATGACCTCTATTATGCTACAGGTTATCTTCCAGATATAACAACATTAACACCAATAGCAAGTGGTACATCATCCGGAACAGGATGGGATACAGTGACTGTCCCACCGCAAGCTTTACCTTATACTGGTAGTGCATTTATTATTGTCCAATGGATGACTCCAATCGCTGGGTATGATACTGATAATACGGACAGTCGTGGTGGATGGATGCTGGAAGATGGTTCTACGAACAATTGGGTACAAATTGATAGTCTTGGAATAGATGCCGTCTGGGGTATTGATGCTGGTATCAGCACAGGCGGAGCACCTATTACCTGGCTTACCTATAATGATGGTTACACAGAAAACAATCTACCCAGATATTCATGGGCTTGGGGTTCTCCACTTTCAACTCTTATTAATTATGGAGATTGTGGCAAAATCACAGTGGATCTAACTTCGAAACCCGCAGTTATGGATTTCATAAATACCAATTGTTTCCTCGATGTTGACATTCAAGATGATAGCGCTGTCGACTGCGCTAATTTAACCATTTACTGTTGTGGCTGTTGTTGTCTTGAAGCAACCACTGATTTATCTGCTGGTAATTCTATGTTTTTTGTTTCTCTTTTGAATTCAGGTGATGCGCCATGTGAGGATGTAGAATGGGAATTTTCATTTGATATGAACTTTGGCATAATTATGTCTGGGCCTAGAAGCAGTTTGGGTGGAATCTTTGCACCAAATGATCAAGTTAGTGTCATGTCTGATAATGTTTTTGGTTTTGGATTTGGAACGGTTTCCTTCACGGCAGATTCTCCAGATAATTGTTGTAACCCTATTGAACTTTCGAAAGATTTCTGGGTGTTTGGACCATTCTTTGGAATCATATGATTATATGAATTTATAAACATAATAAGTCGTTTCTGACATATTAATTACATACAAAACCAATTCACCCTATCCTGGCTGTATCAAACGTTGATGGAGCGGTATCCATTTTTGGAGATGTTATTGGGATTGTAACAAGAAATATAATCTGTTAGATGATTCTGCTGCACAGTCCCTCTCCGACAGGATGCATGAGCATTACTGCAAAACCGTTTGCAGCGGTTTTTGCACGCCTTGAGAGCCGGTTCCCCTTCTTAGGAG
>CAZQMI010000113.1:4016-7529 GCA_964594475.1 uncultured Thermoplasmatales archaeon
TTTTTCTTGTTTATAGATATATAGTTAACCAAAATGTTTCTTCCCTTTTTATTATTTTTACAGTATACATCCGTTGAAAAACTAAATTTTCAAGTAAAACTTCCTTATAAATTATACATTAGTTATTTTTTGTCCGTTTTTAACGGTT
Source organism: uncultured Thermoplasmatales archaeon (assembly GCA_964594475.1). Lineage (GTDB taxonomy): Archaea > Thermoplasmatota > E2 > DHVEG-1 > DHVEG-1 > EX4572-165. The sequence continues at coordinate 4,165 of CAZQMI010000113.1, forward strand.
AAATAAAAAATATTATAAATAGTAATAATGTTTCATTATAATGGGAGTAATTATGAAACAAAAAGGAATCATAGTATTTTTACTAAGTGTTTTATTGATAATTGGATTTTTTTCATATCCAATTGCTAGCATTGGAGAGAGTGATGATCAAAACGATGAACTATCACAAATTAATTTGATGGAATTTCCAGTAAAATCTAAAGATAGCTTGAAAGAAATGAACCCTGATCCTCAACCAACTGTCAGTACTGATGACCTCCCCGATCAGTTTAGTTGGACGGATTACGGTGGAAATTGGTTGACCACGGTGAAAAACCATGGGGACTGTGGTAGCTGCTGGGCATTTTGTGCATTGAGCGTATTTGAAGCAGCAATTAATATCGCCTCAGGATCACCTGATCTTGATATAGATTTATCAGAACAATACATCTTATCCTGTCTTCCTGCGTCTGGTTCCTGCTATGGCGGATGGATGAGTGATGCCATTCGATACATGAAAAGTACTGTTCCCGGTCCGGAGGGAAATGGAGTAAATGGATGTACGGTAGAATCATGTATGCCCTATCAGAACGTTGATACTATTCCTTGTTCAGATAAATGTGATGATTGGAATTATTCCACTGATCCACCACAAGCTGATAACAAGCTCTGGCAAATAGAGAGTTTTGGTGAAACAGAGATTGATCCCAGCAGTCCTAGTGATTGGGATCTATTAAAAAGCTGGATTATGACTCATGGTCCTCTTGCAGTGGATATGTTCGTTTCACAGGATTATATTGATTTTTGGCAGACTCATCATAGCCCTTATGATGTGTATGAAGGAGAAGAAGGTCATTATACGAATTGGGGGCAGGTATTATGTGGATGGGTGGATGATCCTGATGTTAAAAATGGCGGTTATTGGATTTTGCAGAACTTCTGGGGAACAGAATGGGGGTATGGAGGATACAATAACGTTGCCTATGGATGTCTCATGCTTGGTGACAGAGACGTGTGCTGGATTGCCGCTGAGCCATGGCCGGAAGGTGGAGTACCGGATCCATTTGAACATGGGGTAGCAGCAAATTTTGACACTGATCCATCGTTTCCTCACCCTGGCGATGAGATTGAGTTTATTGATCAATCTGAAGGTGATATTATTCAATATGCATGGGATTTCAATGGCGATAGCATCATTGATTCAACTGGGAGAAATCCCACCTGGACATATCCTGAAGAAGGCGAATATGAAGTCACGTTAGAAATTGTCAATGAATGGGGATTGAATAACTCATGTACCAAAATAGTTGAAACCCAGCATGCCTGGCCACCAATCGCTATTATCAATCCCGAGGAATATATTGATAATGACCTTGAGGTGATTTTTGATGGACGGTATTCGATGGATCGAGATGGTGGTCGTATTGTCTCTTATGAATGGGATTTTGATGATGGAACAACGGAAACAGGTGGTGTTGTCACCCATGTTTTCCCTGAACCAGATCGGATTTATGAAGTCAGTTTGACCGTCACCGATGATGATGGGGCCAGTGAACGGGTAAATAGCCTGGCCAAAATAGATCAGTCGGTCCCTCCGGTTACCACAATTTCGCACGGCATAGGTAGTGATGATGGGTCAAACTGGTATGCAACAACACAGCGGATCTCATTTGATGCAACGGATTGGAAAGAGGTAATTGATACCTTTTACCGGATTGATGAGGGAGAATGGATTCGATATGAAGCAGCAGAGCAGCAGTTCATCCCGGTTAGTTCTGAGGGATGGCATACGATTGAAGCATACTCCGTTGATTATTATGGCAATGTAGAAACACCGGTATCAGAATCATTTGGTATCGACAAGCAACCTCCTACTGTAGATCTCTCTATGCAGGATGAACCAGTTGATGGATGGTTTGATTCACCGGTCACTGTTGCACTAAGCGGGTCGGATGACCGTTCAGGATTGGAGAAAATTATGGTGAAAATTGATAATGGGGGATGGAATGAATACGTAGAATCATTTATTCTTGATGAGGGTAAACATTCCGTTTGGATTGTTGCGGTGGATAACGCAGGAAATATCCAAGAGGAAATCAAAACCATACAGGTTGATAACAGTGGACCATATGCTGATTGTTCGTTTGAAGGAGAAGGCAAAGATCAGCTGTTTTATCGATCCGTTGATATCAGGTTTTACGGAAGTGATGCCGGCAGTGGAGTTGATCAGTTGTTTTACCGAATAGATGGAGGCGAATTCATATTGTTTGAGACGCCGGTGACGGTGAATACCATTGGTGATCATACCGTTGATTTCTATGCAGTCGACCATCTTGGAAATAAAGGGGACACTGAATCGAAAACCTTTATGGTTTCACCTGTTAATTTTCAGATGAAACTACTTCAACCAAATGATTGTCTTTATTTATTTGGAACTGAGTTATTCGGTTTAAATAGCCCGGTGATTATTGGTTCGATGGATGTGATTGTTGAGTTGGAATCCTTTACCAGTCAGCCTCCGCTGTTTGATTATATTGAATTTATCCTGGATGGCAAATCGATGGAAAAAATTTATTCTGAACCGTATAAATGGCGATTGGAAGGACAGTTATTCGGACAGCATACTCTTCGTATACAAACTGAAACCGGAATTGAGTTGTCAGGTGTTAATGACCTGTTGACTGAAAGCATTGATCTTGTCTGTATCATTCCATGAAGAGGCAGTCATTCTCTTTTTCTTTCTATCTTGACTGCCTTACCTTTTTTTCATGAATGCAATAGTCTAGGTTTGACTTATGATAATATAAAGTGTGTTGATGAGTTCTTGTAAGAAATGAAGAACAGCGTCAATACTATCGAATACGTTTTCCATTTTCAGTTTAGGATTTGTTATTTTGGTCTCAAATACTCCCCAGTCACTTTCATGACCTGATTCATCATGGGCTTTCACTCTGAGAGTGAATGGATTTGTTTTTTGGTAGAAATCACACCAGCAGTGATTAAAGGTAATGGTTTCTCCAGATTGATAGGGCCCAAGTTCAATAGTTTTTATTTGATCATCTGAACATCTGATGGTATAATATATTCTATCTCCTTGAGGATCAGTACTTTTTATGGTGTAGTTACAACTTTCACCTAGCTTTGCTTTATTTGGTCCGGATATTTCTGGGATACTGGGTTGTTGGGAAGTTGTGGCGGTTGTGGTGATGATTGGCAGCATAAGACATATGATGAGCAGTATGCTCACTGTTTTTCTTTTCATCTTTTCACCTCCACCTTTGTTATTTTTTTCAAAATAACAAATAATGTTTAAAAAATATAGTAATTAATCATTTATAAATTTATTCTATACTAATTGAATTAAATGTTTCAAAAAATGCAGAAGG
>CAZQMI010000114.1:0-7502 GCA_964594475.1 uncultured Thermoplasmatales archaeon
CATCACGATACATCTTTCATGGAGCAGAGTATCCTGAAGCAACTGCAGAGCATAGTATCGATACCTTTCAAAACGTGATTGATCACAGCCATCTATTTCATGCGTTTATCAAAGATGTGAACACAGATCGAGGAATCCAGTTTTACTCAAATCATCCTAAAAGCAAATCACAATTTCAGGAATTCCTGGAACAAAATGAGATCAACTTTGTGCCCTCTCGGAGGAATAATCCTCAAACCAATGGAAAAGTGGACGATTCTGGTATGAATATGATAAACATCGATGGCGTTTTGATTCCATTGAAGTCCTCCTTCAATGGTATAACCATCGGTTACATGGATCTCTCTGGTTAGAGATCGGAGAGAACCATGCAGAGGCATTGATGAGAAAATTAGATCCAAGTTGTCTTTTAGGATATTTCATGGAGTGGGAAATATGAAAAAGAAAAAACGAAATAATATTCGTACTCCACACAAATTCCTGCAACCGTTTATGTATTGTATAATCATTAAGTTCGCATACATTGATGATATCAATACGTTTATCTTGGCATGCATCATGGAGATTTTTCATTTCCTTTCCTAGTTCATAATCAATGTAAGAACTACGCTTGTTTTTTTTTTAGATAGATAATGATGATATTGTTTCATTGAAGCGCGATGAAGAATTAATTTCTTTTTATGAAAAAAATGAGGATATTGATAATACTTAAAGAATAATTGCTCTTCAAAAACAAAGAAATAATCGTTTTTTTCAATACGGGGATGATGATGGAATAATTGATGCGGATAGATTATGGTTGCAGAATTCATTTATTTGGATTTCCAATAATTCTTATCCCTGTTTGGTTCAAGTGTTGGCAGTAATAGTTCAGGATAAGGACAAAAAATACTTTGATGTTCAATGAATTCATCTGGAAATCGAATGGCATAACTCCAGAGAATATCAGTTACACCTGTCTGACATATTCTATTATCATGATATTTGCTCAGAATAGATTGTAAAAACTTTTGTTCTTCCGGATTAATGTTTTTTTGTAGATGTTTAATAATCACCTTCCAAATTCTTAAATAATCATCAGCTTGAGGATGTGTTTTAAATAAGTTTTTCAGTAAGTTAAAATATTGATCAACACTATTTTCGAAAGATAAATTTTTTTGATTTAGAATGGTTTGTGCTTGGGTTGAAAAATCTGGTTGATACAAGGAAAAAAGTAACTGATTTTTTTGATGAAAATTCTTGAGTTCATCAATATCTTTTGTGTTTCTTACTCTTCTGAATTCTGCAAAAATGAATAATTTTACCAGGAAATGATGACGAATGGTGTTATTTCTCAGTCGATTATCTTCTTCCATTGGATAGTCAGGATATTGGTCTAATAGTTGCCCAGCGAAAAACCCGTGACCTCTTTGAACTACGGGGGCTTTTTCAATACCGCTATAAATTTTGATGTTTCTTAGACCGATTGTGGGGGAATCTGATTTGAAAATAAACCCATCAACTTCGGGTAGCTTCTCGATAAATTGATTAGTAAACTCATTCATTTTATTCGTGATGTCTTCTTTTGTTTTTGGTTGTATTAAGTGAAGTCCATCATCTTGTTTTACAATTCGAATAGGATCACGCGGGACACCTAATCCAATTTCATATTCTGGACACACTTTGATATAATCAACGAACGGTTCAAGGTCTTTGACTAATGGACAGGGCATAATTTGCCCGTTATAACGGACTGGTTCAAATTCAAGGCATCTACTAACTACAACAACCGGTCTTGGATAGTTCATTACTTTCATCTCCATATAAAAATTAATATTTGTATTAGTATCTATTTATCTATATCCAATTTTTATAACCACTTGAAATTCGATAGTTTTATCAGCAGTTATTCTTCCACGTTGATCAATAACTTCAAACCAATGTACCTCTTTTTCAACATTCTTCAAAGCATTTTTTACCGCATCTGAATAACTTGTGTTTGATACTCCAGCTTTTTCAATAATCTCAAAACCATGCATAACGCTTCACCTATTTTGATACAATATGAAATCTGGTTTAATAGAATTTACGTAGAATTGTAAAAAAAATGAAATATTGATATTTTAGTAATAAATACTGTGTCTATAACGTAAATAACACCATTTGAGTATTCAATGTCTGTGCTGTCAATATCTGCATTGTCCTCTTTTACACCATGCTCAATATCAATAGTAACCTAACTTCCATTTACTGTTTTAGTATTCTTTTCTGTTGTTACTTGATTGGCAAGGACTTAACTTGGAATCACTTGATAAGTGAGTATGGAAAGAAGTTTTTTCCTTCTCCTGAAGTATTGTTTGCATTGTATCAGATGGAATTTTTGGATGGAAAAAATGGCTTTACCGAAACGTATTAATAATGTCTAGTATTTTTTAAAAAAAGATGTTCTGTTTTAGAATAAATCAATCTGCTTCCATTTCTTGGAACAGGAGTAAATTATGATTGAAATGACGTATTTGATACTCTACATTCTTCTTATTGTCATAGGGTTTCTTTTTATGGAATTTATTTCTTATCTCATGCATAAATATCTTCAACATGGTGTATTGTGGAATCTTCATGAGGATCATCATCGATATACCAAGACCCGGTTTGAGAAAAACGATATCTTTACCTTATTTTTTACTATGGTAACCATATTTTTATTGATTACTGGTTTTCTTAATGGCTACGATTATAGATTCTGGTTTGGGCTTGGTATCTTCTCCTATGGAATGGGATTTTTTTTGTATCATGATATGGTATTTCATCGACGTATTAAGATTAAATACAAACCAACAAATCGATACATCAAACGAGTAATAAATGCTCATCGAATGCATCATCAGAGAAGTACAGCAACATCGGGTATAAACTTTGGATTTTTCCTTGCTAGTAAGAAATATGATCCAGAATAAGAGAGTGTGATTAAATGGAATTATTTAAAGCATTATCTGCTGATAACATCAAAACATTTGGGCTGATTCCCAGACCTCGTTCGCCAGAATGTATCGATCCGATCAATCCTTCTGCAAGAAGGAGCCTGGACGAATCTGAGAAAAGAAGCGTATTGATCATAGGAGCTGGTTTAGCGGGGTTATCCGCAGCTCTGGAATTGGCTGAATGTGGGTTTTCAGTCACTTTATACGAAAAGAATGGGGTTGTCGGTGGAAAACTAGCTACACCTCTTCTCAATACAAATCAAGGTAAATTTCATGTTGAGCATGGTCTTCATATGTGGTTCTATCACTATCACACCTGCAAGGATATTATTAAAAGACTTAAAGTGGACAGATTTTTTAGACCATATCGGAAGGTTTCGGTTTATTTCAAAAACTATGAGCCCGAGATTATTAGAAGCTCTCCAACCTTATATCCATTGAATCTTATTAACATATTAAGAAAGTCTCCGAATCTGTCCTTGTTTGATATGAAATATCTTTTGGAGGCTATTCCTGATCTCATGTATTTTCAGTATGATGGTATTTATGATCGATTGGATTCTATAAGCTATCATCAATGGGCCAAACAACGTGGGATTAGTGAGAAGATATTTGCTATACTCTTTGAGCCTGCAGCTTCAGTAACTATAAACGATCCTGAGACTATCAGTGCTGCAGAGCTGGTGATGTGGACGCATTATTTTTTTATATCTCATCCCAAGGCGATGTGGAGAGAGATCGCGATTGATCATCATGCGAAAACATTGCTCGATCCATGGGTGGAGCACCTTCAGCGATTCGATGTTAATATCAAGTTAAGCCATGAAGTCATTGGTCTTCGTTTCGATGGAAATCGTGTGATCGGTTTAATTGATGATGAACAATCATATGATTGGGTCATTATCGCTTCCGATATCAAAGCAACGCAACAAATCCTAAATCAATCAAATTCAGTAGATGAGAAAGATAAAGAATCCCTGAAAGCAGTTCAGCAAAGGGTTACTGCATTAAAGATAGCACCATCTTATCGGATTATGCGTGGATGGTTTGATAGACCGATCAACGAGGATCGTCCTGATATCCTGGAAACACCTCAGTTCAGACCACTTCATCTTATCGCACAATTCCATCAACTCGAAGAGGAATCACGACAATGGGCGGAGAAAACAGGAGGCTCTATAATCGAATTCCATTTTTATGCAGATGAAACTATTGCTGATCTTCCAGAGGATATGATATGGGCTCATGTAAGACCTTTAATTCTTGAGGTATTGCCAGAACTTGAGAATGCGCAACTCCTGGATTTTACCCTTGGAACTTATGCCAATTTTACCTCTTTTGACATAGGTCAAGGGATTATACGACCAACGATAACTGATGCTATTGAACAGGGTTGTGAGAATCTCTTGTTTGCTGGAGATTGGGTACATACACCTTTTCCTTCCGCATTAATGGAGAGAGCTACCGTTTCAGGTCGTATTTCGGCAAACTATATCCTTCATCAAGAAAACGTACGGCAAGTACCGATAATCAAATGTAGCAATAAAGGACCGGGGTTATTTTAACTGATTTGATGATGATATATTTATAACTCAATAGATTAGAGGAAGATAAGTTAGGATTTCAACTTCTAATAAATTCACATGTTCGAATTCCAAAGAGGGAGGTGGATAAATAAATGGATAGTTTCAAAAGTTCTATGAACCAGAATATACACGTTATATATCACTTGCAATCTAGAGAAATTCAAATAAAGAGTTAAAATCTTAAAAGAAAATTTTATAATTTTACTTTTTCAAAAAATCACTTTTCCTTTTTTTCATTTTTGCAATATTTCAAAACATTTTTAAGATTTCATAGATTATTATGTAGGTGTGCACTCTTATATCTAACACATATAGAAAATATTTCCTTGATTGCACTGCTACATTGATTAATAGATTAATTCTCATAAATGAATGAGATGAGCTTCTCCACAGATAAAAAAACTGCTTGAACAGAGGAATGAGACTATCGATATTGTAAACAACCTTAAAGAAGAGGAAAAAGAGGGTTTGCTTAACAAAAATCTAAATCAGAACATTGTGGACTTTGAAGAGTATCATTACCTTAACGACTCTGAGAAATTTAGACTTTTATTTAATAACACTTCTGATTTAATTGCAATACTCAATCTACAAGGATACTTTGTTGATTTAAATAAAAAATTCGAAGAAGAACTCCTCTATACTAAAGAGAAAATGTTAGGCAAAAATATACTCACCTCAGGAATTGTAAACGAATCATCCTCTCAAAAAATTGATGAAATTCTTCAAAAGCTTGCAGATGAAAAGCCCGTTCCATCAATTGAAATAGGGTGCATAACAAAAAATGGTACTACTATACCATATGAACTTCAAACTGTTCCACTTTTTAAAAATGGTAAAATTATTGCTGTTAAAGCAATTCTGAAAAACCATGATTCAAGATTGAAAACCAATGAGATATTACGGGAAAATGAAGAAAATTATAGAAACCTTATTGAATCATTAAATGAAGGTATCTGGAAGATTGATAAAGAAGCAAAGACGACCTTTGTAAATAATCATATGGCCAACATGCTTGGCTATACCGTTGATGAAATGGTGGGGAAGTCTCTTTTTGATTTTATGGATGATCATGGGAGAATAATTGCCGAGGAAAAATTGAAGAAGCGGCGGAAAGGGATTTCAGATCATCATGATTTTGAATTCATCAAAAAAGATGGTAAACGAATCTATACATCTCTTGAAACCTCCCCTATCTTTGATGCATCTGGTCAGTATCAAGGAGCACTTGCAGGAGTTATCGATATAACTGAACGAAGAAAAGCAGAGGAAAGATTTCAAACGATTTTTAATATTTCCTCTGATCTTATTTGCATTGCAAATATTAATACCACAAGATTCACTCGGGTGAACCCTGCTTTCAGTTCCTTACTTGGATATTCAAAAGAAGAACTTCTATCATGTTCATTTCTGGATTTTATTCACCCTGAAGATAAGCAAGATACAATACGGGTAGTAAATGAGGTATTACAACAAGGAAAATCCGTCATTTCATTTACCAACAGGTACAAATGTAAAGATGGGTCCTATGTATTACTGGAATGGAATTCTCATCCAGTTCCACTTGATGGAGTTACTTATGCAATTGCTCGGGATATCACCGAACAGAAAAAGGCACAAGATGAACTGTTAGAAAGTAAGAAACGATTGGATTTAGCACTGAAAGGAGGTAATCTTGGAACATGGGATTGGAATATTAGAACAAATGAAGTTCTTTTTAATGATCGTTGGGCAAAGATGAAAGGATATCAGCTTGATGAATTGAACCCGCATTTAAATACATGGAAAGAACTTGTTCATCCTGATGACCTTTCAAGGGTTCAACAAATTCTCAATGATCATCTTAATGCAAAAACCTCGTTTTATGAGGCAAAGTTCCGAATGAAGCATAGAACTGGTCAATGGATTTGGATTTTGGATAAAGGAAAAGTAATTGAATGGGATAAACAAGGTAACCCACTTCGTGCCTGTGGCACTCATATGGATATCACGAAACAGAAAAGAAGAGAAGAACAACTCAAAGCCAAGACAATTGAACTGCAGAAATCTCGAGATGAATATAAACAATTGATTGATGGGATGCATGATTCAGCATGGGTGATTGATTTCAACGCAAATTTTTTGGAGATAAACAATGCAGCGGTTAACAAGTTAGGGTATTCTCGTGACGATTTAATTTCCATGGGTCCTGATGATATTGATTTAATATTTAGTTCCAATGAGATATCGAATCTAATTCAACAAATACGTGAACAAAAAGAGAAAATTTTTGAATCTGTTCACTTGACCAAAGATGGCCATAAGATTCCTGTTGAGATTTGTGCATCACTTATCAATTATAAAGGAAATCCAGTTATTTTATGTGTTGCAAGAGATGTAACAAAACGTAAGGAAACCCAGGCCAAGTTACGTGAAAGTGAACGTCAATTAAAGGAGGCTCAGAGAATTGCTAAGATGGGACGTTGGGATTTTTATCATTCTGATAATAGGTTGACGTGGACCGATACTATTTTTGATATTTTTGAGGTTGATTCAGAGGAATTTGATGAAAATTATGAATCATTCTTATCAAGGGTTCATCCTGATGACAGAGAATCAGTTAATCAAGCATGGGAAGCATCTCTTAAAGAGAAAAAATCATATGTCATTGAGCATCGGTTACTTTTAAATGATAATCAAATTAAATGGGTAAGAGAGGAATGTAAGACCATGTTTGATGACCAGGGAAGGCCTGTTCATTCAATTGGCATTGTTCAGGATATAACAGATTACAAGAAAATAGAAAATGATCTAAATAATGCATATAAAAATTTAAAAGAATTAAACATGAATCTTGAAACAAAAGTAAAACAACGAACTGATCGCATTCAGCAGTTATTAGAGCAGAAGGATGAGTTCATTAATCAATTGGGTCATGATCTGAAGAATCCATTGGGCCCATTTTTACATTTATTAC
>CAZQMI010000115.1:0-7268 GCA_964594475.1 uncultured Thermoplasmatales archaeon
CAAGTTTCGGAACCCAGGGAATGTAACTACTGCTTGCTGCACCAATAACCAGGATTAACACCAATGATACAAAAAACAACAGAGAAACCCAGAGAGGACGTTTCTGTTCCTCATCCTCGTTTTGACCTGAGAACATACTATTATTATCCTTCTTTTTTTCAGATTCTTCTTTCCTAAAAATAAATGCCATCAACAAACCAATAACGATAGCCATGAGAACAGCAGAAACTGCCCGGGCAAGACCAATATCATATCCAAGGACTTGCGCGGTGAGGACAATGGCAAGAACATTAATGGCCGGTCCGGAAAACAGAAATGCCGATGCGGGACCAATCCCTGCACCACGCTTGTAAATACCTGTGAACAAGGGAAGAACAGTACAACTACACACGGCAAGGATGGCACCGGAAACCGATGCTACCGAGTAAGATAAATATTTTTTTGTATGCGCCCCAAAGTATTTCATCACACCTTGTTTAGATACAAAAACTGCGATGGCACCGGCTATGAAAAAAGCAGGAACAAGACAGGTAAGCACATGGGCTGAAAGATATTCCATGAGCATATTGAATCCTGCGATAAGGATATCTATAGAGGTCATTTGTTCATCCCCCTTATTTCATTGATAATTTGATAGATTTGTTTATCCTTAGGGTGAATCCAAATGTTTGTACCCTCTTTCCGTTGCTCTACAAGATTTGCCTGTCGTAATATTCGAAGATGCTGGGAGACCGTTGGTTGAGATTTCCCAGTATATGGAATAATTTCACAGATGCATTTCTCGCCGTTCTTAATAAGTTCAAGTATCCGTAGCCTTGTGGAGTCGCCCAAGGCTTTGAACACATCAATCTCATTCATAAAAAACTATAGTAAATATGCAATATTTAAATATTGCTATTATACAATATACTTTATTTTGATTGATTTAATTTTTTTACGACCTCGATAACCTCGTAGATCTTTTGATGGGCAGCACTGATCATTATCTTCGCACCGTCTTTCCGTTCGTTGACCAGTCCAGCAAATTTAAGAATTTTTAAATGCTGGGAGACCGTAGGTTGTGATTTCCCGGTTTCAGGAATAATCTCACAGATGCATTTCTCACCGTTTCGCACGCATTCAAGAATTTTTAATCGTGTTGCATCCCCTAATGCCTTGAAAACATCAACTTCATCCATCAATGGATATGAATATTTTTGAATGTTTAAATATTGCGATGTAGAATTCATTTCATGTGTTTTTTTATGCTTGAATAACTCAAAATGATTTGTGAGATAAATAATAATGTGAATACGATAATAGGATACCATTGTGATTCATCTGAGTCGAATCCTGAAAATATGAAAAACCAAGCTACGATAGTTATGATACTTGAGAAGACTAATGCATATATTATAGAAACAAGTATCATTTTTTTTGTATTCATCTATTGTCTTAAAGTGTTGATTTGGTTATATATCTTCTTATTTTTTGAATTCATAATAATTAAAAGAAATCCTATTTTCGCTTAGAGATCTTAGGTAGAATTTTAATTATTTCTTGTATAAATAATAATAGAGCCCCCCCCCCCAAAGGTTATTGGGACTCAAATGTTGGGTCCAGGCCGTATGCCATTCTCCTATACTCGAAGGAAAACTCAACTCTCCGACGAGTTCACAGAAAAATATTTTGAGTTCACATTTTTTGTCTTTGATGGACAAAAAAAACAAGGTTTTGGAAGTTATCCTTAAAACTTCCATTTTTTTATTTTATTAATGCCCCTGTCGAGAATTCGTATCTAATCTTCATTTAATGATCTCAGAATACCTTTTTTAAAACAAATGCACAGAAGACCGCCATAATAAGAGAAATATATCCAAATCCTGGCGTTGCATTTTCCACGATATCAGCAGTTTCCTTTCCAGCGGAAATCGACAAGGAGATAAAATCCTGTTCATACTCATGCCATGTGCCATTGCTCTTAATTTCAAGATGATATTTAACCTGAGTTGCATCTTCATGATTAAGATTTACTTCCACCTCATAGAAATCCATGCAACAACTGTACGTATAATTCATGGAAATGTTCTGGCCATCTATGAAACATAAGTCATCCATACATTCCTGGGCAACGAGTTTTACTTCCTCAATTTCAGTACTATTATTGTAAATACCTGCATTGAATTTCACTGTTGAAAGAGGTAAAGGTTCAAATGGAGAATGATACAATTCCTCAACAACAGGTGCACCCAGACAAGAGACGGAAAAAAGTATCATAAAGAAATAACTGATGAAAAGAAAGAAAATAAAGGATTTAACTGATTTTAGTTTCACCAGAAGTTAATCCCCCAAAAACGCAACATCATAATAATTCCAATCGCAACGATGATAATACCAAACATCCACTGCATCCACTTCCCTGCTTTCACATACTTATTCCCCAGTTTTCCTCGAACACTACTGGTAACCGCACACAAAGGAATAATCGGAATACCATGCCCAAGACCGAACACAAACAACATCAACCCACCAATCAACAATGGGATCTGCTGAGAAAGCATCAAAATAAACACTGGCATCATCAACGAAATGGCACAAGGCGCCCAACCAATAGAAAACAATACACCAAGGAAAAATGCGCCAACATACACTGATCTCTTGCTTAATCTAAAAAATAATTTTTGCCCCCTCTCGGTCATCCCCTCATTCTTCTCTGAACCAGCATTTCTCTTAATCAATTCCTTCAACGGCATAAAAACATTGATGCCCAGAATCACTAAAATAATCCCGGAGATCAAATAAAACAAAGCCGAAGCTTCAATGAATATACTCACCGAAGAAATCACCAAACCAAACACAAAAAACACCAGAGCCATGCCCAATGTAAACACAATCCCAATCCACAATCCTTGAATGGAGATCTTCTTCAATTTCTTATTCTCTTTATCATTGTCCTTCTGAAGCGAACCAACATAGGAAATCATCGCGACAAGAAGGGCAATGGAACACGGTGATAACGCTGTCAATATTCCCAGTCCAAAAATACCCAGAAACGTGATACTATCCGTGAATCCCTCCTCAGTTAAATCTGTAACCCAAGTACCATTCCTAATAGATTGCACATCTTCTTGCAGAGATTCAGCAGATTGTATATCATCAATCTTACCCTTTCCAAGGCAATACACATGATACAACCCAACAATACGCTGATCCTGATCGATAAGAATAACAGTCGGATTGGAAAATGCACCATCTACCGTCCAGTATTCCTGAAACAAACCCGCAACAGGATACGGGCTGAAATCCTCTACCCATCTCCAGCTCACATTGATATCATAATCACGCTCAGCAATCACCTTACCACTATCAGAATTCGGATTCTTCCGAAGATTTATCGTTAAAATATTAATATCAAAGGATGCTGAAAGCGTATTCAGTTCCTCCAGCTGACCGGTCATCTCCTCAAGACATTCAATACATAACGGCGTCTCCAAACCTGTGATATGCAATAAAACAACTTCTCCAGCATAATCACTCAATGAAAACTCAACACCATCTTCATCAACCGTTGTGAAATCCGGAGCAGCAATACCATCAGCCATCGCAAAAGATGGAAATAGGCCCGTTAAAAAAAGGACTATTAAGATAATCCATATGATTTTTTTATCAAGCATTAGCTGCCACCACTGTTGATATGATAATAATAGATTGCATCCTGAATCCAAGCTTCCATATCTGAATCAGCAACGTTGCCTTCCCAGCTATGCCAGCCAACTTCAATATTCCCGTCTTGCTCTACATAGGTGAATACACCAGTCAACGCTATATACCCCGGTGGACCATTTGGATCATACAGATAGGAATCATAGGCTTTCTGTTCAATGTCTCCACCAAGAGGGATATCAAGATCCCAGAATTCAACCATATCCTCATATTCTCCGGCAATATCAATCACCCGCTCCGATTGATCGGCACAACCGACACAACCGGTTTTATGAACAACAAAAACCACACAATTATCATCAAGCGAATCCTGAATCCATGAAAGATGACCAATGCTCTGACCACTATTTTCACTACTGGTTGGAAACCCAATCCAAAAATTATTTGACCCAGTTCCAACACCATGAACCGGTGTATAATCATCAAGCCATGTCCCTGTATTTACATCATTAGTATTCGTATTTGTATTCTCATTATCTACACATCCAGCAAGCATGAGCATTATAGTTAATACCACGAAACACAGAATTGTTTTCATTTTCATCAACCTTAAATATTGTATATTAATGATCATTTTATGTATCTCCGTTCTTTTCATTTAGTATTTTCATAACCGCTAAACGGATTAATTCCTCCGGGATTTCTTCAAACGTATCACCTTGATATGAAACCGTGCGACAAAAGGTATCATCCCCTGTAATACAGGAACATGATAAACAATAATTCTCACCAACCTCCGCATCAGACAATATCTCTTCAAGTGGTTTACCATCAATTAAAATAATATTGGATTGTTTAATCTGATCCTCAGAAAGCTTTGTTTCAACAAATGAAATCTTTACATCCTTCTTCTCTAACTCTTTTCTCAAATCCTTAATAACCTGAGCCAGTGTCTTTCCTGTTTCTGAGCAGCGAAGACAGGTTCCCTTGTTTACATCAAGATGTTTCCATTCAATACGGAGTGTTCTCATAATATCTCAACTACTTTGGACAACATTTAATGTTGCTTTTCATTAGTTCTTTGTAATCTGCCAGGACATCATGCACCCAGCAATCATCATTATCTGCACTCTCACGAAATACCAATGCCATGATATATGCAAGTTCTTTCAATGTAGCTCCAGCCTCAAGAGCACCCTTAAAATGTTTCCTGACGCAAGGCGCACTTCGGCCTTTGATTGCCATGGAAAAACAAATGAACTGATATGTTTTTTCATCAATCATTCGTTTTTCTTTATACATTTCATCTATTTTATCAAATTCCTCAGCAAACTCTGGGAACCATTCTTCAAGAATTCTCATATATTTTTCACCTCTATTCCAATAATTTTTTAATTTCCTTTGGACTGGGAACATGTCCAACGATCTTCACTTCGCCGTCTACAGTTACCGCCGGAGTCATCATTACTCCACGATCAATGATTTGTTGTAAATCCTCTACTTTTACAATCTCGATGTTTTTGCCAAGTTCGTCAACAATCTGTCGTACAATCTTTTCTGTTTTTTTACATTTCGGGCATCCGGTACCTAATATTTCGATTTTCATTATTTTACTTCCTTCAGTAAATTTTCTACCTGTTTTCTTATAGTATCTCGAGTTTCTCTAAAAAAATCAATGGATCCTCCTTGGGGATCAGGGATATTCCATTCAATCGTTTTATGTTTAGGAGTCAATGGGCAACCATCAATACAGCCCATGGTCACAATGTAATCAAACTCATTATTTATCTGAGGAGTAATCATCTTCGGTTGCTCTTTACTGATATCGATATCTACCTCTTTCATCACCTTAATTGCATTCTGATTAACATGTTCTGCAGGCTGCGTTCCTGCACTATCAGCATAATCATTCTTAGAGAGATTATTGAAGAAACTTTTTGCCATCTGACTCCGGCAACTATTCTCAACACAGACAAATAATACCTTTTTCATCTCTTCACCATCTCTGGTTTTTTAAACCAATGTTGTGTTCTCAGACTGATTTTCACAAGAAGAAGCATCACGGGAACCTCCATCAATACGCCCACAACAGCGGCTAACGCTGCACCAGAGGACAAGCCGAAAAGCATGATCGCAACCGCGATAGCAACCTCAAAATGATTACTTGCCCCTATCTGAGCAGAAGGCGCGGCATCCTCATAGGAAAGACCAATGAACCGTGCAGCAACATAAGTCACCCAGAATATCACCTGATTCTGCACAAACAAGGGAACAAAAATCAAAGCAATCACCAACGGCTGATCCACGATAATATTTCCCTGAAGACTAAATAAAAGAACTAACGTAATCAACAAGGCGATAATCGCAACATAATGAAGCGAGGGAGAAAACCTATTCTCAAACCACTCTTCCCCCTTATGTTTCATAAGCTGATTCCGTGAAACATATCCTGCAAAAAGTGGTATTCCCACATAGATACCAACAGATAAAACAATGGTCTGCCATGGGACTATGATATTGGAAACCCCGAGTAAAAACCCAGCGAGAGGCGCATATAAAAATAACATGGTCAATGAATTAATGGCCACCATGACCAGAGTATGACCCATATTTCCTTTCGATAAGTAACTCCACACCAGCACCATAGCGGTACAAGGTGCCACTCCAAGAAGGATCATACCAGCGATATAACTGGACGCAAGAGAAACAGTGATAAAATCTGCAAAAACAACACTCATGAAAAACCATGCGAAAAACATCATCGTAAATGGTTTAATCCCCCAGTTTATGATAAGAGTCAATGCAACTGGTTTCGGTGTTTTTCCTGCCTCTACCACTTTCTTGAAGTCAATCTGCACCATGATAGGATAAATCATGAAAAACAGGCAAATAGCGATAGGAAGTGAAACCTGGAAATATTGAAGACTATTCAAAATCCCAGCGACATCAGGGAACAGACGTCCAAAACCTATTCCAATCAAGATACACAGGGCAACCCAAACGGTTAAATATTTTTCAAAAAACCCAAGACCTTTCTTCTCTGCCATGTAATCACCTTATCCTCCAATCAACCCGTATCCAAAACCAACAATTGTTGCTACAAGTATCACCAATGTAAAATATACAAACGCCTTTTTCATCCCCATAACCTTTGTGATAACCACCATATTCGGAAGACTTAATGAAGGACCGGCAAGAAGCAACGCTAAAGCTGGGCCACCACCCATAATACCTGCGCTATACCCAAAAAGATCCCCAACTATGGCAACTTCCAACAAGGTAGGCATGTACAATATCGCTCCGATTACAGATGCAAGAAAACAAGAAAACAAGTTATTCCCACCAATATATGGTGCAACCGCTACACCAACCGCATTCGCTGGATCAGCATCAGGCAAAAAGAATGCTGCAACCCCGCCTATAATACCAACAATGAAAACCCCGATGAGTAAAATCGGAAAGATTTTCTTTGTCAGATTCCATGTTTCAAGTCCCCACCGTTTCACTTCATCCCGTGAATAATAAAAGATCAGGATGCCAGAAACGATCAGAGTAAGGATATAAACAATAGCAAGTTTCGGAACCCAGGGAATGTAACTACTGCTTGCTGCACCAATAACCAGGAT
>CAZQMI010000116.1:0-7167 GCA_964594475.1 uncultured Thermoplasmatales archaeon
CGTATTATTGATGGAACAAAGAAGCATTCACTTATACAAGCTTTTCAAAAAACTTCTGATTATGGAACAGTTATTTATGCAGATAAGGAGGAATAATATAGATGGAATTTAAAGAAGTTGAACAAATCGATTCAAAGTATCATTTTCAGATTTATGGAAGACTCCCACTATTGTTACAAAAGGGAAAAGGTTCTCATGTGTGGGATTCTGATGGAAACAAATACATTGATATGCTCGGTGGAATTGCGGTAAACAGTCTTGGTCATTGTCATCCGAATGTGGTGAATGCTATTAAAAACCAAGCTGAACAACTCATACATTGTACGAATATTTATTATATTGAACCACAAGCAAAATTGGAAAAACTTCTCCTTGACAACTGTGATATGGATCGTGCTTTGTTTGTCAATAGTGGTACTGAAGCAGTAGAATCAGCAATCAAACTTGCTCGGAAATGGGCAACAAAACAGGGGAAAGGCGGTGGTATTATCACAATGGATGGATCCTTTCATGGACGAAGTCTTGCTTGTGTGACTGCTACCGGTCAAAAAAAATATAGCGTTGGTTTCGATCCGCTTCCAGCAGGTTTTAAAACAGTTCCCTTTAATGATTTACAAGCGATTGAAGATGCTATTGATGATTCCATTTGCGCAGTTATGATTGAACCTGTGCAAGGAGAAGGAGGCATTATTCCAGCAGATGAAACCTATCTTAAAGAATTACGAAAACTCTGCGATAAGCATAATATTTTATTGATTTTTGATGAAATTCAATGTGGCATGAGCCGAACTGGTTATTTATTTGCATATCAAGGCTATGACGTTATTCCCGATATGATCACCATTGCCAAAGCATTAGGTGGTGGTTTTCCCATTGGAGCACTATTAGCCAAGGAAGAAATTGCCAATGCTTTCGAAAAAGGTGATCATGGAACCACGTTTGGTGGTAATCCACTAGCAACAGCTGCGGCATATGCATCTGTTTCAACATTAATCGATGAAGATCTTGCACAGAAAGCCCGGCAAACTGGTTCTTATTTGATGAATCGATTAAATGAGGAATGTAAGAAAACAAGTCATATAACGGAGATTCGCGGGAAAGGTCTTATGGTTGGTATTGTGCTGGACCAAAAGGGAAAAGAAATTGTTCCAGAAATGATGAAACATGGAGTTCTTGCTAATTGTACCGCAGAAAATGTCATTCGATTTGTTCCACCGCTAACAATTTCTGAAAAAGATCTTGATACTGCTGTTACCGTGTTAATGGATGCTATTGAGGAGGTGTTTTCTGATGACAATTAATGCTGGAATCATTGGAGCAACAGGGTATACCGGTTCTGAGGTTACGAGAATTCTTACTCAGCACAATAAGGTTAATTTGTCTATGATTACATCACGAAGTTTTAAAGGGAAAAAAATTTCTGATATTCATCCATATCTCGAAGATATCTGTGATTTGAAATTGTCAAATCCTTCCATGAAGGATATCAAAGAGTTAGACGTTGTGTTTTTAGCATTACCACATGGTGTTTCCATGAAATTTGTAAGGGAAATCGGATTGGATGGTCCTCGTATCATTGATTTATCTGGTGATTTTCGATTGAAAAACAAGCAGACATATGAACAATGGTATAAAATGAACCATGAGTTCCCAGATGTAATTGAAAAAGCAGTATATGGTCTGCCAGAGTTATTTAGAAAGGATATTGCGGATGCTCAATTAATAGCCAATCCAGGTTGCTATCCAACATCAGCTATTCTTGCCTTAGCACCAGCTCTTAAAAAGGACTTGATAGATATTTCAAGTATATTAGTCGATTCAAAATCTGGGGTCACTGGAGCGGGAGCAAAACCCTCAGAGACAACTCATTTTCCACGAGCTAATGAGGATTTTCGAGCATACAAAATTGGAAAACATCGGCATACACCAGAGATAGAAGAAATTTTGACTGAAAAAACTGGAAAGAAAATCAACGTATTGTTCACCCCGCATCTTGTTCCATTAAATCGAGGGATATTAACCACAGTGTATGGGAAAGCGAAAAATGAGGTTAGTGAAAAAAACCTTTTGAACGCCTATCAATCATTTTATAACCATGAACCGTTTGTTCGAATAAGGAAGCATCCTCCAACTGTTCAATCCGTTAGAGGATCCAATTATTGTGATGTGTTTCCGTTAAAAAATGATCGAACCAATCAAGTCGTATTACTCTCAGCAATTGATAATCTGGTAAAGGGAGCAGCAGGACAAGCGGTGCAAAACATGAACATTATGTTTGATTTTGATGAAACACAAGGTATCGCTCATATTCCTCTTTCACCATAATGTATAATAATTATTGTTTCGTTATTTTGAATGGATGGTCTAGCAATGCAGAAAAATATTACGGATGTGACTGGATTTAAAGTTAGAGGATGTCATATCGGCATCAAATCAAAAAGACGGGACTTAGCGCTTATTTTTTCTGAGGTGTCGGCAAGCGCTGCTGCAGTTTATACGCAAAATAAGGTTCAGGCTCACCCCATTACATTAACTAAAAAACATCTTGAAAATAAAACTGCACAAGCTATCATTGTGACATCAGGTAATGCAAATGCGTGTAATGGGCCGGAAGGAATGCAAGGTGCAAAAAAGGCTGCAATTGTGCTTGCAAATGAATTGGATATTTCTGTTGACGATGTCATTGTTGCTGCAACAGGTGTTATCGGTGAACCCTTTCCTACTGATAAGGTGGTTAAAGGGATTCGGAAAAATGTTGGCATTCTTTCGAATCGAAAGATTGCAGGAGATATGGCAGCCAATGCGATTATGACTACGGATACCTTTCAAAAAGAAGGTTTTGTGTCATTTAAGATTGGTAAAAAAAAGGTGAGCATGGCTGGTATTGCAAAGGGCTCTGGTATGATTCATCCAAATATGGCTACCATGCTTTGTTTTATTGTTTCTGATGCAAACATATCATCTGAGTTGTTACAAGAAGCATTATCTGAATCCGTGAAAACAACCTTTAACATGATTACAGTTGATGGTGATACATCTACAAACGATATGGTTTCTGTGATGTCAAATGGTCTCGCAGAAAACAAGCGAATTACAGAAAAAAATAAGGATTATGAATTGTTTCAACATAAACTTGAGGAATTGCTGAAACATTTAGCAAAAGCTATTGTTTCTGATGGTGAAGGAGCTACAAAATTCGTTACGTATACTGTAACTAACGCCCGGTCCGAAGATGATGCACGACAGGTTGCGAAAACAATTGCCAATTCAAATTTGGTAAGAACAGCCTTGTTCGGTAGAGACCCAAATTGGGGTCGTATTATTGCTGCTGTTGGTAGATCGGGTGTTGATATTGATCCAGATAACATAGATATTTATCTTGGTTCAAGTAAAAATATGATGAAGGTTGCTGAGAATGGCAATAGGTTGGACTTTGATCGAAAAAGAATTAAGCTTATGTTGAAATCATCACAATTGCGGGTGCTGGTGAAATTAAATCAGGGTGAAAAAGAGGCTACCGCGTGGGGTTGTGATTTCTCTTATGAATATGTACGGATTAATGCTGAATATCATACATAAAAAAGTATTTTTTTAATTGAGGACAATATTATCCAACACCTTGCTACTAAAACAGGAAATATTGTGAAATCTTAAATTATTACAGTTAGTTCTCACATTGGAATGTGTGCAAGAAAAAACTCTATCAACATTAAAGTTTCGTTATTATCTAAAAGGAGGTTCAACGCCGCCACATTTTCGATTTTCTACCTATAACAATGATGCTCAACCGTTGTACATCAACATATATCATATGTAATGTAAATAAAAATTTAAATGCTACGATTATAGAAAGCATGTCGGGGGCGAACTCACGTGTTCATTGTTCAGAGTTCCCCGTTATTTTGCATTTTTTGGTTACTCATCAGAGTGTAAAGTACTTTAAAAATATTATGTTCCTATCGAAATTTGAACGCGAATTTTCCAGTTAAAAATAGCATTTATTCTTCACCAATGTTAAAAATTCTATACTGACTATATTATACAAAACATATTTCCTTTTCTAAATTCCTTACGTTCAGTACAGCAATGCTTTAACCTCAATGTCTATTTCGCCAGCATTCATCATCTTAAAGAAAGAGAATGAAAAGCACGATTGGAGTATATACAATGACTCCAATGATAAAGAACAATGGTTTACCCTCCTTACCCTGTGGTATCGAATGCCTTATCACCGAAAACAATAAACCACCAATGACAAAACCAAGGAAAACAAGTTGAAACGTACCCTGAATCACATCAAAAAATGCAAAAGCAAGGATTACCCCAACAAGCGTTGATTGTGATCCAAAAAATTTAATGAGTGATGTCGAATGACGTCTCAAAGGCAGCGTACTCACCGCTGTAAAAATCAAAATAGGTATAAAAAGAAGCACGGCATCAATCAGGCCTTGCTGAGCAAAATCAAAAATGACAAACCCAAGGATGATATGATAAAACGAAGAAATCGATTGATTCATATGTTCTAACCTTCTATCAATAATATCATCCGTACTATGTTGGTAAATATATTTTTCAACAAGATGAATAAAGATGAAACCAAGAAGAAGGGTAAGAAAAAATAGTTCACCAGTTTCAACAACGGTTAAGCTGAACTGAGGAACCAGATGAAGGAATAA
Organism: uncultured Thermoplasmatales archaeon; assembly: GCA_964594475.1. GTDB lineage: Archaea > Thermoplasmatota > E2 > DHVEG-1 > DHVEG-1 > EX4572-165. The sequence continues at coordinate 4,677 of CAZQMI010000116.1, forward strand.
ATACGTAGTCGATATCCCTGCAGAAAATGAAAGCACATGGACATAATATGATCCACAGCTTTGAATAATATATTCATCAAAGAACTGAACAATTCCAAGAATGATAGCAAGGATTACAGCAATGATCAGCATGAATATCTGCTCTTCACCATCCCAGATCAAAGATCATTATCTTGTTCTTTTGTATCAGACGATCGCCATTCAATCTCATTTGAATCTCGGCTTTCTGCAACAGCGTTCTCTTCAACTTCAAAAAGATCCGTAGGAATGGGATTATCTTTGAGCAGTTGTGCAAGATACACCGAGTTTTCAACCATGGTCCATTTGGTTCGATTCGTATACAAATGTTTACTTCCCTCTGCCTTAATATAGGAAGGTCCTGGTCCAGCAGGTCCAACCCAATAACAGTCCGCACCCGGTGGGATACTACAACCAAATCGATATAAACAGAAATTGATCGTTTTAGCGCAGAAATGACCGCCATCCTCAGTTCCAGTAACAATTGCACCGCCTACCTTATTATAAAGCGGATACTGCCCGTTCTCTTCGTTTCCTTCCGAGTAGGTTCCTTCAAGTCGCTCGAAGACTCTTTGCGCAACAGAGGAAATGTTTCCAATCCAGATTGGTGTTGCCACAATCAAGATATCAGCTGCTTTTATTTTCTGTAAAATCTTTGGCCATTCATCACCATTTCCCATATCAGATTTTATACCGGGGAGAACAGTATAATCAACGACTCGTAATACTTCACAGGAAACATCATGTTCCTCCGTGTACACCTTTGCAACATCATCACATAACGCCCGTGTATTTGATACACGCGGACTTTTTTTTGGTGTACAATTGAGAAATAACGCAGTTAACCCCATAAGTAATCAGATGCAAAACTCCGTCTTCATATTTAATCATTCGGAAAACCAAACAACGTGGAGAATAAATTAATCGTTTTTCATGCGGGTTTCACATCATGTACAATCGTTTTTATCCTAAAGGTTTGAGCATCAAGAACCATCCATGACGAGGGAAGTTGTTCCACCGCATACTCTTTTTTTAGAAATATTGTTCTTGCCTGATATGTGTTCATCAACAAAAGCTCCTCCAAAGTATAAAGCCTTGGAAAATGATGTTGAATCCATTTGATTTCATCAAGGATATTTGGCGGGTGAAGCATAAAATTATCAGTACCAAGAACAATCATGTTTCCAATGTCATGCATAGCTTGGATATTTGGTTTGAGACCAAAGAACTGATTTGATCGTGGACAGACAACAAGGGGAATATGGTGTTGTTTAACCTGTAAAAGATCTTGTTTTGATGCCTTGGTCATATGCACGATGAAATCAGGTTTTAAATCTAAGATTGGTTTGATTGGTTCACGTTCACATTCACTGGCATGAAAAGCAAAAAACTTGTTCTTTTTCTTTGTTTTTTCTGCAATCAACACAGCCAGGTCATAATCCCAGTCTTGTACGCTACTTAGTCCGATGCCATCAGAGACTTTGAGAATGTCAACGATTTCCTTTATGGTCACATCAAGCCCTGTTGGTCTTCCCAAAAGAAGGGAATCAACAGGTATTTTTTGTAATGCCTGATGTATCATTGACAATCCGTGTATTCCATTTTCTCGGAAATCAATAAAGGTACTAATCCCATTGGTTTTGAGTTCTTTTAATCCCTGAATCATTCCATTTATTATTTCAGTGGATTTTGTTGTTCTTAATAACTGGTGTTTTAACCCATTTGGCGGGGCGACAAGTTGTTGAATATCGTTCGGAAGTGGAATGTTTTTCTTTCTGACAAAGGTGTCACCAATATGAGTGTGTGCATTGAATAACAAGGGAATGATGAGTTGGGTTTCATGTGTTGATGATTTATGATAGACATGAAGCGTTGATGATTCTTGCTCATTAACGGTTATGTATCCATTTTTAAATCCATCTTTTGTTAGGATGGCACCATGCAGTTTATTCATTACATTTATGGCGTAGAGGATTATGTTATTTGTCGTTTTTCATTTTTTGATTTCTTCTCAGACTGTTTCACCTTACATCTTTTTTAAGAGGGAAAAAATAAACGTAAATATTTAAATAAGATACAAAATATTTATTTATATAATGGGTTAAAATCATGAAACTAAAAAAGCCAGTATTCTCATATATTTCCTTTGTATTCATCATCATATTTCTCTCTAGCTGTCTGAATGATATAAACCCCGATCCTGCAGATATTTCCCAGGGATTAATCGCGCATTACACATTTGATGAACAACAGGGAAACATTGCGAAAGATGCATCACCCTATAATATCAATTCCACAGTGTATGGGGCAACATGGACAAGGGGGAAAATACATGGTGCACTTGATTTTGATGGAATAAATGATTATGTTCAAATTCCTGATAATCAATCACTGCCACCTGCTCACTATAACGAACTTGAACAGGGAACCATTGCTTTCTGGTTCAAAAGTGATTCAATACCCACAGAGAATG
>CAZQMI010000117.1:0-7121 GCA_964594475.1 uncultured Thermoplasmatales archaeon
ATTCCGGTTTTATATATAAAGTTTCCGGATTGTAAAATATTTTTTTACAATATATTATAATGTTATTACTGGAATTTATACAATTATAATGTATATAAATGTATTTATTATTTTATAAATTAAAATATAAAAGATATAATTATCAAACAATATTTACTATTACAATATTCTTTGCAGTTTTGATGATTGGGGTTTTGAATGTTGTTATATTTAATACAAATTATATGATGGTATTTGCAAAATATTCTTCAGAAATGCCTTTTGAAGATGAGATATTATCAATATTGGTTGAAAAGGTTTATAATAATTTTAATTCATTTATTATGTCTTTTATTTTTGCTATATATTTTCCATTCCTCCAATCTATTCAATTGTTAGTTAAAAGGTCTAAATCTCCTTTTAAAGATAATTCTGATGTAACTTGAGAGGCAAACGCAGATGCGATTATAAAACCTAATGCAAAACCTATCATAAAATAAATAAAATTTTGAATTGGTGGAAAAACCGTCATTAGAATTGCATATACTATCATAATAAATAGGAATATAGCAAAACAACTTATAATGTCAATATTGAAAAAAACAATAACTAAAAACCCTATGATTGATCCTGTTATAAATTGTATGAATTGAGCAGATAACACAAAATCAATATCATACCGCTTGTTTATAAAATGTTTTGATTCGTCATTCATAAAAAACAACTCCATCTAAAAAACGTTGATGTTCCAACTTTTTTGTGCCAACGTCATATGGTACAGAACCCTAGTACGAAAAATATTTATAGTAGTGACTATCTATTTATTTCATAAAAAGATGTTTTGGAGGTGGAACGAAAAAATGAAAATTGGTAAAGACCGGAAAGATAAAATTATCCCCCGAAGAAAAGAAAAAAAAGACGAAATCGTTGAACGTACACCAACCGATGTATGGACCGATATGGACAACCTATTCGATCAACTTCGATCTGATTTCCATAGTCTGTTTTTGAATCCGTTCTATCCAAGAGAAACAACGGAATGGATGCAGGCGCCAGCAGTAGATGTCTCAGATCAAGGAGATGCCTTTGAAATGCATGTAGACTTACCCGGCGTTCAAAAAGATGATGTGAATATTGAGGTTACTCCCCATGGCGTCGAAATCTCTGCAAATTATGATGAAACCAAGGAGGAATCTGGAAAGAACTGGTTACGAAAAGAAAGACGTGCGTCTTCGTTCTATCGCTGCTTTGAACTTCCTGAGGAATTAAGAACAGATGAAGCAGAAGCAGAGATGAACAATGGTGTCCTATCAATAACCCTTCCGAAAAAACAGCCGACACCAAAAGAAAAACCAAAGAAACTGAAAATAAAATAATATTTTTATTTCTTTTTTTCTTTATTCTTTTTTTGTTGTTTCATCATTGTATCAAATTGTTTTCCCATATCTTCTGTGATTTCATCAAACTCTCCTGATTTGATTAAAGTCACTCCGATAAAAGCTATGATAATCCCAGTGATCGTGGAAATAAAGAGGCTGAGTAATACTCCTTCAACTGATGTTTGTTGGGCACCGAATAATTTGAACCATTTGATGAATTCAAGGATGACTGCTGAGGCCATGGTACCGATGACCACTACAAAGGCCATAGCGTATTTATCCATGATCAGACCATCCCAATAGACATGTAAAATATAAATCACTGCGAAAGCAAGAAACGCAACTAAAATGGAAATAAAAACCTGGGTGATTTGTTCAAAACCCGGGATGAGATAGTAGGCATTAAGAAGTACACCGGCCATGTTCAATGTAGCAACGGTAGCGATGAGTATTTCAATGTGCCAGGGCAAAAGGATTTTCACATTTTTATGAATCAGTGAGGGAACAAATCCAATAAAAATAGCAATAACACAACCGATCACCCAGAGCCACTCCTGTTTCCATAAGGCGATGAGTAGTGTTGCAATCAGTACTGCTTGTAAACTGTAGGAGGCAATGATTTCTGGTTTTGTTGGTTTCTTTTTTTTCATAAATCACTGACAACAATCCTAATCTCATTCATTTTTTAACTGGTTTTTGTTTTTTTCCTTTGATACAATCAACAATATCAAGCGCTCTTCTGGTTTCCTTCACATCATGAACCCGGATGATATCCGCTCCATTGTAGGCAGCGATACAGGCGGCAGCAATACTTCCTTCCAAACGTTTTTCAACTGGGAGCTGACGTTTGGGTCCACCGACATTGCCGATAAATGTCTTCCTGCTTGCACCTACCAGCACTAGATACCCTTCAGCTCTTAACCTGTTGAGATGATGAAGGATACTGCAATTGTCCTCGATTCCTCTGCCGGTTCGTTTCCCGAACCCGATGCCGGGATCAAAGATGATCTGTTTTTTATTAATGCCATGGAACTGGGCGTATTCTGCTCGTTCAAGAAGAAAGAGCCGGATTTCATTGATGAGATCATCATAGCCTGGATTCAACTGCATGGTACGTGGGTTTCCCTTCATATGCATAAAACAAACGGAAACATCTGCTTCAGATATTACGTTCACCATTCTTTTATCTGCCTGCAGTGCGGTGACATCATTGACCATGCAGACACCAGCCTCAATTGCGTTCTCAGCAACTGCTGCTTTATAGGTATCAATAGAGAGGGGAATATTGACCTCATTAATCAATCGGTTGATAACCGGAATGGTTCGTTTCAGTTCTTCATCTGCTTTCACTGCTTTTGCGCCAGGTCGGGTTGATTCTCCACCGATATCGATGATATCAGCCCCTTCATCCACCATTTGTTTGGCATGTTGTACCGCAGCATCAACGGTTTCAAACATACCTCCATCTGAAAATGAATCAGGGGTAACATTAAGAATTCCCATGAGAAGGGTTTTTTTTGATGAATCAAGAGTGTACTTGCCTAGTTTCAGTGTGGTCATGAAATTGTTTCCACCAGTTCTTTAAGAGATTTGGCTATGCGTTGAATACGGGGGTAATGTCGTTTTAATTTATTGATTAGCATTCGGTGTTGATGAATGGTTCCGCTTACCATAATGGTTGCTTTTTCCTGATGTAGATCAAAGGTGTGTTTAGGAACGCAAACCTCGCCTCCTATGGAGAGCATGTCTTGCTTAATGATAATGGCATCCTGTAATTTGATGTCATCGAGTTGGATTACTCGATGGATCAGTTTTGGAGCCATAATAGGAATACTTGCAGGATCACTTCCGATTTCTTTTATGGCTTCTGATGCCTCGGTTAAGGTTTGAATATGGCGTATATGCATCTTTTCTTTCCTCATCGCTCTGGCAATAGTTATTCTCTTATTTGAACCATTTGCAACTTTATTTTTCAGTTGTTTTTTGTAGGATTTCAGCAACGGTGAAAAGTGATCCTGTTGCAAAAATTAGATCATTTTCATTAGCAATGTCAAGAGCAGTATGATAGGCATGTTCAACTGTTTTGGTTTCGATGATTTCTGTTTTGTAATCAAGGGACTGAAGGTATTTTTTCATTTCATTGCTTGATGCGGCTCGCTCTATTTTCGGTTGGGTGAGAATGACGATATCTGCGAGAGGAAGGATTAGAGAGATCATTTGAGCTATTGCTTTATCCTTCATCACCCCAAAAATTACGATAAGTCGTTGATAGGAAAACAGGGTTTGTATCGATTCAATGCTTGTTACCAGTGCATCTGGGTTATGTGCACCATCCACGACGACGGTGGGATGCTGATGGATGATTTGCATGCGTCCAGGGTGTTTGATTTCTTTTATCCCCGCGATAATGCTTTCTTTGCTGATGTAGATGCCTTGTTGTTGAAGCAGTTCAATAGTAGCAATGCTGATGACTATGTTTTCTTGCTGAAAGATACCGGTTTGAGCAGTGGTGAGCAGGTATTGATCAAAGATTCCTTGCACGGTGAGGATTTGTTGGCTTGAAGATGCTGAATGAACGATGATCATTTCCTTGTTGACCTCGGTCAATGGACTATGTTTCTGTTTGCATTTTTTCCTTATCACCTTCAATGCTTCTCCTTTTGCTGCAGTGACCACGGGAACAGATGATTTGATGATACCTGCTTTTTCATCTGCAATTTCTTTAACAGTATCCCCAAGATGATGTTGATGATCAAGGGAGACATTAGTAATCACTGAAACTAGTGGAGTAATAACATTAGTGGCATCATATCGTCCACCAAGACCGACCTCGATGACAGCATAATCAAGGTGTTGTTTTGCAAAGAACTGTAAAGCGATAATGGTACAAACCTCAAAATATGTTAACCAGTTTCCATCTCTGCAATACTTCTCAACAACTGGTTTGATCTGTGAAACGATGTCACTAAAATCCTGTTTTGAGATATACTCATTGTTTAATTGGATACGTTCTCTAAAATCAATCAGGTGTGGGGAAAGATACAAGCCGACATGGTATCCTTCACGAGTAAGGATGCTACTGATAAATCGGCACACAGATCCTTTTCCATTAGTTCCTGCTACATGAATAAAAGAGACCTGCTGTTGTGGATTACCGAGTAACTCCAGCATTTGTTGAATACGATCCAGTCCTAATCTTATGCCATGCTGATGAAATCCATCTACCCATGAGAGCGCATCATCATAGTTCATTTCTACTTCCTTTTTTCTGATTTAGTATCCCTCTGGATACAGCACATCTGGCAGTTGAGGTAAGATGGTTTTCCATGATTCACCAGGTTCGATGAACACCCGCCTACCTCTGATTTGCAATCGTTGTTCAGCAAATAACTGGATGGTGCGGGGAAGGATCTGATGTTCAACTGCTAAAATTCGTTTTTTCAATGTATCTGTGGTATCATCTTCCTTAACTAGTACCGCGGCCTGAAGAATGATAGGTCCATGGTCCATTTCATGGTCCATGAAATGAGTGGTGCACCCAGAGATTTTCACCCCGTATTCGAGAGCGTCCTGTTGACCTTGAACTCCCTTAAAAGAGGGAAGAAGAGCGGGATGAATATTGATCAGTTTTTCATACCATTCATCAATGAATTGATTCGAAAGAATACGCATCCAACCAGCTCCCACCACGAGATCTATGGAGTGTTCGATAAGAATGTCATGAATATCTAAATCGATGTCCTCTCGGGTTTTCTGTGAGGGATCGACATAAAAGGAAGGGATCTGATGCTGTTTAGCTCGTTTTAAAGCATAAGCATCTTTATTGTCACTGATAACCACCTCAACATATGCATCGATGATTTTTTTCTCTGAGGCATCAATGATACTTTGTAGGTCGGTTCCTGTGCCACTGGCAAGAACACCGACTCGAATTGATTTTGAAATAGAGTTAACCTCCTGAACATTTTTTTTATTGTTTTTTTGCTTGGTGGAAGGCAGTGATGATATCTTCTTCACTTGCATCAGTTTTAAAACCGGTTGGATCAAGATGTGTTCTGCTGACGAAATATCCATTGTCTTGTAAGCGGTGAAATAATGCTTTTCTTGATGGTGCTGATGTGTTCAGTGCAGAAGCAATGGTATTTATGGTATAAAAAAACGGTGGCCCTTCAGCTTCTTCTTCAAGGAGATTAAGTAGTCCTAGTAGTTCATGTTTGGATCCTAATGGTCTTTGAAGTACTATGCTTCTCACCGGCTTAATCAGTGATGCATCTTGTATGATTCCCATGTAGAGTGGCCCTATTTGTTTTTTTGTTTTGCTTTTGAGAAAGGGAAACGATGCAGGGATGGTTTTGATTTCCTTGATGCATTTATTTGCTAGACTAACTCCTTTGTTCATCTGAAGATAGAGTCTCATGTAATGATCGGTTGCATAGCAGAGACGAGGGGTCATTGCTAGATCATATTTTGCTGCTTCTCTGATGATAAAAGCAATGAGAATGCGCAGTCCGATTTCATGCATCATAGGACTAAGCAGGCTTTTTGCTGCATACCGACGTCGGCAGACTGCTGGATAATGTCCGCAGAGGGTTGCAGTATCAGTTGCTGTACAGGCAAGTATGCCGTTTTTTTCTAGACCTCTAATAGCTGAATCAAGATATGGAGCAGGTGTTCCGAATGGGTCGATGTCAACATAATGATATCGATGCTGTGCCAGTAGGGTATGAATATTTTTTTGGGTCGCCGTAACCGTATTTAGCTTGTTTTCTGTGATATTTTTCTGGATGAGTGTATAGGCATCATTAGACCAGTCGTTGCAGGTGATGCAAAGAGGGTCATCTATTTCATTGGCCATACGTATCCCGCGGATTCCCGATGCGGCAAGTCCATCCAGCACTGAAATCTGTTGCTTGGATTCTGCTTTATTAACATACCACTGAAGAAATGCAATAGAAAGATCTCGGTTCAGCTCCATGGCTGGATTATAAAAAGGAAGTGATTGTTTTTTTCCCGGTCCTCGGGGATGGTTCTTTTTAGAAAAAACAGAGATGGTCGTAGTTCCCTCGGTAATGGTGATGTGTGCAGATTGGGTCATAAATTAAAAGAGCGGGGGAAGTTTTTCCTTCATGATTTTTTCGATCTTATAGGGGAGTAAATTTCGGTTTACCGGGGTGACCTCAAGGATGCGGATGTCATCACGCCGCCGGACGTCCTGAAGCAGTGGTGTTCGGGATTTTTTATGCAGGGTGACCATAATGGGTTTATCACTGTCAAGGGCTTCTACCACGGTTTCACAGAATGCTTCAGAAAGCATTTCCATTTTTCCGATTTCATCAATGATGATGATGTGAATGCTGTCATTGGTGATTGCCTTTTTAACAGCGGGAATTCCGATGCGTTCAAGCACAGAGATATCCACACCATATTTGCCCACTTTTTCTTTTTCTTCGAAATCGATGTGGGCAAAGACATCTTTTTCCTTGGTTTGATAATCTTGGATATAGAATCCAATCCGATTGCCTTTGTCATCAAGGATCGGTTCGGTAATCATTCCTTGGGAAACATAACCATCAGCTTCCATGAATCCGATGATTTTCTGAAGGGTTTGAGTTTTTCCAACGTTTGGCATTCCAGTAATGCCAATTTTGGGTATATCATCCATAATAACAGACTGTAATGCGTTTTTTGTTTAGAAATGTTTTTATTGATAAAAGATGAAAAGAACGATTTGACCTAAATCTATCCTTTTTTTATTGTTTTTTT
>CAZQMI010000118.1:0-7102 GCA_964594475.1 uncultured Thermoplasmatales archaeon
GATTTATCATAAACCAGGCTCTATTGATCCTCTGGCGGTTAAACTTGCAGATAGAGAAAATATTCCTTTGGTTTCAACGAATCTAGGCTTAGATGAATTGAAAAAGAAATTGATTCAAATTGGTCAATAAAATGATGATGATGTTTCTTTCTTAAGAAATGCTGATACTAAGATAATCGTATTTCTAATCTATTATTTTTTTCTCATTTTTATTTTCTATACGACTATTTTCATCGAGATTAGTTCTTGGATAATTCAAAATGTTGGGACCAATGTTGATCGAACGGTTTCCTTCAAAAATAAAAATGAACATTTGATTTTTTCATTTTGAGGGATTTTTGTAAACTAGGATTTTATTAGTCATTAATGATATATGAAAGATAAAGATGGAGAGCGGTAGATATATTGTTTTTTGTTTTGAGAGTCAATGCAGTCCCATCCCACCCGAGAAAGGATTGCTTCACCGCTTTCCCTCCCTTCAATTTCATTATTTAACAAAAATTAAAAAAAATTTGAAACATTAATTTTATTAGGTAATAACTACCTTTTATACAATTTATTGAAGTTAAAATTATTATTAAAAAGTATAGTAGATTGAATAAATACCTTTTATAGAATCACTAAAAAATATTAAATACAAATTCTAATTATATGAAAATCATAAATGAATTACAAAATGGAAATCAATAAATCAGTGATAATTTCTTGTATTGTGATTTTTTTCATCAGCAACACGATTTTAATTGAATCGAATTATGCTCAGGGTAGAATTAATCCATTAGATAGCCTTGAATTCAATGAAAGTAACCTTATTACTTATTGCCATAAGATAACTGAAAAAGAATTGAATTCATTAAAGGAGAATATCGGATTTTTTTGTAATCCTAAGGAAATCAATTTTAGTAAAAATGATAATAATCAAACCTATTTTACAGGGTTGAAATCTCCAACAAATAAGGAATGGGAGCAAATTCGAAATGAAGCTTTTGTTGCTGAAGACATTTTTTATCATGCTACATTACCAAAAAACGTTGATCATTCTGTAAGTCCCTTCTTTCCACCAATAGGAAATCAAAGTAAGGAATCTTCCTGCGTGAGTTGGTCTATCGTTTATTATACAAAAACATATCAAGAAGCAAAAGAGCACAATTGGAATCTATCACACGCTAAATGGGAAAGAAATCATCAAGATATTGGACAACCCTCACCAACATATCAAGATAAAATAATGAGTCCAGATTTCGTATATCACCAAATCAATAGTGGAAAAAATATTGGAACTACCTATTGGAATACAATCAATGTGCTGAATCAAATTGGAGCATGTTCTTGGAAGAAAATGCCTAATGATCCATTTAATCACTCTTCATGGCCATCAGAAGCTGCTTGGAGAGAATCCATATTGTATCGAAGTGATACAAAACTGAATTATATTTTATTGTATGAACAAAATGGCATTCGAACTCTCAAAAAACTTCTTGCAAGTGGTAATCTTGCAACAATCAGTATTGATGCAGGTCAGTATCAAGTGTTTGATGACAACATCAGTATATGGACCTTGGATAATTATTTGGGCGGATCAGGGCATGCCAATACAGTTGTTGGATATAATGATACATTTGGTCCCTATTATGAGAATGGTGAAAAAAGATATGGCGCATTTAAGATTATAAATTCCTGGGGACCACGATATCCAAGTTATTGGATATCATATGATGCCATGAAAAAAAGAGTTTTATACAGTGTCTTTTACCTTGATAAAATCAATTATCAACCAAAGCTTATCTCTGTTTTTCAATTGAATCATTCAAAAAGAAATGATTGTTTGATACAATTACAATTGATTAATAAGGATAATGTACCCTTATTAAAGTGGTTTAACATAAGGCCTACTTCCAAAAAAATATTTCAATTCCCAATAATTACAGGAGCATATCCATTTCCGGATAATAAAGTTGTATGTGATATAACTGAATTTTCAGAGGAAATGATTGAGAACAAAACCTATTCCATCGTTCTCTCAGTTTTTGATTTTGGATTACCTTTTGGTGGGTTGGATCAAGGTGTTATCTCGCATTTTTCTATTGAAGCATTTCAAAATTATAGCCAAGGTGAACCGGAAATAAAGGTTATTTCTGATGATATCCCTATCATTACTTCAAATAATAAGAGAGAGGAAGCAAAAATTGAGATCACATTAGACGATCATCAGTATAATCTTTCTATCTATGATTACTATAAGAATTCTTTTAATGATCGAGGTTTATTATATCGAAATTGTAAAGATATGATAACATTCATAATAAGGATATTAGAACTTGATGATTATGGTCTCATTGATAATGTTATCCACAAATTGTTACAAACTGTTAATCAATTCTAAAAATTAACTGAATTCAAATAAGAAAATTGGTGGAATATCATTAAATATATAATGTACAATTATATTATTCTGGAGGTTAAAAAAATTTGAAGAATTTGTTCTCCTTCTCAGTTATTATTATATTTCTAATTCAAATGATTACAATTCCGACATACTCGTGTGCACTTGATTGTGAACACAACACAGAAAAAAGTAAAGATTGTGTGTTTGAGACAATATCATACCGTTGGAATCCAAAAGAAATCAAATTAATAGTATCTGAAACCGTAGAAAATAATGAAAATTATTCTATTAATGCTACTCTATTTCTTCCCATTCCAAAAAATACATCACATCAGCAAATTCACTTCCCCATTTCATATAATATACCCCCAGATGTCTATTATAAGGATAGTTGGGGACAGCGTATTGCATCATATCAGAGAGAAATTTCTCCAGGGGATAATGTATCGATACAATGGATGATTAATGCTACTATTTATACGACAAGATTCGTCCTTTTTCCATGGTTAGTTCATGGTGAAATACCTAAAGAAATAATCGAAACATATACAAAAGATGAAGAAAAATATAACATCAACCATCCGTTAATAAAAAAAATTGTAAAAGAAGAAACAGGATCCATTTCTAATCCATTAATCAAAGCTATTGTTCTCTGTAATTATGTTAAGAATCAACTTTCATATGTCCTTGATGATAGGTGGGATGATGCTCCAACTGTTCTGACAAGAGGAAATGGATCGTGTTCAGAATATTGTTTTGTATACATTTCACTTTTACGATCAGCAGGGATTCCTGCTCACTATGTGGGTGGAACCGTGTTTAAATCAGATAAAGCACCATATATTGATACGGTTTTCCATCGTATTGTTGAACTGTATCTCCCTAATTATGGCTGGGTACCTGTTGATCCAACTTGGAGTAAATATTGCAAAATACCATTCTATTATTTTGGTATGATACAAAATAAATTCTTTATCTTCAACATTGCCGGTGGTTCTTCTGAGTATTTAGATTGGAATTATTGTCATTGGGAAAATTGGATACCACATTCTGAAAATGTTGAAGTGAATTTATCAATGATTTGGAAGCAATGGCAATAATTTTGATATTATTTCGACCGGCATATCCAGATACTAATAAATGAAATCAATATCAGTAGTAAAGCGATAAATTGGTACTGAATAATTGATTCAATATCTGTTCTCTGCATTGCCCATAACCACAGGGAAATATGTGTTGAGAGAATAAAACCAGCGATAAATAATATGAGACCAATTCTCAAAGTTGTTTTTTTCCATTTATCATTATCTGTAAAATCATTTTTGGTCATATTATTGCGTAAATTTTTATTCAATATTAATTTTTTGATTTTTAATCGTATTTTTATTGTCTTCTTTTATAATTGATGTTAATTTTGTTGTGGAAGTTGAATCATTTCTTTTTCGCACCAATACTTGGTTGGAGCTATTTTTATCTCAACAGTAAGATTTATAAAATATATTTATATTAATGAAAAATAATATTCAGAGGTGATTTTCCATCATACAAAGAAAAATATGTAATGAAAACCAAGCCCAGGTTCTCGGTCTGCCCATGTATCTAATCATTATAATGGTGGTTGCCGTGGCCGTTATTGCTGCTGTTATCTTTATGATACCACAAGGCACGCAAACTCTTAATGCACAAGTAACAGAGAATGCAGTGATTGCTGAAGACCCTGGGAATGCTGCTTCCTTTACCTTTTCTAACTCATATGATGTTCAGGTAAAGGTGACAACAAATGATGAACGAGCTGACCCCATCAAAGATGCAACTGTCACTCTTGTTGGATCTGGTGTTGCAGCATCTGCTTTGACCACCGCAGATGGTGTTGCGGAATTGTCTATTACACCAGCATTGAATGAAAACATCAATGAAGCAACGATAAAACTCACGGTAAAGGCATCAGGGTTTGAAGATTTTTCAGATGATGATGCAATCACTATTTATCGAATTTAAATCGGAAGGGATTTTTCTAGTAAGAGGGATCTTCGTATGCTTCAAAAAAACAAGATGAATCAACAGTCATTTAATGAAACCGTGAAATCAATTCAAGAGATGCAGACCTGGATCAGAAAAATTGAGCAGACCACTATGAGTGTCAGCACTCGACTTAATGCTATCGAACAACGTCTTTCAGCTCAAACACGATTATCTCATCCTCAATGGTACAACACAGATGATGAGATGAGAACTGATTCTTCTGATAAAATAGATATCAAAGATATCTCAACAGTTAAATCATTGTTAACTGACCAAAGTGTGCAGCTTCACTTACTTCAAAGTCAACGTGATCAAAGTAAGAAAACCATATCAGAGCTTCACCATCAATTGAATACAATGCAGCAATCAGTGGATCGAATGCAAGAATGCATTAATACGAAAATGGAGAATCATAACAAAAACGCGGTGTTGATGAAAATAAAAGGAAGGGAAATACCGCTTGAAATATCCGGCATTATTGGTGGCGTGCTTGCTTTGTGTATTGCTATTTTGATTGGGGTGGGTGGAAAAAATATTGTTGTCTCACCTCTTTTTCTTGCATTGATTGGTGCAATCTTGATTGTTTCATCTCTTTTGCGTTCATTTAATCTTTCGTTTTTCATGAAAAAATTATTGAGCAAAACATCATAAGTTCACTGGCGCTGAGAATGGTCATCGGTAGATGATTTTGATGAGATCTGCTGCATGGAAATCTTGATAGTTTTGAGCTTTCACGTTCACATTGATAAATGATTCATAGCGATGAAATTCTGTGGTGCTATTAAAAAGAAGTGTGGTGGTGCCGGTTTGATCTGTGCTGTTGCTTACCACATCATCCTGATTTTGAAAGATTACATGAGCGTTTGCTACGGGTTTTTGTTCATCATTGGTAATGGTTACTGAAAATTGATGGAGAGTATTTGTCTGATTTGCATAGATTATATATGGATTGATACGTACGGTTAAATCGGGATCGATGAATCCTGGTTGAACGAGAAATGAAAGAATTGCTGCAAGAGAGACCACTCCTATTATTAACATGACCATAAGTCTCATGGGAAGATCAATTACTGCTTTCGTGTTATCAATCAGAGATTTGTGATGTAGTTTATGTCTGTTGCATCTCATGTTTATAGACGTGATGATAATACATCTATAAATATATTATGTATAAAATATTAATATGGTCTTTTTATTTATGTGTTGTTTTTATGGCAAGAAAGAATCAGATCGCTACCATTGATTTACCATCCTCGCTTCTAATTATCTCAATTGTCGTTGGTGTTTCAATAGCGTTATTGATCCTGGGTTTTGCTCATCTTCAAACTGCAATACAAACCAACCATGTCAAACAGGAACTTGGTACACTATGCGCTAAAGCTGAGTTGCTCTCTAGTACCGCTTTTGAGGAGACTAGCATTGTTCAAACGGTTTCATTTCCTTCTTGTATGCATTCTTTGATAGCCGGTGCAGTTCCAGATGCATCAGTGAATCATTCTATTTCTCGGGATAATCAAACCGCATCATCTCTCTGTGTTCTTTATAAGAATGGTGAACGGTTCATCAAACATTCCACTGTGAAGTATTGTGGTTTCTCTTCAAATGATTACGCGGTACTACCCGCGGGATCATATGATGTTAGATTAACAGTTATGAACAAACATGGGGAAACATATGTGCAGATTAACAAAATTTAATCAGAATGCATTCATTGGACTTACATTCACCCATCTTGGGCTCATGATTGCCTCTATATTCATACTGGCTGTTTTGTTCACACTGATCTTTGATTCAAGCATCAATGAAACAAATAAAATGAATCAAATTGCAAATAGGATTTCCTCACAACTTATTGCAGTTGATAAATTATGGATTGAAACAAATAAAAGCTTTAGCTTTTCAAGACAATCAAATGCATATGAGATATCCATCTCAGCATTCTCAATCACTGTGAAAAAAATGAATCAAGAACATAAAGTCATTCGAAAATCTTTAATTGTACGTCCATGGATTAGAGAGAAATCAGATACCTGGATGACAACAGATCAATTGCATAGCTATCTTCAAAGGTATTACAATCAATCTGGTACCAGGGATGATCCTCTTTCAGCTGATGCATTCGCTTGTGATTATCTTGATGATTTGTGGAACGATTCATGCAACTTTCATCAACACCATCCGTTTTCTTTTGATACCAAACAGAGCGTTCATCTCGAAAAGGCATTGATTTATATTGATGAAAACAACAATGGTATATGGGAGAAAAACGACATCATTAAAAGCTATCTTATATAATTTTTTATAATGATATTTGTTGGTATATTTGCATTTTTTGCAGAAGGTAAGGAAGGAGCAAAGAGAAGGATGAAAGAAGAGAAAGAAAGAAGGATAGGAAGATAAACAAATGGCGGTTCTTCCTATAATACAGACTTTACCGGGTGATAAAAATTCTATATTAAAAAGAAAATGTGAATCAGTAGGTAGTATAACTGAACATATAGTAGAGTTGACGGAAAATATGATAGATACTATGTATGAGTATGATGGCATTGGACTGGCAGCAAATCAGGTGGGGTCAGATAAGAGAATTATAGTTATACATTCTGATCCTAATTCATATGATAGATACCCAACAGTTATAATTAATCCGTATATAATAAGGTCTGAAGGAAGATGTTCTATTGAGGAAGGTTG
>CAZQMI010000119.1:0-7098 GCA_964594475.1 uncultured Thermoplasmatales archaeon
ACCCTCGACCTGCTGATTACGAATCAGCCGCTCTACCAGCTAAGCCACGTCGGCAGGTGTGCTACCTCAGAATAAAGTGACTGGTTAAAAACGTGACTATAATATTTAAAAGCTAAAGGCAAGAGGTTTTAAACAAAATCATTCATTCAATAGCTGAGAGTACCTATGATTTGTGGTGTTGATGAAGCAGGGAAAGGACCCGTAATTGGTCCATTAGTTGTTGCAGGTGTTTGCTTTAACGAGGAAGAAAAAATAAACTCACTTGGAGTGAAGGATTCCAAAAAAATCTCACCAAGAAGAAGATATCAGTATTCCAAATCAATCATGCAGCTTGCTTGTTCATCTGAAATCCTAATCATCCCTGCATCGGATATCGATGACATGCGAAAAGTGATGACCATGAATGAAATCGAGGTACACTCCTTTCATAAAGTCATCAAAAAACTGCATCCTGACCTTTGCTATGTTGATGCAGCAGATGTCAATGAAAAACGATTTGGAACAGAGATTGGTAAACGATTACCAAAAACAATTGAAATCATATCTAAGCATAAAGCTGATGATCTCTATCCAGTTGTCAGTGCTGCATCAATTATTGCAAAAACCATCCGTGATCAAGAAGTAAAAAAAATTGAACAAAATCTTCAGAAACATCTGAAACTTCCTCTAGGCAGTGGATATCCATCAGATCCTGTTACCAAGAAATTTCTCTCCATATGGGTGAAAAAACACAAGAAACTTCCACCATATACCAGACACAGTTGGAAAACTGCTCAACGATTACAGGATGAACTCAGCAGAAAAACCCTTGATGATTTTTAAAAAAAAGAGTAAATGGCCCAGATCAATACAATGGAATTGGTGGATGATCAATCTGGACCATGGTCACCTAATGTAGGCAAAAAAAGGAAAGAACCGATTTGATATATAAGTCCATACTGTTAAAATGACATTTTGTCATAATAACATTTCCTTATTTGTACACCCCCCACACCATAAGATAATAAATCGGTGATCCTAAGTATTACCAATGGAACGGGAAACGCTGCTTAATAATATTTGTTCATCAAAGGGTTTACTGATGTAATCTGAGATATATGGTGCTAGTAAAGCAATTTTATCGTGGTCCCGACTTCCCTTACCAGTGATGATTTTGATATTAACGTTTTTTTCCAATCCTCGCTTTACAATCTGATTTATGGTTTCCCAACCATCCATTTTAGGCATCATGATATCAATAAAAACGATTCCTTTGAATCCCTGTTCCAATCGTTTCAGACAATCCTTCCCTTTCGAAACCGTAGTTACCTCGAACTGATGTTGTTCGAAAAAGGTTTTCAACGCGGTGAGAATATCCTCTTCATCGTCAACAATCATTATTTTTTGGTTCATCTTTTTTTCACCTACCTTAGGATATCTATTTCTTATACACGCTCTCTTATTCTTGTTATTTAAAAATAAGCTGACGGATTAACAAAATGAAAAAAAGAAAAAAAGGGGGAAGAAGATTATTGATGCTTCTCTTGAAAATCTTTTAGGAAATCAACAAGGGTTTCAACTCCCTCAATACTCATTGCATTGTAAATAGATGCGCGCATTCCACCAACACTTCGATGACCTTTAAGTCCAACCAGTCCATGTTTAAGGGCTTCCTCCACACATTGTTGTTCAAGGTCTGATGTTTCAAGATTAAAGGTAACGTTCATCAGGCTTCGTGAATCAGGCCGTGCATGACCCTTATAAAACCCACCGGAGTTATCAATGACATCATACAACATTGCTGCTTTTTTCTCATTGATCTTTTGTTGCTTTGAAACACCACCAATACTCTTCAAATGCTCAAGGCTCAATTTACACATATAAATCGCCCAAGTAGGACCAGTATTGAACAATGAATCCTTAGCCGCATGGGTTCGCCATTTCTGCATAGTTGGTGTCTCCTCCGGAACCCTATCAAGGAGATTATTTCTCACAATTACCAGTGTCACTCCTGCAGGACCAATGTTTTTCTGAGCACCTGCATAAATAACCCCGAATTTGTTGACATCAATGGGTTTATCCATAATATGAGAACTCATATCACAAACCAAGGGAACAGTAGATGGAACCTTAGGCCAATGGTGCCATTCCGTGCCAAAAATGGTGTTATTCCCAGTTATATGAGCAAAATCAATATCTTCACTAAAAGAAACATCCTTCGGAATATAGGAAAAATTCTCATCTTCAGAACTGGCGATGACATCTACATCACCATAAAAGTTTCCTTCCTTTATTGCTTTCTTGGACCAGGCACCGGTATTCACATATTCAAACTGCTTTTTCTCAGTACGTAGGTTTAATGGTGCCATCCAAAACTGCGTGGACGCTCCCCCCTGAAGCCAGAGAATGGTGTAATCATCAGGAACATTCATCAGTTCTCTTACCAATCCTGATGCCTCGGTGTGCATCTGATCATATTCCTTGGACCGATGAGAAATCTCCATCAAGGACATACCAGTGTTTTTCCAGTTTAGCAAATCCTTTTGAGCCTGTTTTAACGCTGGCAGCGGCAATGTCGCCGGCCCAGCATAAAAATTATACACGCGTTCAGTCATTATTTATCTCCCCAATTCTTGATTGTTTCTAGGGTATATCAATCTTCAATTTAAAGCATTCGGCCTAAATTACATATGCTTTAGCCATTAGAGAACTCCTTTTATTCTATATAGGTGTGAACTGTAAAGAACCCTGGATAGGGATGTACAATAATTCCTTAATATGCAAAGCAGACAAAAACATAGGTTGTGAGGAAACGACCTATGGATGAATTATTGATCAAAGCACTGAAAAACACGTTCCGCATGAAAGATGAAGATGCTGTTGGTCTGGCAAAAACCGTGGAAAAAATCTTTGATGGAAACAAGGAGATAGAGGATATGAGCATCGATAAATATGCTCGTGCACTTTTCTATGAACTTCTCAATGAAAAACTCCTAAAACTAAGAAGAGAGGAGTTCAAAGAACAAGGAAAACAAATGCGAAAATACTACTGGTCGTTCAATAAACCAAAAATACAGAAAAAAGCAAGTTTAAAACACAAAAAAGAACTTTATAAAATCTACCACGAAATACCCGAGAAAGCCTGGATGCAACGATTCATTCCAAATTAATTTTTAAGATAATCATCAATCCTATCTTTTTTTACACCCTATTGATTCTAGATTTTTTTCAAAACGAATAAGCTTTTCCTGGGTTCTCTTAATCACTCGGTTAAGCTTTTTTAGAAGAAATTGTAAGAAAACTTCATCGATAAGTAAACGCCCCTTTTCGCCTACTGGCATATCGACTCGTTCGGTGCTACATACCTCAGCGATGATTTGATCCTGTAAGCTTTTGATGCCTGAATGCTTGAATCCTGAGGCAATACCAGTCTTAATCATTGTGTCAGCTGCTTGTAATGACCGACATCCAATATGAAAAATCGGTGGTTGACCTAATAACCAAAGCTGATCAGTATCATACCTGGAGACCGCATCGGAGAGATCATCAAACGAAATTGTTTTATGCCATTTTGCAAGAAACACTGCCTTTTTCTTATCGCCTATCTTTGGTAATTGAAGCACTACTATTCTACCTGCACAACTACTAGTGGTGAAAAAATCGTCAAATGAATTAATCATATCTAGGAGCGATATTAATTCGATATCAACCTGATTCTCAACTTTAGAAGCATGATATTTTTGTACTGCGTTCTGCTTATGAACGGAGAAATGAGGATCAATACACTGCACCTTTCGTCACCCTTCATCGATTCTTCTTTCAGATATTTTCACATGTATATTTCGTTTATTTAGCTCCACAAACATGGATTTTGGTGGAATAAGTTCCTCCGGGCAAAACACACCATGATTAGATATGATTTCTTTTGCAAGGAAATCAGCAGTTATTGCAACTGGAAAACCCGTAGTCCTCATCATGGCAGTAAATCCAGTTTCTGGATCATTATAGTCAATCATATCATATTGTCGTTCAAACAGGGCACCGTTTTTCTTTATTTTTGCAATAACCCGCAATAAAACCACATCCTCATATGCTGACCCTAACAGCTTAATTAGCTGAGCAATCAGCATTTCCCTTGGAGAAAGCATAACATCATTTATTTGAACAGGTTCTGTTGAACCAAACCCGAGATCAAGTAATACTTTTATTTTTTCAGCATGCCCAGGATACCGAATAGTCTTATAATCCAAATACCTGATTCTATCCTGATAGGTATGGGGTAGAGTTGAACTACCTCCAGAAGTGATGAATGCTTCCATAGTGCCAAATGGTTCCGGAAAATCAATCGTTTCGATCTCGGACAGTGATTTCTTTTTCACAATGGTTCCATTATCTAGAACCAATGCATCCTCTACATATTCATTGATCAATCCATTAGCAGAGAACACCAGTTCATAATCTAATGGTGGACGAGGATGAACCGGAAGTCCCCCCACCCGTAAATGAACGGATTCCACAGAATCACTGGTATCAACGATATCTTTTGTGATGATTGAAACAAGACCAGGGGCGAGTCCGGAATCAGGGATGATGGTAACCTTATTTTTTTCTGCCTCTGTTGTTAATGACCGTTGTTTTTCAACAACAGTATTGTTTCCACCAAGATCAATAAAATGAACGCCCTGATCAATACATTGTTTGGTTATCATCAGGTTGTAATAATAGGGAACTGCAGAAATACACACATCTGCATTCTTTAAAGCATTTTTTAGTTGATCGAAATCATCAAGATCAATCACCATCTGTTTCAATGATTCACTATTAATTATATCTGCCACCTCATTTAGAGCCTGCTGAGATCTATCAGCAATACTCACCAAATTGAAGCTAGAATTATAAATTAAATCATATGCGATGGCTCGACCCATTAATCCTGCACCAATCACTAACGCATTCATCTTCATCATTTCCATTGAAATTGCAATTTAATACGTGTTTTTGCAATCATCTTTCTAGTATTAATTATTTCCAATCCCTGAAAAATATTCAAAATTATTATAACCGATAAACCTATTCACCACACACAAATCCGGGAGGCTAGCTAATGGCCACTGAATTATGGAATCCAAAAATAGAATCAATGAAGTCAAACGAGCTGAAAAGCTTACAACTCAAACGATTAAAAGAACTCATCAAACGAGTATATACTTCCAATAAATACTATAAACAAAAATTGAAAGAAGCAAAGGTCGATCCAAATGAGATCAAGGAACTCAAAGACATTGAAAAGATTCCCTTTCTCACCAAACAAGACCTACGAAAGTATTATCCGTTTGGTTTAGTCTGCACGGAAATGGATGACATCGTAGAAGTGCATGCATCATCAGGAACAACCGGTAAACCCGTTGTTGGACCATATACCAAAAACGATGTGGATCTCTGGGGTGAAGTCATGGCACGATCCCTTTATGCAAATGGACTCCGAAAAGGAGATCGTATGCAGAACTCATATGGATATGGATTGTTCACCGGTGCACATGGATTTGAAAAGGGAGCTCAAAAAATTGGAGCTATGGTAATCACCATCAGTTCAGGAAACACTAAACGACAAATTGATGTAATGAAGGACTTTGGAACTACTGCCATTGCCTCAACACCATCATACTCCTTATACATGGCTGAAGTAGCCGAGGAAAACGGGTATGATCCAGTAAAAGATTTTAATGTAAGACTTGGACTCTTTGGTGCGGAAGCCTGGAGCGAAGAAATGCGAAGCAATGTTGAAAAACGCTGGGGTATCACCGCTCATGAACACTACGGGCTCACAGAAATCATAGGACCGGGTGTGGTCTCAGAATGCAAAAACAAAAGATTACATATCAACGCTGATCACTTCCTTACAGAAATCATTGATCCAAAAACCGGGGAAACACTTGAATCAGGTGAAGAAGGAGAACTTGTGTTTACCACGCTGACAAAGGAGGCTTTTCCCGCTATTCGATTTCGAACCAAGGATTTAGCATCCATCATGGAGGAGACCTGTAGTTGCGGCAGAACCCTACCAATCCAATCACGGATTAAAGGAAGAAGCGATGACATGATGAAAGTGAAAGGAGTTATCGTGTTTCCTAGCCAGATCGAAGCTGCACTTATGAAGGTAGAAGGTGTTTCAGATAATTATCAAATCGTGAAAACCAAACAAGGCGACATTACTTCACTTTCCGTTGAAATCGAACCTACTGATGCCCGATGGAAAGAAGGAAACACCGAGGATCTTGAAACAGAAGCAGAAGAGGAAATCTACAGTATACTCAATCTTCATGTTCCCGTCAAGGCAATTGAACCAAAAACTATTCCACGAAGCACAGGCAAAGCAAAACGAGTCATCGAACGATAAAGAAAAATAAAAGAAAAAAAGATGTGAGGAGATTTATCTATTATGATAGAGATATTACAAGCAATTTTACCCTATATTTCTGGGTTGTATACCCTCCCCTGGATCGTAATCGGTTTCATTGTAACCATTCTTATCGCAAAAATCACAGGAAGAGAAAAAATTGATCAAGTGATGAAAAAAGTAGGACTCATTCTCCTATATTTTTTTATCCCCATCCTACTCTTTCGTATCTTTATCAGTACCACTTTTGGATCAAAACAAATAGAGTTCTCACTCATTGTTGCTGGCATCATTCTTTTAATGTATCTTCTTGCTTATGTGTATGCACGATACCAAATCAAAAAGCAACAGATGAATACAGAAAAAAGAATGTTGTATCTAAAAACGATGCTAACCAATCAAGGACGAAGCTCAGCCTTCATTGGAAGTGCTATGATGGCGTTCTGGCAACTAGAGGCAGGTATATTCATGGCTCTTGTTGGTATCGCTCTCTTTGCCATTATGCCCTATATTTTATCTCACTTACATAAAAAAGAACAAAAGGATAAGAAAGAAAGTAAAAACCCATTACCTTGGTTTCTGAAACTCTATCCCTGGTATTTAATCTCTTTTGTGATTGCTGCTGTCCTTCTTCATGGACCCGGAGGCGTGACCATTAACTTCAATGAATCCTTGCCCTTTATTGTTAAATTCTATACTGCCATTACTATTCCTGCAGCTCT
>CAZQMI010000120.1:0-7012 GCA_964594475.1 uncultured Thermoplasmatales archaeon
CACAGCTGCTCCCAGCTGCACCAATAGCATCGAACTCTAAATCCGCTAGATCAAAGGATCCGCTTTTACCACTCATGGTATAACCGATGATATTTGCATATCCATGTGATGAACTACTGTAATAGGACACCGTGAAATCCGCTGCTTCGCTTACATCAGTAAGATCGATTACAGTTGGATCCCAGGTGATGTTGAGTTGAAATGATCCTAGGTTGTTGACATTTTGAACGGATATCGTTGAAGTGTTCTGTCCTCCTGGTGGTATGGTGGTATCAGAAAGGGTGAGCGTGGTTTCAGTTGTATCTTTGGTGTCATCATTACTGTTTGATTTGGTAATAGTTGCTTGTCCATGATCGGTAACATGTTGGATTTGTATGGGTTTTGGATCAGCGGAAAGCAATTGACTGGTAGTAATCGTAAGAGGACTGGTATCATCTGTCGTGCCTTTGGCTTGTATGGTGAGTTGTGCTAGAGTAAAGAGGCCTGTTTTTCCTTCATCTGTATAGCCAAGAAGAGTTGCATATCCTTTATGATGAGAAATGGTTGAGTATACGGTTACATCCTGGGATGGTGTTACATCGATGATATCGATAACTGTTGGATCGTAGCTGATATTGATCAGAAATGATCCAATGCGGTCAATGGTGCTTAGTGACACATTGGTGCTATTGTTCTCATGTTCTGGGATGTTGAGATCGGTGACGGTGAGAATACTGTCCTGGTTTGTTTCTCCTATGATTATTGCTTGTCCATGGTGTCGATCGTGATCAATGACCTGTGGTTTGGGATGGGCTGAAAGCAGCCTTGAGTCAGCAATGGCGATCAGGCAATGATCGCCTGGGTTTCCTTTTGCAGTAAAGGTAAGATCAGCTAAATCCAGTGTTCCTGATTGTTCATTAATGCTATAGCCGACCATGTGTAAGTATCCATGCTGGTAATCACCATAGCAGGCGAGATAGAACTCATTATGTCCATCGACCATGGTAAGGTTTACAACGGTTGGATCCCAGCTGATATTGATCAGAAATGATCCAAGATAGTTAACTTGTTCCAGGGTTAGCTTGCTGTTTTGACTTCTGCCAGGTGCAAGAGCGATATCATCAATGATGAGCTGTGCATCCTGCTGAGCGCTGTGATCGATGGTAGCATGGCCGTTTTTGGTGAGATGTTGAATATTTGTTGGTTTGGGATCTGCGGTGTATAATCGTGAAGTGATAATGGTCAATGAACAGCTATCTCCAGGTGCACCAACAGCAGTGAAATCTAACAAAGCAAGATCAAAGGATCCGGTTTTTGCATCCATGCTGTAGCCAACGATATTGACATAACCATGATGATGGTGAATATAGGTGGAAAGACTGAAATCTGCCTCTTGTACCTGATTGAGATCGACTATGGTTGGATCCCAGGTGATATTGATTTGAAATGATCCTAGTTGTTCAACTTCGTTTACCTGTAGCCAGCTGATTTGGTCACGTTCTTGGGTAAATTGGATATCTGATAGTGATAGAATGGTATCAGTATTGATTGAATCCTTAATCTGAATGGTTCCATTTTTAGTTGTGTGAGATAGTTGAACTGGTTTTGGATCGGCTGAGAGAAGTCGACAGTCTTGTATGTGAACTATTGCAGTATCTCCAGGTTGTCCAAGTGGGGTAAAGACTAGTGTAGCTAGATTAATGGATCCGGTTTTTCCATCGATACTGTAGCCCACGATGGTAACCTTTCCTATGTCGTGGTCAATGTAGCTTGAAAGTGAAAATGATGATAGTTCCTGAATGTCGTTGAGCTCTAGTTCGGTTGGATCCCAAGTGATAGTGAGTTGAAAGGATCCAAGATTATCGATATTGATTGCTTGCAAAGGCAGATTGGCTTGTTCTGATACATCAATAGATGTTGATCCTAGTGTTATTGAAGTGTCTTGTGCATGAACCGGGTTGATATTGAACAGTAGAATTAGAAAGATAAAGCTTATAATAACAGGTAATCGTGTTTTCATTGTTTTCCTCATATTTACAGTCACCCTAATTTATAATGCTCTCATAAAAAAAACAGAGAGAAAGGAAGAATATGAAAAGATCAGAGTCTTTTCACGTGTTCTTCCAGAGAGTTTAGTGTTTTATGTGTTTGTCGCGTTGTAATCCACTGTTTTTATGGATTTGGTGGATACAATGGTTGATAGTCTGGATCACCAGTGAGATATTTGGCAAGATACCGAACGTCTCCAGGATCAATGTTTCCATCGTTGTTGACATCACCATCTCCGTAGAGTGGTTGATATGCTGGATCACCAGTGAGATATTTGGCAAGATACCGAACGTCTCCAGGATCGACTCGTCCATCATCGTTCATGTCTGCATTGCTGCAACCAATGTATGCCATGCCATTATGCACGTTATGACAGACTTCAGCTGGTTTTGGTTGATTATCCAAAACTAAGCTATTGGTAATCTCCAAATCACATGAATCTCCAGAGCTTCCAACGTTGGTGAATTCTACTTCAGCGATGGTGAAATCACCCATTAGATAGATATTGGTGTTGTATGCGACAATGGACACGGTTCCAGCAGCTTCGTTGATGTAGTAATCCATGTTTTCAAAGTCACTTGCGTCCAGATTGATGGCGTTGACTACAGTTGGGTCCCATTCGAGTGTGATCTCACATGAACCGACCTCTTCGTTGATTCCTGTTGCTTTCAATAATCCTGTTGCCGTTCCACCTGGATTGATGCAGACATCTTCCATGGTGATCACACCACAGTCATTGATTTCAACAGTTGCAGTATCCGTATCGGTTTCTCCTTCGTCATCGGTGACCCGAAGTGTTACCGTATAGGTTCCAATGGCACTATATGTATGTGTTGGGTATGCTCCGATGTCGTTATGCCAGGTATCAGCAGTATAGAACTTCCAGTCGTATTGAACGATGCTATTTCCACCTTCATCATTGTCATGACTTTTACTTCCATCAAAGGATATCACATCACCAATGCCTCCGTTATATGGTCCATCAGCATCTGCGGTTGGTGGTAGCATACCTTGACCAATACTGACTGTTGCAGTATCCATATCAGATGCTCCTTCATCATCATATACTCGCAGGGTAACCGTGTAGGTTCCAGCGGTATCATAGGTATATGATGGTGTGCAGCCGACATCAATATGCCAGGTATCTGTTGAATGGAACTTCCAGTCGTATCTGACGATGCTTGCGCCACCTTCATCATTGTCATAACTATTGCAACCATTGAAGGTAACCGGGTTTCCAATAGATCCGGAGTATGGCCCATCAGCATCTGCAGTTGGTGGTAGTCCGTTTTCATTGATGAACAGTCCAGTACTATCAAATGCATCGAATTCAAAGGTCATCTTTTGAGCATCTAGATAATAGTTTGAATTGATGAGTTCATAGATGTCAACGATGTCATGTTGTTCCGGGTCTTTGCAGTCGATCAGTTTGTTTTCCTGTTCACAGTTTGGTGCCATCCATGCCGTGGAGATGAGGTATTCATTGCCATCGGCATCAATGTAAGATGGATACCAGCTGGGTACGTCACTTGCAACATAGCTGTCACATGGTTGTTCTTGATCAGGGAGGAGGAATTCAGTGTATTGATTTGGTTTGGTGTACACGTTGTACCAGTACCATTCCTCACAATCAAAATCACCAGTTTTATCTCCATCCCCGCTACCAGGTTCACAGGTATGTAATCGTTCTGCTAGACTGGTATCAAATCGATCCTCGATGGTTTCACTGACCCATTTGAATCGTAGGGGTGATCTCATGCCGTCAAGGAGTAATCCCGCGAGTGGGACTTTTACACATCCTGATGGTGACACCCATTTTTCGATTCCGATATCATCGATCATGTGATGGCGTTCTCTGAATGGTGGTAATACCCAAACGTTATGGTTCATTGGTAGTGATGCTAGCCATTGTGAGGTCACATGGGTTTCATCTTTTACATTCGCTGAAACCGGTGAAGCCCATACAGGTGTTCCCTTTGGAATGGGGCTTTGCATGGTGATATATTTGAATCCTTCTCTTTTGTCGTTGTCAACATAGATAGCGGGCATGTCGTAGCGGACACCATCTGTATAGAAGGTTTCTCCAGCGACTAGCCATCGTCCCAGATAGATGCGAAGATAGTCATCATCAGCACTATCGATTCTTAAGTACCATCGATGTGCTGGATCAATTGGGCCATCATTGTTATCACGGTCGAAGTAGATCTCTGGTCCCCATCGAGTATCTGGGATGGTATGGGTTTCCTCTGAGTCTGCTGCATGATACATGTTTCCTAGATAGGATACCTTAAGGTCCAGTTTATCAGCGAATGGATCGTTATCTTCGAAGTTGACAAAAGTGACTTGATGATCAAGGAATTGAATGCTACTGCCAATGTATGAGTCATCAGTGAATTCATACATGCGTTCTACCTTGATTGCTCCATCGGTTAACTGTTTGGTTCCAAAATTTTCTGTATCAACGACATCAACCAGATCTGCATGTTCCAAACCGGGGTTTGTTGCATCTGTTGATTTGTATGGGAAGACAAATTTGGTTTCTCCAGGATATCCGACCTTTGGATCTCGTTCGTTTGCGGAAACTAAAAAGTAACTTGTTTCAGTGACCACGGCATCAAAGGTATCGATTGGATAAAGACTGACATCTGAATATGTGTCCATTAACCAGTCAACATCATGATAATATCCGGGTTCATAGAATGCTCGAAGATATACTTTTTCACTGGCATCTCCCTGGGCTTTGATCTGGTATGGGCCATCATGTCCATCATAGAAAGCAGGGTTGAAGGTGATAGCATCTTTGGTGATGGTTCCTGGATAGAATGGATACCATTCCTCGGGGTAGACGAAGTCTTGTGTTCCATAGTAGGAATGTGTTGGATACACTGCATCAGTTTCACCATAAATGCGAACAGTTGGGTTTCCATTATATTCATTTATGTATAAATCTTCAGGATTGGCTGCATCGTATTCATAGACCATTCGTGGCATTTGATAGTATTCATATCGTTCTTTTTGAAGAGCGATGGTTGCCACCCGGTCATAGATTTCATGTTCCCAGTAGGCTTTTGGATCATCTCCTCGATAGATGCTTACATCGCTGTTGTTTGCAATGTATGATTCAGTGATCAGGTATTCATTGCCATCTGCTGTGGTATATGGATACCAACCTGGTATATCTTTCAGTACATACATATCGGTCGGTTGTTCTTGATCAGGGAGAACGAACT
This sequence comes from uncultured Thermoplasmatales archaeon, assembly GCA_964594475.1. Lineage (GTDB taxonomy): Archaea > Thermoplasmatota > E2 > DHVEG-1 > DHVEG-1 > EX4572-165. The sequence goes on from CAZQMI010000120.1 coordinate 5,259, forward strand.
CGGTGTATTGCCATGGTTTGGTATGAACGTTATTCCACATCCAGTATTCATCTTCATAATCTGGACAGGTGTATAGTCGTTCGGTAAGACTTGAATCAAATCGTTCTTCGGTTGTTTCATCAATCCAGAAGAATTCAAGCGGTGCTTTCATTCCATCGATGAGAAGACCCATCTCAGGAACGCTGACTGTTTTTCCAGTGCTATATTTTTCCATGCCGATGTCATCGATCATGTGATGGCTATCTCGGAATGGTGGAAGTACCCAAACATCATGGTGTTTTGGCAGAGATGCTAGCCATTGTGAGGTCACATGGGTTTCATCTTTTACATTTGCTGAAAGTGGTGATGCCCAGATAGGTGTTCCCTTTGGAATGGGGCTTTGCATGGTGATGTATTTGAATCCGCGCATGTTTGAGTTATCAACATAGACTGCTGGCATGTCGTGACGGACACCATCCACATAGAAGGTCTCTCCAGCCACAAGCCATCGACCGAGGCTAATTCGCAGATAGTCTTCATCGGCGTTTTCTACTCGAAGATACCAGCGATGGGCAGGATCGGTCATGCTCCATTGTGGATCGTTTTCTCGGTCAAAGAAGTATTCGAAGCCTGGGCCCCAATGATCTTGATACACTGAAATGGTATCTTGATTTCCTGGTGCTGCTTCGTACATGTTTCCAAGATAGGTAAGGCTAAGGTCGAGTTTGTCCCATGGGTCCAGGTTTTCAAAGTTTTTAACGGTTACTTTGTGATCAAGGAATTCGATGTCGAATGGTTGACTGTAGTCAACATTGGTGAATTCGAATTCTTTTTCGATTTTGATGGCACCATCGGTTTCTTGCATGGTTTGCATGTTCGCTGCATCAACCATGGATACTAAATCAGCATGTTCCATACCTGGGTTGTTTGGATCAGTTGATTTATATGGGAAAACGAATTTGGTTTCATCAGGGTATCCAACGGTTGGTTCTCGATCGTTTGCGGTGACTAAGAAGTAGGATGTTTCGGTGACTACGGCATCAAAGGTATCGATTGGATATAGGTTGACGTTTGAGTGTCTATCCATAAGCGTATCGACGCCATGGTAATATCCTGGTTCATAGAATGCACGCAGGAATATTTTTTCACTGGCATCTCCCTGGGCTTTAATCTGGTATGGGCCATCATGTCCATCAAAGAACGCAGGGTTAAAGGTAATGCTGTCTTTTTCGATGATCCCTGGGTCGAATGGATCGTATTCTTCAGGGTAGACGAAGTCTTGTGATCCGTAGTATGAATGTGTTGGGTATACGGCGTCTTTTTCACCATATATTCTAATTGATGGTTCGGCGGTGGTTCCGTTTGCAAGCACGGTACCGGTTGGTCCTGCGGCAAAGAGTGCTGCAAAACCGGTGAGTACCATGCAGAGCACGATACAGCTGCTTAAAATTTTTTTATAAATATTGTCCTTTTTGGTTGTCATACTTTTCCTCCAATTTTTTTTTAATATGTCTTGTGTTTTTCCTCACCATTTTTGTTTATTTAGGGAAGATTGAGACATATGTTTCACTCTATTCACCTAAGTGGTTACTATTGTTTTTTTACCTCCTTAATGCAGCCTCAATAACAATAGATTGTTTTGAACCTCCCTTAGAGGATATGGTTGTTGATTCACTCTCCTCCATTGTTATCTTTAAGCTACAGAGTATAAATTAAATAAGGGTTTATATAATTTTCTGCATGCGTTTTTATATGGATACAGATTTCTAAATAAA
>CAZQMI010000121.1:0-6930 GCA_964594475.1 uncultured Thermoplasmatales archaeon
ATGGTTCAATATCTTTGGTTCTATTCTCTTTTTTGCGCATCCCATCCGTGAAATTAAAAAATGATGTATCCCCTAATTATCTATTTCGGGATGAAGCCATTTTAAGGAAAACATTTTAATATTTTCTCACTGTTATTTTTATCAATGACTAGAAATCATTTGCTGTACCTTCATCGATTGTTCTATTGTTCATGTTTAATTCTTATCCTGACTTTTCCTATGATATCCCAGATTGATACTCGGGCAAGAGAGAATCATCAATCATTTACTGATCAGATTTTAGTAACCGGTTTCCAACCATGGGCATCTATTGAAGGGAATCCTTCTAGTCTTGTGGCTGAATCATTGAATGGGACCTTGATTCAGGGAAGAACGGTTACTGGCATTGTTTTGCCTGTGGATTTCTCCGAGGCATTACAACTGATGCATCAATATGTAAAAGAAAGTAACTCTAGTCTTATCATCTGTCTAGGTTTGGCTCCCGGTTCGTCAGCAATTCAAGTAGAAACCATTGCTTTTAATGTATTCTATGATCCCTATGAAGAACAGTTGTTTTCCTCGATTCATCGGGTGAATAAAACAGGTCCTTTCGCTCTTTTCTCCACCATCAAAACAAAGGAAACAGTTACCATATTAAAACAAAATTCCATGGCAACTGATCAGAGTTATTTTGCTGGGTTCTACCTCTGTAATGCATTGTTCTATGAATCTCTTCATTTGATTCGTGCACAAGATCATAACACAAATGTCGGATTCATCCATCTGCCCCAAATTGCTAGATATGGAAATTCCGACTGGGTACTGGACACACTAATAGATGCAGTAACCTTAATTATCGAAGAAAACCTGGATTGAAAATAATATCATATATGATATTTTAAATCAATAATTCTTTTCTTTTATGATGCGTTTAACAATGGGAATGAATCCTTCTGCAAGCTTTGTTGCTCCTTCTATAGTCTTTGCTTCCGAATACACTCGAAAGAGTGGTTCTGTTCCAGATGGACGTATCAATACCCAGCCTGAGGAATAATAGACCTTAATCCCATCGGTGATATCAGTATCGATTATATGCTCATCTGTTTTCACATGATTAATAACATCTTGTAGTACTGCTTGTTTGAGGTTATGGGCACAGGAAATTTTTGTTTTGGTCACCTCATATTGAGGAAGTTGATTTAAAAGTGATGATAAATCTTGTTGTTTTTGAACCAGGAGCTCAAGCATCTTGACAATGGTCATGGCTGAATCACGGCAGAACTGCAATTCAGGAAAGATTAATCCACCGTTTTCCTCACCACCAAACACCGCCTGTTGTTTGATCATTTCTCGTGCAACGGTAGGTGATCCTATTTTGGTTCTAATCACTGTCCCACCGTTTTTGTTCACTACCTCATCCACACTGGTTGAACTGTTCACTGGGGTTACAACGGTCCCTCCGTGATGTGTAGAGGTGATGTAATCGGCCATTAAAGTAAGGATTTGATCTCCCCAGATATATGTTCCCTGTTCATCAATGAAAATGGCACGATCGGCATCGCCATCTTGGGCTACCCCGAAGTCTGCTTTGGTTTGCCTAACCGTCTTCATTAGTTCTGTTAGATTCTCTGGAATCGGTTCTGAGGGGTGGCCGGGAAAATGTCCATCAGGGGTGCAGAATAGACAAGTTACTCTACATCCCAATCTCTTAAGAAGATCAGGGGTGACTACACTTCCTGCTCCGTTTCCACAATCCAGTACAACATGGAACTGATGTTTTCGAATAACATCATAGTTTACACCTTTTAGTATCGCTTGTTTATACCAGTCAACTGCGTCCTCCCTTCTTACGACTCGATGGATTTGATCCCAGTTTTTTAAGCTGAATTGCTGGGAAAAATAGAGGTCTTCGATTGCCTCCTCAGTTGGTTTTGAGAATTCAGTTCCATCAGCGGCAATCCCCTTGATTCCATTGAATTCAGGTGGATTGTGTGAAGCAGTGATGACTACACCTGAATCAAAATCATTAATTTTGACCATGTATTGAACCGCCGGAGTAGGAAGTAATCCGATATCGGTGACCCTGCAGCCCGTTGCAAGCAGTCCAGCTATCACGCTTTGTTTCAACATGTCGTTTGATAATCTGGCATCGGTTCCAATGGCCACATGAGGATTACTGTTTGTTTTTGAAAGATAGGTTCCCCAGGCTTTTCCAATTCTGCTTGCAAGATCTATGGTCATGTACTCATTGACGATTCCACGAATGCCATTGGTACCAAATAATTGGGTCATTATCATCCTCTATTGTGTTCATGAAGGTACATTCTTAATGATTGCTTTCGTTTTCTTTTTGAATTCATCTGCGATGTGTTGTGCCTGTGTTTTGCTATTTGCTTCTGTAGTAAGCCTGATGATGGGGCTGGTATTCGATGCACGGATAAGCACCCATCCTTCATCAAGATTCACTCGTATGCCATCCATGGTATTGGTATCTTCATATATCGTTTTGAATTCTTGAATGATATTTCTCATTACGGAAAATTTATGGTCATCGCTACAGCTGATTTCCAGTTTCACACGTGGATAAACTGGGATTTCATTGATAAGGGTGCTTAATGCTGTCTGCTGTTGATCAAGGATTTCAGCGATTTTCAATGGAATGACCAATGCATCATCGAAAAGAACATACTGAGGTAGAATGAGATGTCCTGATGATTCAATGCCCAGTAGTGCGTTTTCTTTTTTGGCATGAAGCGTAAGAAAAGTATGGCCCACCTGGATTTGTTTGATCTGATGTCCCAGTGGAGCTAATTGCTCTGAGACTGCTTTGGAACATTCAACATTTGCAATAATGGTCCCTTTTTTTCTATCCAGCCCATGTTTTCCGATGACGATGCCGGTTTGATCTGCAGAAAGCACGGTTCCTTGGTCATCCACGATGACACTACGATCGCCATCTCCATCGAATGCTACACCGAAATCACAGTTTTTCTCCTTCACCGTGTCGATCAGTGTGTTCAAATTCTCTGGTTTTGGATCTGATGGTCGCTGTGAAAAACTAGGATCTGGATCACAGAACACAGGGACAACATCTATTCCAATTTTTTGAAAGGTTTTTGGTGCAGAAAGTGTCATACTTGCTCCACCGCAATCAACTGCCACCCGGAGAGATTGATTATAATTGAAATGAGTTTTGAAAAAATCTGTATAAGATGGTTCTGGTTGTGTGCCGTTGACGATTCCTACTTTTTTCCAACTTCTTTCTTTCCCTGTTTGATCAAGAGTGATATCTCGGATTTTCATTAATTCCTCTTCAGGAAGGCCAACGCCATCTCCATAGTAGAATTTAACACCGTTCCATTCAGCGGGAAGATGACTAGCGGTGATGAAAGCAATGAGCGCTTTTTTATCCTTCCAACCAGAGAAAAGTGTTTGTCCAAAGGAGGTAGTACCCGTATATGAGACATCGATTCCAGCAGCTGAAACCCCTGAGATGAAGGCATGTGCCAGAGGATGACTTGATCGACGAAGATCGTTACCAATAGTCATATCTGATCCATTAAGCTCTTTGAAAACGTAAGTTCCTGCTGACACTCCGATTTGATAGAAAAGATCCGGATCAATATCCTGTTGATAAATGCCCCGGATATCATAGGCACGAAAGATATGTTTGTTTATTGAATTTGTCATGTATTCGCAATTAAGGCAGCATTATAAAAAGTGATTGCATTGGAGATTTTTTGTTGTACTTATTTTAGGATTGGATCGGGTTTCCTATTTGTTTTTTCGGGTATCCTTCCGGAACGGGTTGGGTCCATATGGTTTTGTTCACAAGATTTGTATGTTTCTCAACGGTTTCATAATCTCCAACCACGGTTTGTTTCAACGAACAATTGGTGTTGATAATGCTTTTTTCTCCGATGACGCATTGTTCCAACTTGCAGTATTCTTTGATATGGGCATGATCAAGGATGATGCAGGATTTGATGGTTGCATTTTTTTCAATAGTGACATTATCCCCAGTAACAGTTCCTTCAAGGAATCCATTGATATTGACGTTTTTTCCATGATAATTTGTCAGCCCCTCTTTGTTTAAAAGAAATGTATGGACATCAAGGTAGCTTTTAATACGACCAATATCCATCCAGTATCCATCGAATTGATACCCATAAAAACGATTAGTGTCCGTGATAATTTGTGGAAATATCTCTTTTTCCATGCTCACTAGTCTCCCTGGTTCAATGTAATCAAGGATATCCGGGCTGAGTAAATAGGCACCAGCATTGATCAGATTCGATGGGGCATCTTCTGGTTTTGGTTTTTCAACAAATCCAGTGATAAGTCCATCGTCTTGTACATCTGCTACTCCAAATTCAGACACTTTTTCCACCGGCCAAAGTGAAATGGTAGCCGCCGCTTGCTTTTTTTGATGAAAGCGCATCATCTTTGAAAGATCAAGTGAACAAATTATATCACTGTTTAATACAAAAAAATCACGGGTTAGATGGTTTTCAGCAAATTTTACTGCTCCACCGGTTCCTAATGGTTCTGGTTCATCATTGACGATGATTTCCTTTCCTGTGTCATACTCCTCAAAAAATTCCTCGATTTGTTTTTTTCGGTAATTCACCGCTAATATCACTTTATCGACTTCTGAGGGCAATGAATCAATGAGGTAGGAAATCATTGGTTTGTTCATGATTGGTAAAAGTGATTTTGCTCTTGTATAGGTTAATGGTCTAAGCCGGGTTCCAAATCCTCCAGCAAGAATAATTGCTTCCATCTTATTGTCACGTCCACTTTTTGTGCAGTATAGGGTTTTTGAATAAATGTTTTTCCGCCATATATTCTCCCTTTTTTAAGAAAGGTTTATTAAGGAAAACCTACCTTTATTTACTGATTGATTATGAGGGATGAAAATAAGGTCCTAAAGGAACAGGCAAGTGTGATGTTTTCCGATGATGCTGGTCTGCTATCAACGGATGAGGATATTGCAGTTCACATAATGCATCGCTTTAATATTGATCGTGAAACACTAGAGACCATGCCTGCATTTAAGGAACCGCTCCATCCACTTTTATGGTCTGAAAACGAATAATACAGACCCATCTTCTTACCAGTATTTCAATGTTTTTGCGAAATACATATAAAAACAATTTCTATCAACTCATGTGAGGTGCTTTATGGGTAACATTGATCGATTATATTCAGATAGAGCGGGAAAGATGAGAAAATCAGTGATCCGTGAGCTACTGAAGGTTGCTCAGGATCCAGAGATCATCTCTTTTGCTGGAGGACTTCCAAATCCAAAATCATTTCCCATTGATGATTTAACTAGTATCGTCAATACGGTGATGAAACATCATGGCAAAGAAGCACTTCAATATGGTACAACCAAAGGATTTGTTGATTTACGCGAAAGTCTCGCTGAACGGGCAGTTAAAGATGGAATTCAAGATATAACTGCTGAAAACATTATCATCACTAATGGGTCTCAACAGGCGTTGGATACCGTTGGCAAATTGTTTTTAAATCCGGGAGACACGGCTCTTGTTGGTCTTCCCACCTATCTTGGTGGCATTAATGCGTTTAAAAGCTATGAAAGCAATCTCACTGGGATTCCTCTCGATCATGATGGAATGAGAGTTGATCTCCTTGAGGAGACCATAACGGAAATGAAAAAAGAGGACATCATCCCCAAATTCATCTATGTTGTTCCCACCTTTCAGAATCCTGCGGGAGTTGTAATGCCTGAGAAAAGAAGAAAACAACTTATTGATATCGCAAGTGAACATGACCTGATTATTGTGGAGGATGATCCATATGGAAAATTGGGGTATGATATCGATCACATTAAACCAATCAAGGCCTTCGATGATGAGCAACGAGTGATTTACATGTCTACCTTTTCAAAGATTCTTGCTCCAGGGTTTCGGCTTGCCTGGACCGTTGCTTCAGAAAAGTTAACCCGAAAAATGGTGATATGCAAGCAGGCTCTTGATCTGTGTACCAATACTTTTACCCAGTATATTGCAAACGAGTTTATACATCAGGGGTCGCTTGATTTGCATATTTTAAAGATTTGTCAGATGTATAAACCAAAAAGAGATCTCATGATGGATGCAATGGAACGGTATTTTCCTGATGGATATCATTGCAACAAACCACATGGCGGCATGTTTGCCTGGGTGACCTTACCGGAGGGAATCGACACTGAGACTATGTTTCTTGATGCCATTAAAAATAAGGTTGCTTATGTACATGGAAAAGCATTTCATGTTGATGGTGGAGGTGCTCAAGCTTTGCGTTTGAATTTCTCATATGCATCCAATGATCAGATTGAAGAGGGAATAAAGCGATTGGGTGATGTCATTCAGGAAAGAATTGATGCACTTTAGTTCTATTTTTTCATCTCGGCTGCTTTTTTCCTTTTATCTTTGGAAGAAAATAAAGAGAAAATGGTCGATGGAGAATTGAATTTACACTAATTTCTTAAGGTCGTCCATGTTAGGGTTGACAATTCCACATTTTTTTACTGAGAAGATATCTTCTAAAATATCAACTTGACTTATCCAGAGATGATATTCCTTGGTAAGCAAATGGCTGAATTGTTTCACACTTTTCATATCTTCTGCGCTGACTACAAATAACCAATCATATTTCCCATGAAGATAACTACTACATTCCACGTCAACTCCCACATGCTCTCCTTTGTTATGCATGGTGAGATCAATGATTTTTGGTATGGCATCATCAATGGGTTCAGTTGATCGTTTAATAAGGATGACGAATCGTTTTCTTTCTAGTTTTTCATCATCGATGACGGTATTATAACCCCAGATCTTTTGTTTCTTTTCAAGCCGTTTGATGATTCTCCAGACTTTTTGTCTTGAGAAATGATGTTTCTTTGCGATATGTTCAATGCTGCCACGTGCATTTTTCTTAAGTTCT
>CAZQMI010000122.1:0-6891 GCA_964594475.1 uncultured Thermoplasmatales archaeon
TGAAAGACTCCTAAGAAAGGAACTTTGCTTATCTTAAGCTAAACAAATACAAAAAAACATTTTATGTTACCTCTCCCTCACGTTATTTCCTCATTCAGAGGATTATGATAGTGATGGAGTAAGAGGGAGGATTTTCAAATGGAAAGTCTAGGATGGGATGCTTTGAACGAAAGAAAAAATATACCTCTTACCCCATAAACAGTTCTCTTGCTTCAATTATAAATAATTTACCATCCGCTTTCAGCAGGACGATTTCGAGTGCTTTCAACCAAGTTGCCTTCCATTCTTTTCGTAACAAATATCTACTAAATATAGAAATCATCACATCAATAATGACAGTGTAAAATGAATGCGGGTGCCGGGATTTGAACCCGAGTTATAAGCTTGGCAAGCTTAAGTGATACCAGGCTACACCACGCCCGCATACAGTTTTTTTTATCGACATGGTAGCAATCAACCATTAAAAAGGATTACGCTTCCCATTTATTAAGAGGGCTGTTTTCTCTATTTTAACGGTTAGCTGATTATTAATTTCCTACAATCATCATAACCAATTAAGCAAGCAACTATTATGCTAATTAAAAAAAATCCAATTCGATCCAGTAATATAAATAATTGTAGTAATACTTGTAGAAATTAGCACCCCAATGAAAATCATGAGAAATGATTTGGAAATCCTTAAATTAAATAGATATGCAATCAACGAACCCAACCCTGCACCAGTAAATGGTAGAGGAACTGCAACGAAAAAAACCAAGGCAATGGTTTCATATTTCCGTATTTTACTATCTGCTCTCTTTCTTATCTTTGGAAATCCCCAATCCATAGCTTTACTCCATGAGGGGAACTGGCGAAGGTATTGTTCGACCTTTCTAAAAAACAATAAAATAAAAGGAACCAATATAAGGTTACCTGCAAGAGCAACGGGAAACGCATAATACCACTGCCATCCAAACTCATGCAGTGCGATAAGTGGGACAACAAAACGTGATTCCAAGCCTGGAATCATAGATAAGAGAAAGATTTGTAACCACTGAGGAAGCTGATCAAGAATCATCATATCGCTCTTTTCCACTCTCTTAAGTCAACGTTCTTTGCCAATCAAAAAAATAAATCAAATCCCGTGTATTAAAGTATTCTGCGATCATGAATAGTGTAGAATAGTTTTAGCTAGAGTGGTATGAATTAACTCATATCTATCAAATATAATTATTAATCCTAAATACGAAACTCTGTAATAAAAAAATATTATTCAAAAGTTCTGTTATCATTTCATGAAATCAAACAATTAATATTTTAAAAGCAAAATTATTTAAATAAACTCAGCCCATTCAACATATTGTATGAGACGAATTGCCCTCTTCACTCTTATTATCATACTATTCGTCCTTCCATCATTCTATACACCTCTCGTTTCCATTTATTCACCAAACCAGCACACCACACAAACACATCCTAGCTTCATTCCAGAACCCATCACCCTTGCCGATGATGCATATCATACGCCTACTATCACCCCAAGCACTGAATGGTGGTATTTCGATGCCTCGTTGGATACGAATCATACCGTGCAATTCAGTATTCATCGATACGAAATATACGCCATGAAATTTTCCGTCATCAATCTCAACATCTATTATCAAGGATCCACACTGATAAAACATAGAGAAATCGATTATATGGACACTATTCATTATGACCAAAACAAACCGCTCATCATAAAAAACAATGAAATCCTTATGAACGGAGAACAAGACAATCAGAATGATTCCTTTCTCTACACCATACAATACAAAACCAATAACGCATCATTATCACTCACCTATCAAGGAATCACCAAAGGATGGAAGGGAACAACACCTGCGGGGAAATGGGCTGTGCCCCTTCCACAGGCAACAGTACAGGGTACTATCACCCATAATAATGAAACCATCGCCGTGTCCGGGGAAGGATATCATGATCACAACTGGGATGTGACCATTTACTCCGGATTCAATTTTGGATGGATCTGGGGAAAAACCAAAACAGCACACTATGCAATTACCTGGTCAACTATATTAGTCACATGGTTTCATAGAAAACCACTTCTTGTCATCAATAAATACCAAGATGGTTTTACCTACATCCCTGAGGATTCACTTACCATAACACCAACCGCTATTGCATACAAGAATGGATTTCTCATCCCAACTCAATTAAACATTACCGGACACACTGACACGCTAACTCTTTCAGCAGAAATCACCATAGAGACCAGCGATTATCAATCCGTTCTCGGTCTTATCAACTACTGGCGATTCCATATTCATACCACTGGAACTATTCAAACAGATGAATACATTGAAGATATTGATGATTATGACATCGCTGAATTCATCCGTTTTCGTTTTTATTAATACAAAATAAAATCATCTATTTTTTTAACAAACTCACCGGTTTTGTTAAATGTCTTCGAGCAACCACCGGAACTTCATACCAACCAGGTTGTAACACTCGTTTTCTCTCTCTTGTAATAGGATACATTGATTCCGTCTTACACCTTTTACAACGATATCCCTTATCCTTTCCCTTGGATTTCATATGTTTCCCGCATTCTGGGCAGATAGGATTATTGATTTTTTCAATACGCTTTGATAGCTTCACAATTTTTATTTTTTCAATATTCACGGTCAATGGATGATTTCGCACTCCGCCAAAGACAATAATTTCATCATTCACCCGTAGTTTTCGAATGATACCTCGAAACTGTTTGGTAGGCTCATAGGCAATACAATCAATAGCATGTTTTTCAGCATCCTTAAGAGTAAAAACGACATGACCCCCTGGAAAATCTGAAGGATTTTTTTCAACCGTTCCCTGCATAATCACCGATTGATATGGTTGAAGATAGGCAATTGATGACGTAATGAACTGATCATCAGTGGCCTGATTTGATTCAAAAAGCAACCATCCCTGATTTTCTTCAGCTTTCAGATCTTTATAACAACGCGGTAAACATAATTCATCTGTACCCCGTATACCAAATAACACAGGACAAGGAGAGTGAGGGGCGATACATACCTTATTATTACGGTAGTCATAACAATCAAAAATGGTTGAATTCTTATTATCGACAGCAATCACCGACTGCTCATCAATTCTTCGTTTTGATCCCCAAAACTTCTTTTTTCGATAAGAGATTAATTCAAAGGTTCTATCTAAACTTGGGTTCCACGATATCGCTGCGGTTGCACCAATCAACCCTCTTCCTAAATCATATTTCTTAAAAAATATGTCATTGTGTAGTAAAAAATGGGTGATTTCATCTAATTCAACAATTCCTTTCACCGCTTTTTGATACCATGATTCATCTAGTTGTTGATTAATTATCACAAAACCTGGATTTGTATTCTTTCCCTTTAATTCAGCACACGAGTCAATGACTTTTTCGATTATTGAGATGATTTCATTTCTTTGTATTGCATTCATTTCTTCATGACAATCTGTGTTCTTACATCCAATGATTTTCTCTGAATTCTTTTTCCCAAGGATCACTTGGTTTTTTCCCTTTGTCGACACTTGAAATGCAACTGCACCGTTACCCCTGGTTTTCCATGGGATATTTGGATTAAGCCGGACCAAACGAGGAAAACCGCACACCCAATACCCTTGACGTTGTAATGCTGTAATCAATTCAAATGCAACATAGGTGGTGCATCCACCTTGAGGCGAATCTGTATCATCAATACCAATCCACATATTCTATCCCAGTAGGTTTTTTTTATCCTTATATGTTTTTCCAACATCACTATCATCTTTTCCTTCCAAAACCAAATCATTTCATTCTAAGAAAAAATCAATGAACAATCCAAAATGAAATTCAACTATCATATTAAAAACAATAACCGCCCCTATTATTGCTTTTTCTGGAACTGAGGAAATATATCATTTGATGCTATCATTTCTGCTCACCATGAAATAAGAACTCAAAAGATGTATTGGATTTAATCTTCTTCATTAGTTGTTTTTTTAAATGAAACTCAAGGACATCGTCCCTTTTTTATCTTTACAAATTTTATAGATTTTGTATTACATTTCATTCATAAAATTAATAAAATCAACAATATATTTTTATATAAAGATAAATTATATTTATAAATATTTATTTGTAGTAATTAACAGATATGAAAAAACTTAAAATAGTTTATTGAGTTTTATAGCACATAAAGCTATGAATCGGACCGAAACACTTCAACAAGTACGAGCAATACTCAGCAACGCAGGATTCTATGTTTCAGATGTCTATTCAATGAGACCAATTGGATTTGATTTAATCGCTCGAAGAGACAACACACTTCTTATCATAAAAGTATTAACCAATATCAATGCTTTTCCCGAAGAAGTGGCATTCGAACTCAAAAAATTAGCCAATCTGCTTCATGGTCATCCCCTCCTCGTTGGCATCAGAGCAGGCTCAGGACAGCTCGAAGAAGAGGTTGTTTATGACCGTTTCGGAATTCAAACTATACATCCAGAAACGTTAAAAAACCATCTCCTAGAAGGAATTCCCCTGAAAGTCTATGCAGCCCCGGGTGGATTTTATGTAAATCTTGATAGTGAACGACTCATACAATTACGCAAACAACACAACTTATCATTAGGCAGTTTTGCAAGATCTGTGCATGTCTCTCGAAGAACCGTTCGCATGTACGAAGAAGGAATGAACGCTCGAGTCGATGTTGCCCTTCGTATTGAAGATCTTCTCGATGACTCTCTCATTCATGATATCGATATTCTCAGAGAACAGAAACAAAAAACACAAGCATCAAATGAGAAAAACACATCACCTGCAACAATACAAGGATTTCAAACGGAAATTTTTAGCTTACTAAAAGACGCCGGATATACAATTATCCCACTGGGAAGATGTCCATTCGAAGCAGTGAGCAAAGACAGAGAAAAAATCCTGCTTACCTGTGTGCAACGCTACAATCAAAACATACAAAAAAAAGCAAAAATCGTTGGCAGCATCTCAAAAATCACTGAGAAAAGAGCTGTTTTATTCACCGATAAAAAAGGAACCAAGGATAATATCGAAGGAACACCACTAATCATCAAAAAAGAATTACGGCATCTCAGAGGACCAGAAGAAATACTGGAACTCATTTTAGAACGCATGTGCTCATAAAAAAAGGGAAAAACCTACCAAACTTTTATAAATAGGGTTCTCATTCCCGAGAAGTACATTTCCATCTAACCATGGAGTATACTTCATAAAAATCAAACAGAATGATAGATATGGCAGATAAAACCATCGTTGACGCTGTTGAAAAAATCAAACAAGCATCAAAAGAAAACGACAGAAAATTCAATCAAACCATTGATTTAGTCATTAATTTAAAAAATCTTGATCTCAGTATTCCAAAAAATAGAATAGATGAGGAAATAATTCTTCCTAAAGGAAGAGGAAAAGAAGCAAAAATAGGACTATTTGCCAGCGGCGAATTGGCATTGAATGCAAAAAATGTCGTCGACCTCCTCATCAAACCAGAAGAAATCGATGACCTCTCAGATGATAAAAAAAAGGTCAAAAACATCGCTGATACTCACGATTTCTTTCTCGCAGAGGCTCCTCTCATGCCAACTATTGGTAAAACACTGGGTACTGTTCTAGGTCCCAGAGGAAAAATGCCTAAACCGGTTCCACCTGGAGGAGATGTCTCCGACACCGTCAAAAATCTTCGAAATACAGTGAAACTCCGGTCAAAAAGCAACACCACCTTTCACACCATTGTCGGTGACGAGGAAATGTCAAGCGAGGATCTCGCAGAAAACATCAGAACGATCATCAAAAGACTGGAGGGACTGCTGGAACGCGGTCGAATGAACATCCGTTCCATCCATGTAAAAACAACCATGGGCCCATCAGAGAAATTAGCAATATAGGTGTAAAAACAATGGCGCATGTGGCAGATTGGAAATACAAGGAAGTCAAGGACCTTACCTCGCTTCTTACTCAATACCCTGTCGTCGGTATTGCAGAAATTGGCAGTATCCCTGCCCCTCAAATGCAACAAATGCGAAAGAACATTCGTGAACATGCCGTAATTCGCTCATCAAAAAACACCTTACTGTTCAGATCATTTGATGATGCAGAAGAAAAAGTCAAGGGCATCTCAGCATTAAAGGACGTGGTCACCGGTCAAACCGCAGTTATCACCACAGAGATGAACCCATTCAAACTCTATGGAATGTTGAAAAAGACCCGAACAAACGCTCCTGCTAAGGGAGGAGAAACGGCATCTGAGGATATCATGGTCAAAGCCGGAGATACCCCCTTTAAACCAGGTCCAATCGTAGGAGACCTGCAAAAAGTAGGAATCCCTGCTGCCATTCAGGGTGGAAAAGTGGTCATTAAAAAAGACAAGGTTGTTGTGAAAGCTGGTGAGAAAATCCCACGTGAAATGGCACAGATGCTCACCCGTCTTGAAATCTATCCTCTTGAAATCGGTATCAATCTGAAAGGAGCATTTGAAGATGGCTTCGTCTTCAAACCAGATGTCCTTGATGTTGATGTTGATCAATACATCAGTCAAATCAAACTAGCTGTTTCAAATGCATTTGGACTGGCTCTTGAAACCGCTTGGCCACATGCATTAACAATTCAACCATTGATTATGAAAGCACAGCAACATGCCTTTGCACTTGCCCTCAGTCAAGGCATACCAACGAAAGAAACCATACCATTCATAATTTCAAAAGCACATCGGTCAATGATGTCAGTAGCATCACAGGTAAAAGAAGACGGACTCGATGAAGATTTAAAGAAAATGATGACATAAACAAATAGGAGGCCCAAAGAAAATGGAATATATATACAGCGCGATGCTTCTTCATTCCGCCGGAAAAGAG